>NZ_JBIWOE010000011.1:0-240440 GCF_044767585.1 Streptomyces sp. NPDC101225
GTCCAGTGCCGGTCGGTCAGCGCCTCGATGCCGCTCTCGCGGGCGATCTGCTCGGCCATCGGCTCGGTCCACCGGGCCGGGTCGGTGAAGAAGCCCTCGTCGTCGACGGGCACGGCACTCTCGCCGTAGGTGACTGTGGGCATGACTGCTCTCCTTCGTTCAGGCGTGGACGTGCTGCTTGCCGCGCGTGGGCATCGCCGAGCCGATGCCGGGCATCTCCCGGCCGGGCAGCAGGCTGTGCCAGTACAGCCACTCGAAGGCGAGCTTGCCGAGATGGGCGGCGTGCGACTCCTTCATCAGCGGCAGGCCCACCGGGCCCGGGAAGTGGCCGGGCAGCGGCTCGGTGTCGTAGTTGAAGTCGATCAGCAGCGCCTTGTGGAAACCCGTCTCGACGAAGCAGTTGGCATGCCCGTCGAAAGTGGCTTCGAGCGGCTGCCCGGCGAGGAAGCGGCCGATGTTGTGCACCAGCACCTCGCCCTCGAAGTGGGCCACCGAACCGGCCTTGGAGGCGGGCAGGCCCGCCGCGTCCCCGATCGCGAACACCTCGGAGAAGTCGGGATGTTGAAGAGTGTGGGGGTCGACGGGGACGAAGCCGAGCTCGTCGCCGAGGCCCGGGGAGCGCTCGACGTATTCGGCTCCGCCGTGCAGCGGCACGACCGCCGCCAGGTCGAAGGGCACCTCGCGCCCGTCGTACGACACCAGCCGGCCACCTTCGCCGTCGACCTCGCCGAGCGTGAACTCGGTGACCAGCTCGATGCCCTTGTCCGCCAGCAGACCGCCCAGCGCCTTCGCCGCGATCGGCTTGGTGAAGGCCGCGTCCAGCGGGGTGGCGTAGGTCAGCTCGACCCGGTCGCGGATGCCGCGCCGCTGGAAGTACCAGTCGGCGAGGAAGGCGAACTCCAGCGGCGCCACGGGGCACTTGACCGGCAGGTCCGCCACGTCGATGACGATACGGCCGCCGTCGAACCGCTCCATCGCGTCGTGCAGGGCGGTCGCGCCGCGCAGGTCGTAGAAGGTGAAGACGTTCTCGCCCCAGCCGGGGCCAGTCAGCCCCTCGGTCTCCTCCGGCAGCAGCGTCGCCCCGGTGGCGACCACGAGCACGTCGTAGCCCAGCCGGATGCCGCCGGCGAGATGCACCGTCCGCGCGTCGAGGTCGACCCGCTCGATCCGCGCCTGCTTGTAGTCGACGGCGGCGTTCAGCTGCCGGGGACGGGACCGGACGAGGTGGTGCGGCTGGGCGAGCCCGAACGGCACGAACAGCAACCCCGGCTGATAGAGGTGGTCGTCGTGCTGGTCGACGACCGTGATCCGGTACTCGCCCGCGTCGTACGTGCGGCGCAGGCGGTTGGCCGTCATGGTACCGGCGGTTCCGCCGCCGAGAATCACGATGTGTTTACCCATGACCCCACTGTCGTGCGGGGAGGTGAGGGCGGGGCATGGGCCGCAAGTCCCCATCCGAGTACCCACCCGGGTATGTCTTCGCCCCGCTCCGTCGGCCATGCGGCCCCTCAACCGCCGCGAACCCCCTGGGAAAATACCCGGCAGCGTATATCACCACGCCAGCTCCCACGAGGGCCGAACGGCCCGGGGCGCACCCTGTCGGCCTCTCGATTCGTCGCAGGGTGCGCGGTCGACTGGGATCCGTCAGCAGTCGACACCGGCGAGAAGGGCCCGGCCATGACCGGCAGCACACCACACACCCTGAGCACGAACCGGCCACCGTCCATGGACGTGCACAGTTTCGAGGTCGCCCACGTCGATCGGGATGCCTACACCGTGGACATCCGCGGGCACCATCTCCAGGTCGACCAGCCCTTCGAGGCCGGCGGCACGGACACCGCGCCCACCCCCACCGAGCTGTTCGCCGCGTCCCTGGCCACGTGCGTCGCCTTCTACGCGGGCCGCTATCTCCACCGGCACGGCCTGCCCCAGACCGGCCTGCGCGTCCGTACGGAATTCACCATGGCCACCGACCGCCCCGCCCGGGTCGCCTCCCTGCGCGTCGTGGTCATCCCGCCACCGGGGCTGCCCGAGCGACGCCGGGCGGCCCTGCTGGCCGTGGCCTCGCGCTGCACGGTACACAACACCCTCCATCAGCCGCCCGAGATCGAGATCGAGCTGGAGCCATGAGCACGTCCCTGGCACCGGCCGCATCGGCACTGCTGGAGCGCATCCGGGGCGGGCTCATCCGGGACGACGAGGTGCTGGAGGGGCCCCTACGGTCCGAAACGGCTCGTCTACGCCGACTGCACCGCGTCCGGCCGCTCGCTGGACTTCTGCGCTGGTTCCCGCGGCCACCCGTCTGTGTGGAACAAACCCGGCCCGGCATCGGTTGAACCGTGTACCTGAATACCCCGCCGGGTATCCGAGAGGAGCGCGGAAGCCATGCCGACCGTGGAACTGACCAAGGACAACTTCGAGGAGACCGTCACCGGTTCGGAGATCGTACTGATCGACTTCTGGGCGGCCTGGTGCGGGCCGTGCCGGATGTTCGGCCCCGTCTACGAGAAGGCGGCCCAGCGCCACCCGGACATCGTCTTCGGCAAGGTCGACACCGAGGCACAGCCCGAACTGGCGGGCGCCTTCCAGATCTCCTCCATCCCCACTCTCATGGCCGTCCGCGACCGGACCGTCCTGTACTCGCAACCGGGCGCGCTGCCGCCGCAGGCCCTGGAGGAGCTCATCGGCAAGATCCGGGCCGTCGACATGGACGAGGTGAGCCGGAAGACCGCCGCGGGCCCGACGGGAGCGAACTGACATCCAGGGCGCCCATGGAGTCTCCATGAGCGCCCTGGAACGCGGGTTCAGCGGCCGCGCAGAGCGGCCAGAGCGGCGTCGAGATCGGCCGCGCGGGGGCGGTTGTGGGGCAGCTTGCCGAGCACGGCCGCCATGCCGCAGGTGTTCGTGAGAGCGGAGAAGACCAGGCCGCCCGCGACGCCGGCCGAGAGCAGCAGGAGTGCCGGATGCACGAGCAGGCCGAGGAGCAGGCCGAGCAGGACCAGGCTGCCGGCGGTGAAGCGGACCTGGCGCTCCATGCTCCAGCCTGCCCTGGTGTCGCAGGCGGCCGGTGTGTGCAGGTCGTGCCCCTCGGCGGCCCAGGCTCCGGTGCCGCCGGCGAGCGTGGCCGTGGTGACGCCCTGTTCGGCCAGGAGCTTGCAGGCGTTCTCGGAGCGGGCTCCGGAGGCGCACACGACCAGGACGTCACCGCGTCCGGCGGCGTGCCGTATCTCCGGCAGGGCCCGCCGGACGTGGTCGAGGGGGATGTTCAGCGCGCCGGGCAGGTGGCCGGAGGCGTACTCGGCGGGCGTGCGCACATCGATGACGGTGAACTCGTGCAGCCGGGTGCGGGCCTGGTCGATGCCGAAGGCGACAGGGGCCGGGGAGTTGCTCATGGCAGATGTGATCCTTAATGGTCGACGCCGTCCCGAAACGGGACGTACAGTACCCCTAGGGGTATTTTTTCGAGGAGTGATCGTGGAACTTGAACTTGCGGGTGCGGAACTGAGGGCCGTGCTGAACCGGCTGCGCCGCGCGCAGGGTCAGATCTCCGGTGTGATCCGGATGATCGAGGAGGGACGCGACTGCGAGGACGTCGTCACGCAGCTCGCCGCAGCCTCCCGCGCGCTCGACCGTGCCGGTTTCGCGATCATCGCGACGGGCCTGCAGCAGTGCCTGACCGACATCGATTCCGGCCGCAAGAACGGTGACGACACGGACGCGGTGCGCACCCGGCTGGAACGGCTGTTCCTGTCGCTGGCCTGAGGACTCGCCGCGGCGGCCGTCACAGCACCGCGTCGATCAGCATGAAGGCCGCCACGGCCAGCAGCACCACCGCGAAGATCCGCTGAAGCGCGTGTCCCGAGATCTTCCTGGCCAACCGCTTGCCGTCCCAGGCGCCGAGGATCGCGGCCCCGACGAACGGCCCGACGACCGCCCAGTCCAGCCCCTCGACCGTACCGGCACGCGTCGCGAGCGCGGCCAGTGAGTTGACGGTGATGACCAGCAGGCTGGTACCCACCGCGTTCCGAATTCTCATCCCCAGCACGCTCACCAGCGCCGGTACGGCGAGGAAGCCACCGCCCACGCCGAGGACTCCGGTGACCGCGCCGAGCCCGGCACCGGCGGCCGCCACCCGCACCGGCCGCACCCTCACGGCACCCTCCGCAGCCGCCCGGGAACGCAGCATGCGCAACGCGGCCACTCCCGCGACCACGGCGAAGGCCGCCGTCAGCACGGCCGCCGGGATACGGGCGGAGAGCGCGCCGCCCAGCATCGCCGGGCCGATCCCGGCCGCAGCGAACAGCAGCCCCGTACGCCAGCGCACGTTCCCGTCGCGGGCGTGCGCGACCAGCGCGGTGACCGAGGTGAGCGTGACGATGACCAGACTCGCGGTCGTCGCCCCGACCGGACTGAAGCCGAGCAGATAGATCAGGGCGGGGACGGCCAGCACACTGCCACCGCCCCCGAGCGCGCCCAGCGCCAGGCCTATCACCGCGCCGGCGGCCAGGGCGAGTATGACTGCGCTCACGCGACCGTGCCGTTCCCACCGCGTGCGTCCACCACCGGCAGACCCGCCTCGGCCCAGTCCCGCATCCCACCGATCACGTCCACGGCCTGCGCGCCGCGGGTGACCAGCAGTTCCGCGGCCCGCCGGGAGCGGTTGCCGGAACGGCAGATCACGACCAGGGGCCGCGCCTGCGCCCGGGCGGGCAGCCCCGCCCCGGCGGCCAGCGCGGACAGCGGCAGATGCACGGCGCGCGGCGCGTGCCCCGCCTGCCACTCGTACGGCTCGCGCACATCCAGCAGCACGGCGTCACCGCCGCCGGCGGCGGCATTGCCGTCGCCGGTGCGCGCGGCCGCCTCCTGCACGGTCACGCGGCCCGGACCGCCCCGGTCTCGTCGGAAGATGCTCATACGGATTTCTCGCTCCTGTTTCCTGGTCGGTACGGAAGATCGGTGGGACGTCTGCGGCATCCGATGCCGTCAGGGGGTCCGGACGGTGAGTCCCGCCTTCTCGGCCTCATCGAACGAGTCGTCCACGGCGACGACATCCCGGCCTGCGGCGTCCAGCAGCGAGGCGGCGATGGCGGCCCGCATGCCGCCCGCGCAGTGCACCCACACCTCACCGTCGGGGACCTCCCCGAGGCGGCGGTGCAGCGCGTGGACCGGGATGTGGACCGAGCCCTCGAGGTATCCGGCCGACCGCTCCGAGCCGCGCCGGACGTCGAGGACGACGACACCCTCCGCCGAGTGCCGGCCGGCGAGATCGACGAACGTGGCGCGCGCGAAGGACGCCTGGGCCTCCCCCTCCCGGACCCAGTCGCCGGGTTGGCCGGTGGCCGCGGCGGCGGGGCGGTCGATGCCCACGCGGACCAGCTCGCGCTGGGCGGTGGCGAGCTGCTCGGGTGACGCGGCGAGCAGCGTGACCGGCTTGCCCCACGGGATCAGCCAGGCGAGATAGGTGGCGAGCTGCCCTTCCGCCTCGAAGTTGAACGAGCCGGAGACATGACCTTCGGCGAACGCGATGCGATTGCGCAGGTCCACCACCCACTCCCCCGCCGCCAGGCGGGCGGCGATCTCCTCGGCGTCGGCGACGGCGGGCGGGGTCAGATCGACGGGCGCGGGTCCGGCCGTGTTGGCAGGGCCCATGTGCGTGTAGTAGGCGGGGATGTCGTCCAGGCCGGCCAGCAGGTCGGCGACGAAGGTGTCCACGTCCCGGGTGAGGGCCTCGTTGGACTCCTTCTCCTTGCCGATGGTCGTGTCGCTGCCCTCCGCCTGGGAGGACGAGCAGAAGCTGCCGAATCCGTGCGTGGGCAGCACGGCCGTGTCGTCGGGCAGCTCGGCGGCCAGGCGGTGCGCGGAGGCGTGCTGCGCCCGGGCCAGCTGCTCCGTCAGCCGCGGTTCGACCAGGTCCGGGCGGCCCACCGTGCCGATCAGCAGCGAGCCGCCGGTGAACACCGCGACCGCCGCGCCGTTCTCCTCCAGCGCATAGGAGGTGTGGTGCGGGGTGTGGCCGGGCGTCGCCAGCGCGCGCAGGGTCAGCCCTGCGGTGTCGATCTCCGCGCGATCGCCGTCGTGCACCGGCACGCGGTCGAATGAGACGTGGGCGCCGGCGGGAACGAGGTAGCAGGCGCCCGTGAGCCGGGCGAGCTCCAGGCCGCCGGTGACGTAGTCGTTGTGGACGTGCGTCTCGACGACGTGCGAGATCCGCACCCCGCGCCGGGCCGCCGCCGCGATCACCTGGTCCACGTCACGGGGCGGGTCGATCGCCACCGCCGTCCGCTCGCCGCCCGCCAGGTAACTGCGGTTGCCGAGCCCGGCCACCTCGATCGTGTCGACGAAGAACACGAAGTACTCCCTTCCCATGAAAGAATTACCCCTGGGGGTATGCTTACGACCGTAACACGAGTACCCCGGGGGGTATTTCCAAGGCTAGGGAAAACCCCGGGAAACACCGCACGAGTACCTCGCGCACGCCCGGACAACCGGTCCGCGTCGTGCGAGGCGACCGGAAGGACCACTGCCATGCGCTACGACCGCACCGTGCACCTCGACACCGACTTCGCCACCACGGTCAGCCGCGTCCGCGAGGCCCTCGCCGAGCAGGGCTTCGGCATCCTCACCGAGATCGACGTCACCGCCACCCTCAAGGCCAGGCTCGACCACGCCATGGAGGACTACGTCATCCTCGGCGCCTGCAACCCGCCCCTCGCCCGGCGCGCCCTGGACACCGATCGCTCCATCGGCCTGCTGCTGCCCTGCAACGTCGTCGTCCGCCGCGACGGCGACCGCACCGCCGTACAGGCCCTCGACCCGGGCACGATGGTGGCCCTCACCGGACTCGACGCCCTGCGCCCCGTCGCCGACGAAGCCACCCACCGCCTCGACGCCGCCCTCGCCTCCCTCACCGCAGCCGACGGGGACAGCTGAACGAACACCGGGCGAGCGCATGCATCCGTTACCGACCGCGGGCCGGCTGCGGGGTACACAGGCGGTCGAGCCGTCCTCGCCCGGCTGACCCGCGAGCCGGCGGACGAACGGCCGGAGACGCGCACCTGCGCGGTAACCAGGCCACCTTCATCCTCACGTACACGACGGAGGCAGTCGGCAAGCGCGCGATCGCGCGACTCGTCCACGGACTGGAGCCACCGACGCCCGAGACGGTGAACTGGACACTCGGACGGCTCGTCCTGCGGAGCAACGGCCTCCTGCACACCCTGGTCGGCGACGGCTTCGCCAACCAGCGGTTAGCCGCGGCGTTCCTGGGGTGGGCCAAGGACCAACAGGCCGATCATGCTTCAACTCGCCTTACTCGAAGACGAGTTGGACGTGGTTGGCCGGGACCGTGCACGAACCGTCGCGTACGCTTCCCGCATGAGGTCCGTCATCACGGCGATCGACGAGATTCCGCCGGACAACGGCAGGAAGTGCAGCATGCACTCGGCGTCGAGCCCGACATGCAGCGGTCCGGTCGTCGCCGTCGTGACGTTCGACGACGCCGGCGGCACGGACAATCACTGGAACGTCTGCCAGTGGTGGCTCAGCCACACCCCGGACGCACTCGCCTTCCGAAAGCGCGGGTGACCACGAGCCGGAAGAGCCGCGGACCAGGGACGCTCACGTGCGGACACGGCTCCGGGCGATCACTGTTCAGCCTCGCCTTCGGCCGACTCGCCGAGCTGTTCGGCCAGCTGGAACAGAGCCGGCAGCGCATGCGTGATGGCAGCCCGGGAGTCGTCGTCGAGAGCCGCGAGGGCCACGTCGATGCGGCGTTCGTGGGCGATGGTCCACGCGGCCAGCTTCTCGCGGCCGGCGTCGGTGAGGGTGACGACGGAGGCTCGGCGGTCGGCGGGGTCAACATCACGTGCGACCAGCCCAGCGGTCATCATCTGACCGATCAGTCCGCTGACCGTGCTCTGGGCCAGACGTCGGCGGGTGGCAAGGTCGCTGATGCGGGCCGGGGAGTGCTCGCCGAGTACCTGCAGCAGCTCGACCTGCGCCATGGGCAGGGTCTCCCAGGGGTAGTCGGTCCGGATCGATGAGCGCAGCACGCGGCGCAGCCGGGTGACAGCCTCGGTGAGCAGACGAGCGTCCGGCGCCTCGCCGGTGGGCCGCGGCAGGGGGACATCGGAGCGGGGCTGCGCAGACATGGGGCCAGGGTAGTCGGGCCGTACACGGAAACGGTCCCGCCGTCCGCGGCCCGGACACCTGGTCGACTCTGCCGGGTGCCCTCACAAAAGGTTCGGTGTCCGATGTATTGTCGGTGAATCCGCCCCGGCCCACGGCCGGGTTCCGCGCGTGCAAGAAACGGTCGAGCCTTGAACCTGGCGTACCTTCCCAGCCCCTCCCAGGGCGTGTGGCACCTCGGGCCGCTGCCGATCCGCGCCTACGCGCTGTGCATCCTGGCCGGCATCTTCACCGCCGTATGGCTGACCGGCCGCCGCTGGGATGCGGGGGGCGGGCGGCGTGAGGACATCGCCGACATCGCCATCTGGGCGGTCCCGTTCGGCATCCTCGGCGGGCGCCTCTACCACGTGCTCACCGACCCCGAGCTGTACTTCGCCGCCGGCAAGCAGCCCCTGCACGCCCTGTACATCTGGGACGGCGGCCTGGGCATCCCCGGCGCGGTGGCCCTCGGCGCGGTCGGCGCCTGGCTGGGCTGCCGCCGACGCGGCATCGCACTGGCCGACTTCGCCGACGCCGCCGCGCCCGGGCTGGTGGTGGCCCAGGCGATCGGCCGCTGGGGCAACTACTTCAACCAGGAGCTGTACGGCCGCCCCACCCACCTGCCCTGGGCGCTGTACATCGACCCGGCCAACCGCCCCACCGACTCCCCCACCGTCGCCCTGTACCACCCCACATTCCTGTACGAGTCACTGTGGGACGTCGGCGTCATGGCACTCCTGCTCTGGCTCGACCGCCGCCATCACACGAAGTGGCGCCGCGGCCGCCTGTTCGCGTGCTACGTCCTCGCCTACACCACCGGCCGGGCCTGGATCGAGGCGCTGCGCATCGACCACGCCAACCACTTCCTGGGCCTGCGCCTGAACGACTATGTCTCCCTGATCCTGTTCACCGGCGCGCTCGTCTACCTGATCACCAGCCGCCGCCCCAGCAGCGGCGACGACGCCCCGTACCCGCCGGGCGACGATCAGGAGAACGCGCTGACGTCGATCGCGGACGACGCATCCGGCCGGGAGCGAGTGTGACCGCGGCTCCTGATGCCACACAGGCCACCATCGGCGAGGCCCGTGCCGGGTGGCGTCCGGATCCGCTGCTGCCCGCGAGGCTGCGCCCTCTGGACCGGCCCCGTCTGTGGACGGAGCTGGTCTGCACCGGACTGCTGTACTGGGCCTACACCCTCACCCGCAACGCCGTGCCCGCCCATCGCACCGCCGCCCTGCACCGCGCGGACGCCATCTGGCACGCAGAGCAGGAACTGCACCTCAACATCGAACTCACCGTCAACCACGCCGCGGACCACGTCGGCTGGCTGATCGTGGGGATGAACTACTACTACGCCACCCTGCACTTCATCGTCACCGTCGGCGTACTGGTGTGGCTCTACGTCCGGCGCCCCGGCCGCTACCGTTCCGTGCGCACGGCTCTCTACACGGCCACCCTGCTGGCCCTGATCGGCTTCGCCTTCTGTGCCACGGCACCACCCCGCTTCCTGGCCGGGCAGGGGTTCATCGACACGGAGGTCGTCCACCACACCTGGGGCTCCTGGGCCTCCGGCGACGTTGCGTCACTGTCCAACCAGTACGCCGCCATGCCCTCGGTGCACATCGTGTGGTCCACCTGGGCCGGCTTGACCCTGGCCTTTCTGGCACGTCGCACCTGGGTACGCGTGCTGGGCGTCTGCTACCCCGTCGTGACCTTCACGGTCGTGCTGGCCACCGCCAACCACTTCGTCGCCGACGCCGCCGCCGGGGCCGCCACCCTCACGGCCGGCTTCCTCATCCAGCGACTGCTCACCGGCCGCGCGGCCTACCCCACGCCGCGGCGGCACACCCTGACCGCCGGCCAGCCCTGACGCGGCGCCAGTACCAACCACAGCCCGGCCACGGCGGCCGGCCAGCGGGCCTGAAACACAACCGACTCGTCACCGCCGGTACCACGACCGCCGCGTCCAAGCCGGTCAGCCAGGCATCCCGCACCCACTCGGCCGAGCTCCGGATCATCACTGCGGCCCTTCCACGCCGATCGTCACGGCATTCGTTTCGGCGCCTTCGGATCACGGCCCGGGCTCAACCATGCCGCCCCGACCGCCACGGCCGAGGCCACCACGAGAACGGCCGCCGCCCACCGGGCCCCTGCCTGTATGCCACCGCCCACCAGGTGCAGGGCAAGCGTGACCAGGGCGACGCCCAGCGCCGTGCCCAGACCCCGGGTCATGTTGACAAGCCCGCCCCCCGTGCCGGAGGACCGGGCCGGGATCGTCCCCATGACCATGGCGTTGTTGGCCGGAGTGAAGGTGCCCAGGCCCAGCCCGGCCAGTGCCAGCACCGGCACCAGCCCGGCGATCGTCAGGGGTACGACCAGCAGCCCGGCCACGGCCAGAGTGAAGACGCCGGCCCCAGCCAGGCATCGCCCGCGGTCCGCAAGCCCGCGCGGCAACAGGCGGTCGCCGCCGGTCGCCGCCAGCGCGAACCCGGCGGGCAACGCCGTGAGCACGAGCCCCGCGGTCAGCTCCGAGGAGCCCCGCGCGGTCAGCACGACCGGTACCAGGACCAGCGGCCCGAACAGCACCAGATATCCACTCAGCGCCCCGACCAGCCCGAACGCCACCGCCGGAACGCGCAACAGGTTCAGGTCCAGCAGCGGTGCAGCAGCACACTGCTGCCGCCGCACGAACCCCCGACCCGCCACGGCCGCCACCGCGAACAGCACGGCCACGCCCCAGCCGGGCACCGCCAGCCCGGAAGCCGCAGACACGCCCATCAGGGCACCCGTGGTCGCCATGGTGAGCAGCCCGAGTCCGCTCCAGTCGAACCGCGCCGCTGTCGTGCGGGCCCGCGTGCGCGGCAACAGATAGTGCCCGCCCACCAGCGCGAGAACGCCCACCGGAACGTTCACCCAGAACACCCAGCGCCAGCCCAGCATCGACACCAGCGCCCCGCCCACCGTCGGGCCCAGCGCCAGCCCGAGCGCCTGCGCGGCGGCCTGCACTCCGAGCGCCCTGCGCATCCGCTCACGCGGAGCACTGGTGGTCACCAGTGCCACGCTGTTGGCCTGCATCATCGCCGCCCCGGCCGCCTGCACCACCCGGAACAGGACCAGAGCCCCCAGGGACGGGGCGAGCCCGCACGCGGCGGAGGCCAGGGTGAACACGGCGAACCCGTACAGATACAGCAGTTTGCGCCCGTGTGCGTCGGACACCCGCCCGGCCGGCACCAGCAGCGCCACCAACGCCAGCAGATACGCCAGCGACACCCATTCCACAGCTGCCAGCGAGGTGTGGAACTCGGTGCGCAGGCTGCCATAGGTCAGCGTGACGATGCTGGCGTCCAGCTGCCCCATGAAGGCGCCGAAGCAGACGGTGCCCACCGCCAGCCACCAGGCGTTCGGCCGCGAACGTATCCCCTCCGGCCGGGCCCGCTCAGCGGTGAACACGGCGGACCAGCGCTTCCTGGAGGGATGCGGACTCATGCGGGTGACCATGCCTTCACAATATATCGGTCACCGAATGATTCTGCTACCGTTCCATCTCGGTCCCGCGGCAAGGCCAGCTCAAGACCTCCAACAGCGACCGCCGCAGGGTCGGCCCTGCGTTCCCGTACCTCTGCGGACCTGCTCTCGTGGCGGGCGTCTTCTGGAGGCAGATCACCGGGTCGCCGGTCGGCGGCCCGTCATTCCAAGATCCGGACCAGCCACGGGCCAACAGGCCAGCTCCGTTCCCGCCATCCACGCAGGTCAAGAGGCGCCGCATCAGCGATCACTCTCCGCGCCGCCTGCCACCGCGCCCCTCAACCCGCTCCTGAGCTGCGCCTGCGCGCCAGCGAGGTGGAGGAACGGCACATTGGGCCGAGCGAGGCGTTGGCAACCACATGGGGAATCAGTAAGCGAGGGACGGTCATTTCAGTCCCGTGTGCGCGAGTCCCTCCACGAACTGCCGCTGGGCGAAGACGAACACCGCGACCACCGGCAGCGCGGTCAGGGAAGCGGCGGCCAGTTGGACGTTCCACATGGGCCCTCCGTAGGCGTCGACGTACTGCGTGAGGGCCTGCGGGAGGGTGAACATGTCCGGTGTGGAGAGGTAGACGACCGGTTCCAGATAGAGGTTCCAGCTGTGCAGGAAGGTGAAGATGGCGACCGCGGACAGCGCGGGGCGGGCCAGTGGCAGGGCGATGCGCCAGTAGATGGCGAAGCGGCCCAGGCCGTCCATCCGCGCGGCCTCCTCCAGTTCATGCGGCAGCGCGATGAAGAACTGCCGCATGATGAAGGTCGCCAGGACGCTCGGAGCGCCGAGGACCGGCACCAGGATCAGCGGCCAGTGGGTGTCGATCATCCCCCAGTCGTGGAACATCTGGAACAGCGGGACGATGGTGACCTCGCTGGGGATCAGCAGACCGGTGAGGACCACGAGGAACAGGATGTTCTGCCCGGGGAAGCGGATGCGGGCGAAGCCGTATCCGGCCAGCGACGAGACCGCGAGCGTCCCCAGGGTCACCACGATCGCGATGTACATGCTGTTGAAGTACTGCTGGCCGAACGGCTGGAGCTCGAACACCTTGCGATACGCGTCGAGGTGGGGGTTGTCCGGGAACAGCTTCGGCGGGAAGGCGAAGATGTCACCGGCCGGCTTCAGCGAGGACGTCGCCATCCACCAGGTGGGGAAGACGAACGGCACGCACAGCACGATCAGGATGCCGTAGAGCAGCAGTTTGGCGCGGGTGGACAGCTTATGACTCATGGAACACCCACTTCCTGCGCATCTGCCACTGGATGACGGTCAGCACGAGCACGATCAGGAACAGCAGGACCGAGAGCGTCGCCCCGTAGCCGAAGTGGTGGAAGTTGAACGCCTGTTGGTAGAGGTAGTAGACGAGCACGGTGGTGGAGCCGGACGGGCCGCCCTGGGTGAGGACGGCGATCTGCGCGAAGACCTGGAGCGAGCCGACGACCGTGATGATGGAGGTGAGCAGGATGGTGGGACTGATCAGGGGCACCGTGATCCGCCAGAACTGCCGCCACCGTCCGGCACCGTCCACGGTCGCCGCCTCGTACAGCTCGCGCGGCACCCCCTGGAGTGCGGCCAGGAACAGCACCATGTTCAGGCCGACGTTCTTGAAGCACTGCACGACGATGGCCGACAGCATCGACGTGCCTTCACTGCGCAGCCAGTTGGGCCCCTGGACGCCGATCAGGTCGAGGCCGGCGTTGATGCCGCCGTTCTTCTGCAGCAGAAAGCCCCACACGATGGTCCAGGCGACCAGCGAGACGACGACCGGTGAGAAGAACAGGGTGCGGAAGACGACGCTGCCGCGCAGCTTCTGGTTGAGGAGTACGGCCAGGGCCAGCGCGAGAGAGAGGTTGAGGACGACCAGGCCGACGGAGAAGTAGGCGGTGGCCCGCAGCACGCCCGGCAGCTTCGAATCGTCGAGCAGCTTGCGGTAGTTGTCCGTGCCGACCGAGTGGAAGGTGCCGGCCAGCACGTTCCACTCATGGAAGCTGTACCAGACGACCAGGCCGAGCGGGATCAGCACGAAGACGACGGTGCCGACCAGTTGCGGGGCGATGAACAGGTAGCCGGCCAGCTGGTCCCGGCGCCGGGAGGTCCAGAAGGGCTTCCCGGCGCGATGGCGGTCGCCCGGCGGACCGGCGGCGGCCGTGGTGCGGGGTCGGTCGAGGGTCTTCATGGCACCGTCACTGCTCCAGCTGCGGCTTGATGGAGTTGCAGACCCCCGTCAGGACCTTCTGTACGTCGGCGTCCGGCTTCCACAGCGCATCGAGACCGGAGCGTACGGCCGCGTAGATCTCGGCCTGGCCGATGTGGACGGGCTTGACCTTGCCGTTCTTGATGCCGTCGATGACGACGTCGGCCAGCTGCTTCTCGCTGAGCTTGGCGTTGCTCTTGGCGAGCGTCGCGGCGTTCAGCTGGGAGCTGCGGGCCTGCGGGAAGTACGCGCCGAGCTTCGCGGAGTTCTCCTTGTTGGTCATGAACGCCTGGAAGCCGGCCGCGGCGTCGGCGTGCTTGCTCTTGGCGAGCACCGCGATGCCGGCCTGGCCGATCACGGCGTACTTCCCCTTGGGCCCTTCGGGCAGCGGGACGAAGTCCCACGTGAACTTGTCCGTGAGAAGGGAGGCCCGGCTCATCTGTGTGACGGTCATGGCGGACTCGCCGGCGAAGAAGTCGGCGGTCGTGCCCGGGGCGAGCATGGCCCCGTCGTCGAAGATCGCCTTGTGCAGGCCGGTCATCGCCTCGACCATCTGCGGCTTGTCGAAACCGCAGGTCCTGCCGTCGGCGGACCATGCCTGGGCGCCCCAACCGTCCCAGTAGGTCGCGAGGTTGTCCCAGGCCTTGTAGTCGAAGTCGCGGATCACCATGCCCGTCTTGCCGGTCTTGGAGTGGACGGCGGCGCCCATCTTGTCGACCTCGTCCCAGGTCCACCTGCCCTGCTTGATCAGCTCGGCGGGGCTCGGCTGGCCGGCCTTCTTCAGCATGTCCAGGTTGACGAAGACACCGAAGGGCGAGGTGGAGAAGGGGTAGGCGTAGAGCTTGCCGTCCTGCTGCCAGATCTTCTTCGCGGCGGGCAGTACGTCGGGGTCGTCCTTGACCTCCTTCAGGGCGCCCGAGGACACGAAGTCCAGGGCGGAGTTCTCGAATATCCACGCCAGGTCGGGGGCCTTGCCGCCCGCCATCTGGGTGGTGAGGGTCTCGGTGTAGTTCTCCACCGGGAGGACGTCGAACTTGATGGACTTCACCTCGGGGTGGGTCTTGCGGTACGCGTCGGCGATGCCGTTGAGCAGCTTCAGATGCTCCGGAGCGCCCGACCAGACCGTCATCCGCAGGTTCACGGGCCCGCCGTCGGAACTACCGCCGTCACCGCCACCGCAGGCGGTCAGGGCGAGAAGTCCGGTGGCGGCCAGGGCGGCGAACTTCCTTGAGCCATGCTGTCGTTGGGTGTGCATGCGGGTGTCTCTCCTGGTCAGTAGCCACTGATGTCGGGCCAGCGCAGTTCGACGCCGTGGGCGCGAAGCAGATGCTGGAACGTCTCGAGCCGGTCAGGGGTGTTGCGTACGCCGCGGGGGGTGAGGTTGTGCTCGACGCAGTGGGCCGCGAGCAGTCCGGCGACCTCGCCGATGTTCCACTCCACGGGGTGCAGTCGGTAACAGCCGTTGGTGATGTGGGTGGTGCCGAGGTTCTTGCCGGCGGGAAGCAGGTTCTCCATCCGGGTCGGTATCAGCGCGCCGAGTGGTATCTCGAACGGGCTGGAGGGGACGTCGATGTAGGTGTCGCCGCCGGTGGAGGGGTGCAGATCGAGGCGGTACATGCCGATGCCGACCGAGTCCGGGTAGTTCACGGCCCCCTTGCCGCCGCGCGCATCGAGGGAGAGATCCTGCTCGACGATCGTGTACTCGGCGCGGATACGGCGGGATTCGCGGATGTAGGGCGCCTGTGCGAGGCCGTCCGCTCCCCCGGTGATGTCGCCGCGCAGCCGCAGCCCGGGAAAGCCGGTGCCGCCGTCGGCACGCGGGGCCTCGGTCTGCATCCAGTACAGGAGTGAGTACGACAGCTCCTTCGCGGCGGCGAGATGATCCTGGGCATCGGGCACGTCGATGACCGGGCCCTCCCAGTAGTCGATCATCGGCCAGTTGACGAGGGTGATGTCGCTTGGGTACGCGCCGGGGACGAAGTTGCCGCGGGCGGCGATGCGCCGGAAGGTCCACAGATTCATGTCGCCGCCGCTGACCCGCTGGTCGGCGACGACGTCGGCGGGGTCGTCGCCGGGGTTGGGGGTGAAGCCGCGTTCGACGACTTCCAGGGTGCGCGGGTGCGGGGCGGACCAGGACAGCAGCGGGGCGCCCCAGAAGGAGGGCCGGTAGGAGCGCCAGAAGTCGTAGGAGGCGGGGCAGTCGATGGTGTGGTCGCCGTCGACGTGGTCGAGGGCGAAGCAGTAGGAGACGGCCTGCATGTTCAGCGGCTGCGCGGTCTCCGGGGCGGAGGGCTCGCCGGTGTCGCTCTGCGCCTCGAAGCCGGTGACGTACTCGGTGCCGGTGAGCGGCAGCAGTTCGCCGGTCTCGGTCGCGTCGAGGACGTAGGCGGCGGTGGCGGTGAGCTGCTCGCCGCTGTCACGGTGGGCGAGGGTCACGGCGGTCACGCGGTCGCCGTCCGTGGCCGCGGCCACGGGGCGACAAGGCTGCAGGACGGTGAGCAGGCCGCTGCCGCGGTACGGGGCGAGCATCGCGTCGATGACGGCGACACCCACGCGCGGTTCGTGGCACAGCCGACTCACCCAGCCCGCGCCGGGGTTGAGCTCACGGCGGGTGCGGGCCTGCGTTGTCAGGGGGTAGTGGCGCCGGTAGTAGTCGCGGATACCGTCGCGCAGCGCCCGGTAGGAGGCGGTGGCGCCGAACTGCTCGATCCAGGTGTGCTCATCCGGCGGCACGGCCTGGCTGGTGAGCTGACCACCCAGCCAGTCGTACTCCTCCGTGAGGATCACACTCCGGCCGGCACGCAGCGCACCGAGCGCTGCCGCGACACCGCCGGTGCCGCCACCGACCACGAGGACGTCCGCGTGCATGGGTCTCCTTGCTGAAAGGGGCGTTGCTCAAAGGGGCGTTGCTCAAGGGGGCTGTGTTCAAAGGGGCCGTGTTCGAAGGGCGTTACTCAAAGAGGCGTCGTGCAACGGGCCGAGGCGTCACGAGGCCGGCGGCCCGAGGGTCTCCCCCCGTGTCAGCCGGCAGTCGAGCAGCCGCTGAGTGGCGGACGTCTGTCCGTGCAGTACGTCGACGAGCAGCTCCACCGCCTGCTGCCCCATCTGCGGCCGGGGGATGTGGAATCCGGTGAAGTCCAGGGAGGAGTGGACGGGGATGGTCGGGTCGCCCAGGGTGACCATCGACAAGTCGCCCGGCACTGAGAGCCCTTGTGCCGCGGCGGCCTGCGCAAGAGCCACCGCCTCGGCCGCCACCTCCGCGAACACCGCGGTGACGCCTGCCTCCAGGAGCCTGGCCAGCCGCTCGGCCGGGTCCGGTGTGTCGACGGAGAGAAACGGCGCCTCGGCCCCGGCCGCCCGGCGGAAGCCCGCGAGGCGGTCCGCGGAGGACTCCGCCCCCGTGCCGGGACCCACGAAGGCGAAGCGCCGGTGGCCCAACGCGCGGGCCCGATCGACGAGTTGGGCCGTCGCGTTCACGTAGTCGGCACCCACGTACGGCACCTGCCGGCCGTCGGCGTCGTCGCGGCGGCCCACGCAGACGAACGGATAGTCCTCCGCCACCAGCCTGCTGAGCTCGGTCGACGGAATCTCACGTCCCAGCAGGACACAGCCGTCCGCGACCCGCAGCCGGTTGTTCTCGTGGAAGATCCGCCGCTGCCCGTCGCGCACCGGTGCCGAGGTGAACAGCAGCAGATCGCAGCCGCTGCGCTCCGCGCTCTCCTCGATCCCGCGCAGGAAGGGGTGGTAGAAGTCGGCGCTGGTGCTGGGGAAGACCGGTTCGTAGGTGAACACGCCGAGGATCTGGTTGAGCTGCTTGAGCATCCGGCGGGCCAGCGGGTCCGCCGCGTACCCGGTCTCCCGGATCACCTGCAGGACCCGGTCCCGCGTCTCGGGGGCGATCCGCGCGCCGGCGTCCCCCCGGTTGTTGAGCACCAGCGAGACCGTGGTCTGACTGACGCCCGCAAGCCGGGCGATGTCACGCTGAGTGAGCCTTCCTGGAGCCTGGCTCATGAGTGATCGCCCCTCACCGATGGTGCTAATACGCATTGCCTGTCAGGTGAACGGACCGTAGAGCGCGCGGCACGAGCCCGTCAAGAGGTGCGACCGCGACAACAAATCCCTGTAGTAATTCGCATTAGCACCTTGACGGCGGCTCCGGATGAGGCGAGCGTGGCCGATCGTCGACGGACATCTCCGTCCAGTCACACACCGTCGGCGGCCATCACCGCCGCCGCTCGACTCACCGCCTCCCTCACTCACCGCTGACGCATTCACCGCCCAGGAGCCGCCTCGTGAAGTACGGAACCTCCCTGTCGCGCCGCGCCCTGCTGACCGCCGCCGGGGCCGCAGGCCTCGCCGCCACCCTGCCCGCACCCCGCGCCCTGGCAACGGGCAGCCTCCCGAACCTGACGCCCCTGCCCGCGGGCGCACCTCACCGCCGTGACTTCGCCCCCGAGGAACAGCGTTTCGCCCCCTATCTCGTGAGCCTCGCCGCGATGGTGAACGACATCGACGGCAGCGACTCCTCGACTTTCGGTTTCATGGGCGGCGGATGGTGGCGTACACCGTCGGCGCCGTACAACGCCCGAGTGCAGGAACACGTCTACACACTGACCTGGTTCCTCACCAACGCCCGCTCCTGGAACCCGTATGCGGGCGACGCGGCTCTGCTGGCGGGCCTGGACGCGTCACTCGGCCACTATCTGAGCCTCCAGCACTCCGACGGCTCGTGGTCGGAGTACAGCGCCGGCGAGCACTCCCTGCCCGCCACCGGCTTCGCGCTCGGCTACCTCAGCAAGACCCACGTCCTGCTCAAGCAGGCGAACCTGCTGCCGGCCCGGCGCACCCAGATCGCCCAGGCCCTGCACTCCGCGATGACCTGGCTTCTCAACCCGTCCAACGACGGCGTGTGGCAGACCCCGATCCACTACGCGAACCAAGTCACCGCAGGGCTCGCGGGATCGTCGCTGGCACTCAGAACCAACCCCGACGCGGACCTGAGCGCACAACTGACCAGCGCCTTCGCCCGCCTGGAGGGCAACGGGCAGAGTCCGGCCGGCTTCTTCTACGAGAAGGGCGGAGTGGACATGAACTACAACTTCGAGGTGATGCTGCCCGAACTGGCCGACGCCTGGCGCCAGTCGGGCAACAACCGCCTGGTGACGATGGCCGGGAAGTACACGGACTGGCTCGGCTACAACCTGCTCCGCGAACCCGACGGCTCCGGCTGGTTCAGCAACATCGCACCGTCCACCCGGACCAGCACCCTCGCCTACGCCGACACCCGCCCCGACCCCGAACGCACCGCGCTCAACGCCCAGTTCGTCCCCGCGGTGCCGGCACTGGGAGCGTTCCTGTCCGCTCGCGAGGACCTCGCCGCAGCCCGCAACGCCTGGGCCGCGGACGCCTCGCCCGTGCGGGGCCTGGTCAAGAAGGACACCTCCCCGCGGATCCTCAGCCACTCGATCTACGGCGAGCGCTACCCGACCAGGCAGGCGAAGAGCGCGGCCCTCGCGGCCGTGCCGTACATCGCCTCGAAGAACTTCACCGAGCACCGCACGGACCACGGCCAGGACTTCCTCTACGTCCGGCGCCCCAACGTCTACCTCGGCGCCTACCTCGGCGCCCGGCCAACCACACTCGCGCGCACCGGACTTGCCTTCCTCTGGCACCCGACGGCGGGCACACTCATCCAGTCCCTGAACAACAACGACTACGGCGTGTGGTCCACCGTGCTCCCCGGCCAGAACCCGGACTCCGACGGCCCGCAGACCGGCCAGTTCTTCGGCGGCAAGCCGTACGCCTTCCGCTTCTCCACCCCGACCGGAACGGTCGTCACCGATGTGAGGGTCGGCAACGGCCTGGTGGAGCGCTCGGTGCGGGCCACCTCGTCCGCGACAGAGACCATGCCGCTGATCCTCAAGGAGTCCGACCGGGTCGTCTTCTCCGACGGCACCACCGTGCCCTGGGGCGGCTCGGCATCCGCCACCGCAACCGGCATCGATCTGCACCGCGGCCCGGGCGTCGTACACATCCGCTGGGGTACACCCCACCCGGCCACCATCGCCGCCGCCTCGGTCACCTACCTGGGCGGCACCCGACGCATGCACATCCTGAAGGTCCCGCACGCCGGCACGATCGACATCAGCATCAGACTCGCCTACTGACGCGACTGGCTGACCGCGCAGGAGGCCAGCACCGGCGCCTTCTGCGTCCGCGCCGACGAGGACGGTTGCTGCTGAGCCGGCTCAACTCGCACTCCTCGACCTCGCGGCACGACGATTGCCCGGTGCGAGACAACGGGGAAACGTCATGCTGGAGGCGTCGAACGGACCGGACGGGCGACGCGGGCCGTGATCGCGGGCCGGCGCGTCGCCCGTCCGGTAGGAGGGCCGAGTGAGAGGTCAGGCCCAGCTGGCCATGGTCGGGGTGGGGTCGCCGACGGCCACCGCGGTGATGACCAGAGTGCCCACGGTCAGGCCGGCCAGGATCTTCGCCCGGCGTGCACGCGTGTCCTTGCCATCGGTGGCTCTCTGCGACTCGGTTCCGGACTCGTTCCCCGGCTCCAGTTCCTCGAAGTCCTGTCCCTGCTCCTGCATCCTGTGTTCCCCTCTCGGTGTTTCTGTGTGTGGGTCGGGTCGGTATCAGTGGGTCAGTGGGTCAGTGGGTCAGTGGGAGTCTGCGGCCGGTCGGTTCCGGTCGGGGCGGGCCTCAGTAGGAGGACCGAGGGGACCTCTGTGGGGAACCCCAACCGCAGCAGGCCGTAGCCGATCCCGGACGTGCCGTACAGGAGGCCCGGGGTCGTCACCTCGCCCGCCGTGCCACATCGGACTCCGTACTGTTCGACAGCGCCGAGCAGCCAGCTGCCGGACATCCTCCACAGGCGGCGGGCCTCCTCGTACCCGGCCTGCTCCAGTTCGACGAGCGTGTCGATGACACCCAGTTCGCCATGGCACAGGGACTGGTCACGCAGCGGCGTCCGTTCCGTCGCGGCGGTGAGGAACCGCCGTACCACGGGCTCACCACCGGGTTGCCCGGCCGCGGCGAGTGCGGCACCCGCCAGCCCCGTGCTCCAGCTCAGGTCCCCGCGCTCGTCCCCGGTCTCATCTCGGGGGCGGCGCGGTGCCGGCTCCCGTCCGGTGGCCCAGCGGATGCCGGCGTCCCCGTGCAGGAATCCGCCGTCCCCGCCGTCCGGGGCGTCACGGCGGGCAAGTCGCCCGGCGATCGACTCGGCGAGTTCGGCGGCGCGCCGCTCCCCCGTCTCGGCGTGCACGGCGCGCAGTGCGGCGAGTCCGCCGGCCGAGCCGAGCCCCAGGCCCGGCTCGGCCTCGTTCTCGATCTCGTTCTCGGTGAGTGAGGAGGCCAGGGCGGTGAGGGCCGCAGGAACGCAGTCCCGTAGCCGGGTGTCCTCCAGGAGGTTCGCCAGGCGGGCCAGTGCGTAGCAGATTCCGCCGAGCCCGAAGAAGCCTCCGGGGCCGACCTGGCGGGCCAGGCCGGGATGGCGCGCGAGTCCTCCTACCAGGCCCAGCAGGGCCGCGGCGGCGTGCGCGGCCACCGAGGTGTACCGGTCTATCCCGGTGAGGCGGCCCAGCTGGGCCAGGAACAGCGCGGGTCCCGGGTAGCCCTCGGCCAGGCCCGCTCCGGACTGCTGCACCGTCCACTGGGATCCGTCCTGCAGTTCCAGGCCGATCCAGTTGGTCCTGTCGGCGTTTCGCAGGGACGTGGCGATCAGCTCGTCGCCGATCCGGCAGGCCAGGGCCAGCAGCCGGGTGCGGTCCAGGGGCTGGGCCGCCGCCGGGCGGGGCCAGGGTGCTCCGGCGCGCGGCGCGCCCTGTGTGTTCTTGGTGGCCAGCGCCGCCGAGATCAGCCACTTCTGGCGCCGCAGATCGGTCTCGCTCATGCGGCGGATCTTGTCGAGAGCGGTGGCGAGGCCGCTCGCCTCGAGGGTGACGGGCACCAAGGCGCCGTGTGCGGTCCGCAGGGTGCGCGCGTCGGTCGTACCGGTGAACAGCGGGACGTCCCCCGCGATGAGGTCCGCCCGCTCGTGCACCGCCAGTTCCCGCAGGTGCGCGCGTCCGGTCTCGGTGTCGAGGCCCGCGAAGGCGGCGGCGCGGTCGTCCGGGCCGGTGAGCCGTTTCGGTTCCGTGGCCTCCTCGAGCATCGAGGCGTAGACGTGGGTGGGGCGCACCACGACGCGCATCGGCGCTCCCGCGAAGCGCTCCAGCACTCCGCCGGGGCCGGTCAGTTCGTCGGCGTGGTGCAGCACCGCGCGGTAGCCGGCCGCGAAGCCGGTGTGCAGATGCTTCGCGAAGTCCAGTGGGTCGACCGGTCGGCCGTCGAGGACCGGGCGGTTCGCGGCGCCCGTGTAGGGCACGCGGCGCCGCGCGACCCGCATCGTGTCGGTGCCGAGGTCGGCCCAGTCCGGTACCAGCAGCGAGTCGGAGCCGCCCCGGCCCGCACCGAACGCGGAGATGTCCACGTGGCCCGCCTCTGTGTCCATCAGCCAGGGCAGCAGCCCGGTGCGGGCCACGGAGTCGTTCAGTGCGCCCAGCGCGGGATCGTCTCCGTGGTCGGTGCGCGGGCGCCAGGACGGGTGGAAGAGTGTCTCGACGTCGACGACGACGGGCTGGTCGGCGCAGGCGATGAGGTTCTCGCAGTGCAGATCGACCGCGTCGATGGCATAGCAGAGCGCCAGCAGCGCGCCCTGCCGACGGTAGAAGGCCTCCACCTCGGCCCCGTCGGCGCAGGGGGTCGCGGGAATGAACTCGGCCCAGCCGTAGTCCTCGCGGGGCAGAATCCTCACGCCTCGTGGTGCCGACTCGGGCAGGACCTCTCGAAACCAGTCCAGCAGCGCGTTCCAGCACTGGTGCAGACCGAGTGGCCGGGGCTTGTAGACGAGCCGCTCTCCGTCGGCGAACCGCAGCACGACGACGGTTCGCCCTCCGGCGTGCCGGTCCCCGCGGCCCGGCTCGACGCCGACCAGGCGGGCGGTCCGGGCCGTGGGCAGGATGTCGTCGGCCAGCCCCCGCCGGTCGGCGGCGAATCGGTCGAGGAGTTCCTGGAGCGCGGCGACGGTGGTGAGGCATTCCCGGGCGAGCAGGACGGCCAGCACCGGGTAGCAGCTGAGGAGTTCGGCCAGCCGGTCGCGGCGGGCGAGGCCGCCGAGGAAGGACCGGTAGCGCTCCGGTCCGGTGGTGCCTCGCAGTGTGCCCTTGGTGCGGGCCGCGGCCAGTTCGCCGGCCAGGACGCGTCCGGCAAGGCGGGCCAGCCGCTCGGCAAGGGTGTCCGCCACGTCCTGCCAGACCGCGGCCAGGTCGACGGATTCGGACTCCGGCCGCTGCAGGGCTCGTTGTCGCGCCGCGGTCATGAACGGCCGGAAGGGGTGCGCCAGTTCGCCGACCGTGCCCGTGTCGCCCGGTGGTGGCGGAGCGTCGGTGTCCGGGGCCAGGGAGAGCGCGAGGGCGAGGAACGCCTCGTGGTCTCCCTCTGGCCGCTCGGGCATGGTCGGGTGGTCGTGGTCGTCACGCCGGTCCGTTCGGTTGGTCACGGATCAGAGCATGCCCATCGCGTTCCGGCCCGGCATGGGTATTCGCCCCCCAGATTCGTATGTGACGGCATCCGCCGGGTCTCGTCACGGTCTCGCGCCGGGGTGTTCCTCATCCGGCTCGTCGGCGCCCCGCTCCCGTCCGCGCGCCGGGGCCTGCCGAACCGTCGGGGACTCCGTCCCTTCGGAGCAATCTCCTTGTGGGGATGCGAAGTTAGACTCACCACATGCGAACCCGCGCTGCCGCCTTTGTCGGACGCCCCGCCGAACTGGCGGCCTTGCGTACGGTCCTCGTGGATGCCCGCCGCGGTCACGGCACGGTGGCCTTCCTGACGGGTGAGCCCGGAATCGGGAAGTCCCGGCTGCTGCGGGAGTTCCTCGGCTGCGCCGTGGACGCCGAGATGCCCGTGCTCCGCGGCCGCAGCAGCGTCACGGGGCCACCGGTGCCCTTCCGGCCACTGACCGAGGCGCTGATGTCCGTCGCACGGACCCTGGACCCGGATCTGGCACGTCAACTGGGTCCCTATCAGAGGGTGCTGGGGCGTCTGGTGCCCGACTGGGCGGACCCCGACGGGCAGTACGGGGACGCGTCGATGGTCGTCATCGCCGAGGCGGTCCTCCGGCTCACCGCGCTGGTCGGCCGGGAGAACGGGTGCGTGCTGGCGCTGGACGATCTGCATGAGGCCGACCCGGAGACCCTGGCCGTGGTGGAGTACCTGGCGGGGAACCTGGCGGGCCAGCCGGTCGCCGTGGTGGCCTCGGTGCGTACCGAGTCGCCGGGGGCCCATCTGCTGGCCGAGGAGGTGAGCCGGCGCAACGACGGCATCACGCTCCCCCTCACCCGGCTCGGCCGGCCCGAGGTGCACGAGCTGGTGACGTCCTGCCTGGAGGCCGAGCCCGGCCTCGTACCGGCCGAGGTGTCCGACCGGCTTCTCCACGACAGCGCGGGAAACCCGCTCATGGTGGAGGAGCTCCTGCACAGCATGATCGCCACCGGCGAGCTGGTGTACGCACAGAACGCCTGGCGGCTCACGGGCGTCACCGCGGGCTCGGTGCCACCGACGCTGGTCCGGCTGATCAGTGCCCGCGCCGACCGGCTCGGCCCCGGCGGCTCCCGGCTGCTGTCCGTCGCGGCGCTGCTGGGCCGCCGCTTCCAGCTGACGCTCGCCCAGCACGTCCTCGGTCTCGACGACCAGACCCTGCTCAACGACGTGCAGTCGGCGGTGGAGGCGCAGTTACTCACCCCGGACGAGGGCATACCGGGCTGGTACACATTCCAGCACCCGCTGGCCGTGGAGGCGCTGCGCAGCAGACTCAGCCCCGGTGAACTGGCCCGTACCGCGCTGCGGGCGGCCGAGACGGCGGCGGAGCTGTATCCGGAACTCCCCGACGAGTGGTGCCAGTTGGCCGCACGGCTGCGCGAGCACGCCGGCGAGTTCACGGCTGCCGCCCGGCTGTATCTGGAGTGCGGTCGCCGCGCCACGGTCGCGGGCGCGCCCGGCTCCGCCGTCGCCGTGCTGGAGCACGCCCGGTCGGTGCTCGACGACCCCACCGGCGGCGTCAGGCACCACGGTCTGCTCACCGAGATACTGGAGGCACTGCTCCAGGCACTCGCCGACGACGGCCGGTTGGAGAAGGCACTGGCTGTGGCGGAGGAACTCACCGCGCAGGCACCCGGCGACCGCACCCGGCAGATCGGCCGGCACATCCGTCTCGCGTGGGCGGCGCAGGTGGCCGGGCACTGGGCCCAGGGCGACGCCCAGGTGTCGGCGGCACGGGAACTCCTGCCCGGGGCGGCGACCGAGGAGCAACGGGCCTCGCTGGACGCGGTGGCAGCGTATCTGGCCGTGCTCAGCCCGGCCGCGGACCGGATGGCCCGCAGCGCCGAACTCGCCCGCAGTGCGGCGCAGCGGGCGGAGCGTATCCCCCTGCCCGCGGCCGTCTGCCAGGCCTGGTACATCCTCGGATTCGCAGGCCGCGAGCACGACCTGACCGAGTCCGACGCGTGCTTCCGCCGGGCCCTGGACTGCGCCGTGGAGCACGGGCTGACGGCCTGGCGCAACTACGCGCTGGTGGGCCTCGGCGGCAACGCCTGGCTGGCTCAGGCCGACGCCGGCCCGCTGACCCGGGCCCACCAGGAGGTACTTCGGGCAGGCGCGATCGCCCTCGCGCAGAACGCCTCCGCCGTCCTGGGGCTGCACCGGGTGCTGACGGCCGACTTCGAGCGGGCCGAGGAGGAGCTCCAGACGTGTCTGACCCAGAGCCGGGGACTGCGGCTCGTCACGGTGACGCACTACGCGCTGATGGCCAGGGTCGTCCTCGCCGCGCACCGCGGCCGGCGTGAGGAGATGCAGGCCGCGATCGCGGAGTTCGCCCGTCACGGCGGTGACGACTCGGGGGAGGCGTCGCTGGTGCACGGGCTGGGCCGCGCCTTCTGCGCGCTGCTGGAGGAGGACCGCGCCACGGCGGAGCTCGACATGGCACGCGTCACCGCGGAACAGGGGCGCCGGCAGAGCCCGTTCCACCTCGACGGACATCATGGTCTCGGCATACTGCTCGACGTGCTCGCCGGGCGGGCCGACGAGGAGCGCCTCCGGGAGGCGGCCGCCACCGGCGCCGGCGGGATGCGGTGGAACCGTCAGTTCGTCGCGCTGGCGGAGGCGGTTCTCGCCGGGCGGCGTGCGGACGCGGCCGGCGTGAGCGAGGCGATGCGCCGGGCCGAGGTGGCGGCGGGGCCCTTTCGCATGGCCCGGTGCCTGGGGCTGCGGCTGGTCGCCGAACCGGCGGCGGCCGAAGGATGGGGCCGGCCCCGGGACTGGCTGCGCGAGGCCGAGGAGTACTTCCACCAGGCGGACGTGGGCCCCGTGGCCGGTGCCTGCCGGACGATGCTCCGGCGGCTCGGTGAGCCGGTCCGGCAGCGCCGCACGGGTACCAACCGGATCCCCGACGCCCTGCGTCGGCTCGGCGTGACCGTGCGCGAGTTCGAGGTGCTGGAGATGATGCCGGACAAGCCCAGCAACAAGGCGCTGGCGGCACGGCTGCACATCTCGCCCCGTACGGTCGAGAAACACGTGGCGAGCCTGATGCTGAAGACGGGACTGCCGGACCGCGGCGCCCTGGTCGACCGCGCGAGGGAGCTGCTGTCGCGGACGTGAGCCGCCTCGCCGTGCGTGTTCCTTCCGGGAGCGGCTCGGGCGGGTGCGGCGGGCCCCCGGTGTGATGTGACCTCCCGGTGTCCGGCGGATCGCCGTGGGCGCCCGTCTTCGAATCTGGGTCGGCGCTACCCATGTGTGCGGGGACGGCGCGCTCCGATGATGCCGGTGTCGCGACGGCGCGGCGACGGACGACGCGCAGAGAGGGGGCCGCCGTGGAACTCGGCGAGCCGATACTCCCCCACCCGGCACCGGGTGGGGGAACGGACACGATGTCACCCGGACCGTCCGCGGGTGCCGGGCCGGGGCACCGGCCGACGGCCCCGGGCCGGACACCGCACCGGCCGGAGCGACCGGATTCACCGGGCTCGCTCGACGGGCCGCACCGGCCGGAGCCGGGGCCGCACCGGCCGGAGCTGCTGGAACTCGCGCTCTGGGCCGCGGGTGCCGTCCCGCGCCGTGCGGTGTCCGGCCCCGCCCCGGTGTCCGGCCCCGGTGGGCGGCTACGGCACGACGCGCCGGCGTCCCGACCTGCGCCGCGGCCCGGCGTCGACGCGCTCGCGCGGGCGCAGGACGGCGTCCGCACCGCCCGGGAGCGGCAGGGACTCGCCCGGTACGCGGAAGCGACGGCCTTGGCGGACGCGGCGCTGCTGTGGGCTCGGCGGGCCGGTTCGGAGCCGGAGAGAGTCGCCGCACTGCGCGTTCTGGGCGTGTCGCTGTGGCAGGGCCCCGAACCCGCGGGTGCCGCCGCGTTCCGCATCCGGGCCCTGCTGGAGGAACACGGTGCCGGGCGGCCCGCCGCACGCCTGGCGCTGACCGGCCCGCTCGCGGTGTTGTACGGCATGCGGGAGCGCTGGGTTCCGGCACAGGGCGCCCTGGCCCTCGCCCGCGCCGCGGTGGCGGAACTCGACCCCGCGGGCGGCTCCGTACTCCTGCCCGTCCTGACGGCTCGGGTCGAGTCGCTGGCCGGCCGGACCCGGCAGGCCGTCCACCTGCTGGAAGCGGCGGCGGACTCGGCGGACCTGCTCGGCCTCGGCCTGGTGCGGGAAGCGGCGCGCCGGGCGGTCCTGCGCCTGCTGGCCGACACGGGCCGGTACACGGAGGCCATGGAGTGGATGCCCGTGCGCGACCCGCGCGTCGAAGCGGTCGGTGACCGCCGGACGGCGTGGTCGCTGAACGGTGACGGGTCGGCGGGAGCGGCGGCGCGGATCGCGGCGGTCCGGGGGCACGACGAGGAAGCGCTGGCACTGGCGGAGCGAGCGGTGGACGCGGCGGCGGCGACCGACTCCCCGGTCGCCCGGGCCACGGCCCGGCTGGACCAGGCGGAGGTGTTCAGGCTGACGGGCCGCCGGGACGAGGCACGCCGCGCGATCTGTCTGGCCGGCTGCGATCTCGCCGGGAAGGGGCACGTGCCCGGCGTGACCGACGCGGCGGCGCGGCACGCGGCACTGGCCTCGCCGCCGCCGTCATCGCCGTCGCCGTCGTCGCCGGGCGTGCCGGGCGGCTGACCGCGATCCGAAACGCCGTCAGGGGCCGTCGCCGCTCGGGCGCACGGCCCCTTCCCTTGACGCGATGCCCACGGGGACTGACCTGATGCCCACGAGGCCCGGAACGGCTCCCGGACGCGTCCGAGGGGCAGGAGGCCGGTCGGCCCTTCCTGCCCCTCAGAGTTCACATCCGGTCCGGTACCCGCGAAACGTCCCGGTCCCGGTGGCCACGAGCCGTCGGTCAGAAGCTGACGGGTGACGGCGTCGTCGTGGCGGTGGTGGTGATGACGGAGAAGACGGTCGTCGTCGGGGGCAGCTCCTGTGCCGCCGAGGCCGCCAGCTCCTCCTCGTCCACGAAGGTCCGGTACCCGTCGATGAGTTCGTGCACGTTCATCTGGGGCTCCTCATCGTCCGCGGTGGGTTCAGCAGGTGTGTTCGGCGGTGAGGGAGATCGTCACGCCGGTGATGAGGCTGAGCGTGATCGGCGACTGCTCCTCGACGACGTCGACCGACTGCGCGGCGAGCTCCTCGACGTCGGTGTAGGCGGCGAAACCGTCCATCAGGTTCTGAGCGGACATGTGCTTCTCCTTCTTCAGGGTTTTCAGGGCTTTTTTCGGGGTCTTCGCGCGTTGTCCCGGGGGGTCCCGCGCGCATTCTTGTCATCTTTCATGACACCGTGAGTCACGGAATCGTGCACCGTCGGCGCGAAACCGCCGACACCGCCAACTAATTGGTGATCGTGGGCGTCGCGGTTTCCGGGATCGAGATGGTGAAGATGGTGGTCGTCGGCAGGAGTTCCGCCGCCGCGCCGGCCGCCAGTTCCTCGGCGTCGACGAACAGCCGGTACCCCTCGACGAGATCGTCAGCGGTCATGTGTCGCCTCCCCGTGCGCGAGCGGGTCAGCAGCCCGCCTCGTACGTCGCCGTGACGACGCTGAAGGTGACGATGCTGAGCGTGATCGGCGACTGCTGGTCGGCGACCTCAGTGGCCGACTCCGCGGCAAGCTCCTCGGCATCGGTGTAGGCGGCGAAACCGCCCATCAGGCCCTGCGTGGACATACATGTCTCCTTATCGACATCGACAGTGAAGCGGGGACTGCACCCCGCCGTTCAGTCACCGGCGAGGGCATGACCTATTTCTACGGCCCCGGCGGAACCGATGTCAAGAGACGTGACTAGACTTGTCATGGACGGGGATGCCTGGGCGCTCTCACCAGTCATGGACAGCGGTCCGTCGGCGTGCCGACGATCGAAGCGCCGGCACGCGGAGGAGCCGTAAGCTACTCGCACCTCCTTGACACGACGCGGAATGGACGGCGGATGGAACTGTTGGGCCAACCGGAGTTCGGCCGGCTTCTGCGCAGACTCCGGGCCGAGCGCGCTCTGTCACAGGCGGACCTGGTGGGTCCCAAGGTCTCGGCGAGCTATGTCTCCCGCCTGGAATCCGGTGACCGGGCGGTGACACCTCAGGCGGCGACGCACCTGGCGGAGCGCCTGGACGTCGCGATCGATGTCTTCCAGGTGGCCGCCGGCGCTGCGGACGGCGACCGGGCGCCCGCGTTCCTCGCCGCCGGGATCACGGCGCTCGACGACGGCGCGCCCGCCGAGGCCGTACGGCTGCTCACCACCTGCGCCGCCCTGCCCGACGTCTCGGCGGACCATGCCTGGCAGGTGTGGTGGTTCCTGGCCCGGGCCCACGAGCGGCTCGGCGACGTCCACGCGCAGCGGGACGTCCTGGAACGGCTGCGCCGGGTCGCTCGCGAGTCGGGCATCACCCACCTTCGGGTACGGGCCTCGGCCGCGCTGTCCGACTGCGACCGGGTGCTCGGGAAGACGGAGAGCGCGATCGTCTGGGCGCGCGAGGCCCTGACGGTGGCCGAGGGCGCGGCGAGTGCCGATCAGGCGGAGGCGCTGCTCACCCTCACTGCGGCCGAGGTGGCGGCGGGGCGGCTCGGCGAGGCCGAGGAGCACGCCGGTCTGCTGCTGGAGCGGGCCGGGGAGATGTCCGGGCCCCGGCGGGCCCGCGCGCTGTGGACGGCCGCGGCGGTCCACTCGGCCCGCGACGCGCACGACCGGGCGCTGCCGTTGCTGGAGGAGGCGCTGGGGTTCTCGGACGCGCGCGGCGACCTGCTGCTGTGGGCCCGGCTCCGCCTGGCGGCCGTGTCCGCGCACGTCGAGGTACAGGGCGCGGTGACGGAGGACGCCGAACGCTGGTGCCGGGAGGCGGAGACCGCGCTCGCCATGATGGACGGAGCCGGATACCTCTCCGAACTGCGGGCCGTGCAGGCGCTGATCGCGTTCCGCCGTGGCGACATGGAGGCTGCGGTCGGCCTGTGCGGCGAGGCCCTCGCCGCGTCCGGCACGATGACCCACCAGGACCGTGTCCGCACCGAGATCCTGCTGCACGAGGCGGAGCTGGCGGCCGGTGCCGGTGAGTCCGCCGCGGCGCAGCTGCGCAGGATCGCCGAAGAGGCCACCCGTTCCGGCAGCCTCGGTCTCGCCACGCGCGCGTGGAAGGCGCTCGCGCAAGCGGCGGCGAGGTGATCAGGAGCCAGCGCCCGCGCGCCCGCGCGTCCTGAGTCGCGTCACCGCGGCCCGCGGATCGGCACACGCCCGGCCACCGCGCCGACGTACCGCCGTACGGTCACCGCACACCCGGCCACCGCGCCGATGTACCGCCGCGCGGTGGCCGTCCCGGAGATGCCGGGCCGCCGGGCCCGGAAGAGACCCGGCCGCCGGGCCCGGCCGTCACCGTCGGCTGTCGTGGGTCCCGTCACCGGCCGTGGGGCGCGCACACCCGGGCGGCGTCCCATCCGGCGAGGGCGTCAGGGGCCTCCGCGGCCTCCATGGCCTCCGAGACCAGGTCCAGGTAGGTGAGCAGCTGCGCGTGCCATGCCACGTATGCGGCGAAGTCGTGGGCGTGGGTGAGGCTGCGCAGGACCACCGCCCGGCGGACGGCGGCCGGGGAGGGCTGTCTGCCGTAGCTGTCCAGGAGGGCCCTGGCCAGGGCGACGTGGTCGGCGGTGCCGCACACCCCCCAGCGGTGTCCGGCGGCCATCTCCGCGAACTCGGCCAGCTGCCAGGAGACGTCGAACTCCCATGAGCCTCCCGTGAGTTCCTCACCCGTCAGCAGCACCGCGCGGGCCGGCCCGGACGGCAGGACGAGCGCGCCCAGGGACGGGCCGCCGTGCAGCAGGACGCGTGGGCCCGGGCCGTGGGCGGCGCCCCCGCTCCAGTCGGCGATCAGCCGCAGCCGCCGTTCGCCGAGGCGGGAGCGGGCCGCGGCGTGCAGGCGCGGGGCCGCGCCGGGGCCGGTCCCGGCGCGCAGCCAGCGCAGGAGCCGGGCCGGTGCCGGGGGCAGGCCGGGCGCCTCCTCGGCCGCGGGCCGGGTGTGCAACGTCCGCAGAGTCGCCCCGAGGCCCCGGACGGCGTCCTGTACGGCGGCCTGGGCGCGCGGCGCCGGATCGCGGACGGCCGCGGCGGCGGAACGGGTCCCGGGTGCGGGGTAGCGCAGCACCCCGGCCTGGCCGGGGTCGGGCGTGGCGAGGGCGAGACCGACGGGAGCACCGGCGGACGCCGTGCGCACCGCGGCGGCGCGGCGCGCGCCGGGCAGCGGCAGCGGGGTGTCGCGGGCCGGGCCCGGGCGGCGGGCCCACACATAACCGCCGGTGGGCACCGCCAGGATGGCGGTGCCGATGTGCCGGGTGCCCAGTTCACGGGTCAGCCGTTCGTCCGGTGCCACCCGGATGCCGGTGCCGGGGGCGACGTCAGACCGCGCGGGCATGCGGCTTCCCCTCCGTCCGCCGGGGAGCGGACCGGTGACGTGCGATCAGGTCCAGCAGCGCGGGCAGCGGTGCGGCGGCAGAGGCGTCGTCCCGGCCGGTGGAAGCGCTGCGGCCGGGATGCGGCGATGCGACGGCCACGTTGTCGTGCCGCTGAAGCGCCTTGAGGTGGCCGCGGTAGGCCGGGCCCGCCTCGGCGCCCGGGGGGAGCGCGGGGGCGATGCCGATGACCGCGCGGGTGCAGTGGAGTGCCATCAGTACGGGCGTGTCGGCCAGCCCCTGGGCGAAGCGGCCGATGAAGTGCAGGCCCGCCGGATGCACGGCCACGGCGTCCGCCCACTGGGCGAGTTCGACGTGGTCCACGTGCGGCGCCGAGGGGTCGCCGGTGCCCGGCCACACGTCCAGCAGTACCTCGCTGCCCAGGATCGCCCCGAGGGCGGTTCTGCTGACGAACCGTTCGGCGGTGCGGGTGACGGCGAGGCGGACCTCGGTGCGGGGCCGGGTGACGCGCAGCCAGTTCAGCCAGAACGGCAGGAAGGCGACACTCAGCGCCCCCGTGCCGAACAGCAGCAGCCTGGACGGTGCCCACTCCGGGGCCCCCGGCTCTCCGGCGGACTGCTCCCGCCCGGTGTCGGCCGTCTCCGCCCGCGTTCCGGTCGTTGCCCGCGCCTGCTGCTCAGCCATGGTGCTCCTCCACGGCCGTGAACACGTCCTCCAGATCGGCCAGCGCCTCCTGGACGCCTTGGGTGAAGTGGACGCCTCCGGCGCTGAGGATCACCTCGTCGATGCCGGCCGCGCGGTGCCGGGCCAGCTCACGGGCGATGTGCGCGGGGCTGCCGTAGACGAACACGCCGGCGTCGACCAGCTGTTTGGCCTTGACGCGGAGGTCGTCCTCGGCACGTATGGCCACGCCCGCGCGGCGCAGCATGTCGAGGTAGTGGGGCGCGGACAGGTGTCCGGCGGCCACGGCCGCCACGAGGGAGGCGGGGTCGCGGCCGGGGCGGTCGACGGCGAGGTGGACGACTGTGGCCACCCGTGGGGGGCGTCGGTCGCCGGCCCCGTCCCGCAGCGCGGGGACGAGTGTGTCCCGTACGTAGTCCGCGGGAGTGAGCCAGGTGATGGCGACGTCGGTCACGGGGGCGGCCGATCTGGCCATGGCGGGGCGCAGCACGCCCGCGCCGACCTCGACGACCGGGTGCGGGCGAGTGGGCGTCAGCGCGGTGCGCAGGTGGTGGTATTCGCCCGCCACGTCGGCTGTTTCGCCGTCGAGCAGGGTGCGGGCCGCGGTGAGGAACTCGGCGGCCGCGGTGCGCGGGCTGCGGTAGGGCGCTCCGCGCAGCGAGGCCACGAAGCCGGGGGTGGCGGGGCCGTACCCCATGACCACGGGCCGGCCGGTGATCAGTGCCAGGGAGCGGGCCTGGACGGCGGCGTCGTACGGGGTGCGCAGCGGAGTCAGGGACACGCCGGTGCCGACCGGGAGGCGCAGACCGCGCCCGGCCAGGTGGGCGAAGAGCTGCAGGGAGTCGAGGCGCAGTGACTGCCCCGTCCACAGGCGGCGTGCGCGGTGTCGGGCCACCAGTTCGGCGTAGGGCAGTGCGTCGTCGACGCAGTCGGGCTGGTGCGGAATCATCACGGCGGGCTTGGCCCGCGAGGGCATGACCATGGCAGGGATCCAATCGTCGTTCAGCGCCCGGCGGCCGTGAGCGGTTCCGGCTGGCCGGTGGGCGGGCTCTGCCGCGTGTGCAGAGGCCGTCGGGGCGCGGCGGCCGGCGTCGGGGCGGGCAGCACCTCGCGGAGTGAGGTGACGTTGTGGGCGGGGTCGGCGGGGTCGACGCCGGCTTGCAGCAGGCTGTCGCGCACGGCCTGTTCGCGGCCGCGGGCGGTGGGGTCGAGGGCGTGCTCGGTGAGTCCGGCGGCCAGCGCGCCGGCCCGGTGCTCGCCGAAGCTGACCCGGCGCATTCCGGGCCTGGTGTCGTCGGGTTCCCAGGCGGCGCCGACGCCGGGGGCGAGTTCCCTCACGAAGGCCGAGACCGTGCCGCCGAGTCCGGGAAGACGACGGGCGGCGTCGGCGATGAGTTCCGCCGCGTCCCAGCTCTCCGGGCCCAGGTAGACGACGCAGGCGTCCTGGCGGGGGTAGGCGGTCCGGGAGGAGGCGATCTTGGCCCGGTACGGAAGCTGTTCGCCCTCCAGCAGGCCCAGTACGTCCGCCCAGACCCGCGGTGCCGCCTCGGGCGCGGTGACGTGCAGATAGACCCGGAGCATGCCGGTGGGGCGGACGCGGGCGGGCACGGTGGACTCGCAGAGGAAGAAGCCGGGTGACACAGCGGGGCGGGCGGCATCCAGGCGGACGGGGACGCGTGCGGGGGCGGGGGCCCCGGGGCGGGCGGTGCCCAGGCGCTCCTGAGCCAACGTCACCCGTACGCCGTCCAGGAGGACGGGGACGCCGGAGTCGTCGCCGTCGCCGAGTCGTTCCACGTCGCGGGTGATGTGCCGGTGCGGCATGGCGGCGAGCAGCCGTGCCTCCAGCGCGGGGTCCGGCAGTGACCTGGGGGCCAGTGCCTCGACGTCGTCGCTACGGCCCATGTGGTGGCGCCGGTAGAACTCGGCGGCGAGCGCGGCGCGCAGGGCGCGCGGGTCGTCGGCGGTCACCTCCCGTCCGAAGGTCAGGGCGCTCGTGGCGTCGGCGGCGACGGTGGTCTCCGCGAGGATGCGCAGGATCGACGGCGCCAGCGGGGCCGGGGCGTCGGGGGTGGTGTTCATGCCTGGGTTCCCTCCCAGCCGAGTACGGACACGAAGGCGCGCGGGGAGAGGAGGGCGGTCCGGCCGATGCCGGCGGCCGCGCGCTCGGTGGCGCCCAGACGCGCGCTGCGCTCGGCCGAGGCGAGGAGCCGGTCGAGCAGGTGCCAGCCGGCGAACGCGGTGGCCCGGACCAGCAGATCCGGGTCCCGCTCGACGGCGTCCGGTCGCGTCTTCGTGTAGCCGCGGTGGAAGGCGGCGATCAGCGGGGTGACCCGGGCCAACTCGGCGATGCCGGTGGCGACGACCTCGTCGTGCGAGACGACCGCTCCGGGGTTGTGGCGCAGGCCCGCGGGCACCTTGAGCACCGCCCGGTGCAGCCAGTCACCGGCGAAGCTGCCGAGGTCGCGGGCGGGGTCACCGTGGCGGAACTCCTCCCAGTCGGTCAGCAGCACGCGCCCGTCGGGTGTGGTGAGGAACTGGTCCAGGCGCAGGTCGCCGTGGATGAGGGTGGCGGGGGCGTGTGCCTCGTCGTCCCGCAGCTCGCGCAGCGCCTCGTGCAGCGCCGTGTCGCCCTGCAGCAGCCGCCATGCCTCCAGGGCCCCGGCGCTGGCCCGGGTGTACAGGGCCCAGGGCAGGGCCCGCAGGTGGCCGAGGGCCGGCAGAGGCAGCGGGGCGGACTCGATGCCGGTCCGGTCGGCGGGCCGCAGGGTGTGCAGCGTGGCGATGATCCGGCCGGCCTGCCGGGCGAGGTCGGTGCCGAACTCGTCCCGGGCCGCCAGGTCGCTGCCCGGTGACGCCCCCTCCACGAGTTCGAAGACCAGGAGTCGGGCCGTCTCGTCCGAGCCGATCAGGCGGGGACGCGGAACGGGCCGTCCCCCGTCGGCCGTTGCTGCCGAGACGGCCTGTTCGAAGCGGAGCACCCGGCGGAAGCGGCGCAGCGACTCCGCGGTCTCCCCGCCGATGTGCTTGACGAAGACCGAGCGGCCCCGGGTGGTGGTGCCCGCCCAGTTGTCGTTGCGGCCGGGGTAGGCGCTGAGCGTCTCCTGGGTGAAGGTCCCCGTTCCCAGGCGTTCCAGGAGGCCTGGTACGGCGGGAAAGTCGGACAGGTCGGCGGGGGCGATCCGACGGCGGGTGTGCTGGTCCGTCCTCGCCAAGATGTCGAGTGTCATGACTGGACCGTAGCCCCGACCCTCCTCCAAATGTCAAGAACGAAGACACGCTTGGCATAAAACTTGACAAGCCCTGGGTTCGATCGGGTATCACAGTCGGTGCCCCCGCGACTGCCCGTCGCGGAAGCCGGCGAACCGACGGAGGAACAGCCATGTCGGCCCATCACATGCCCGTGAAACCCCCGCGTCCCCCGCTGCGTGTGCTGCGCCAGGTGGCCCGGGACACCAGGAACACGGTCCCGGCCGTCCTCCTGGCCCTGGTCGCGACCGCCGCGACACTCACCGTTCCCCTTGTGGTCCGCCGCATCGTCGGCGGCTTCTCCCAGCAGCACTCCGTGACACGCTCTGTCATGTTGATGACAGTGCTGGCGCTGGCCGGTGCGATCGCGTCGGCCCTCTCCTCGTTCTGCCTGGCACGGGCCGGCGAGACCATGGTGCTGTCCGTCCGGCAGCGGGTGGTGGCCCACGCGCTGCGCCTGCCGCTGTCCGGCGCCCGCAGGATCGGTGCCGGCGAACTGGTCGCCCGGGTCACGTCGGACTCCGGTCAACTGCGGTCGGTGGTCGACATCGGCGTCACCCAGCTGCCGATGGCGGCGCTCACGGTCACCGCCACCCTGATCATCATGGGCCTGCTCGACTGGGTGCTCCTGCTCATCGTGCTGGGCACCTTCTCGGTGGCCGGACTGGCGATCGCCGTCTTCATCAAGGGCATCCGGCGCAGCACCGCCGCCCAGCAGGAAGCGCTCGGCGAACTCGCACAGCGATTCACCTCCACCCTCGGCGCCCTCGCCACCGTCAAGGCCAGCCGGGCGGAGGCCCAGGTCACGGGTGCCATCGACGCGGACGCGGTGACGGCCGCCGGCTCCGCGGTCGCCGCGGCCCGACGTCAGGCGTTCGTCACACCGATCATGGGGCTGGGCCAGCAACTGGCCCTGATCGGAGTGGTGCTGGGCAGCGGTGCCCGGCTCGCCTCCGGCTCGCTCAGCATCGCCGGGTTCGCCGCGTTCCTGCTGTACCTCCTCCAGCTCATCGCCCCGCTCACCCTGGTGGCCAGCGGCATCGCGCGCCTCCAGCTCGGATTCGCCGCGCAGTCGCGCATCGAGGACATCCTCGCCGAGCAGACCGAGGACACCTCTGAGGGACCGCGCGCGCTCCACGAGCCGCTCCGCGCACCGTACGTGGGTGCCGACGGCCGGCCCGGCGCCACTCCGGCGACCCCCGCCGACCCGGTCCACCCCGCCGGGCCCGCGATCGAGTTCCACGACGTCACGTTCAGCCATGACGGGTCCCGGCGTGCCGCCGACGGGCTGTCCTTCACCGTGCCCCGGAAGGGGGTCACCGCACTCGTCGGCCCGTCGGGGGCCGGGAAGACGACGGCGCTGAACCTCGTGGAGCGCTTCCTCGTGCCCGACAGCGGCACCATCCGGGTCCTCGGCCGTGCCACCACCCACTGGCCGCTGGGCGAACTGCGCGGCCATATGACCTATCTGGACCAGGCGTTCACCCTCCTCGAAGGCACCGTCAAGGAGAATCTGCTGCTCGGCCGTACCACCCCCGCCACGGAGGACGACCTGCGGGAGGCGCTGGCCGCGGTGGGGCTCGACGAGGCGGTCGCCCTGCTGCCCGAGGGGCTCGACACCACCGTGGGCCGCGGCGACGACCTCTCGGGAGGCCAGCGGCAACGGCTCGCGCTCGCCCGCGTCCTGCTCACCGACGCCCCGGTCGTACTCCTGGACGAACCGACCTCCCAGCTCGACAGCATCAACGAGAACCGGCTGCGCGAGGTGGTCGACCGCCTGTCCCGGGACCGCGCGGTGGTCGTCGTGGCACACCGCATCTCGACCGTCCGCCAGGCCCAGCACATCGTGGTCCTGGAGGAGGGCCGCTGCCTCGACGCGGGCCCCCACGACCAGCTCCTCGACCGCTGCGGCATGTACGCGGAGCTGGTCCGGGGCCAGCGGCTCGGCCTGCGGGCGGGCGCGGGTGTCTGACACGACGCACGTGAGATCCGCGCGTACTTCCGCCACCGGCCGGCTCCAGCGGTTCACCCTGCCCAACGGCCTGCGGGTGGTGCTCGCGCCCGAACAGGGCACCGGCGTCTGCGCCGTCGGCCTGCGCTACGGCGTGGGGTTCCGCGACGACCCCCCGGGCCGTCCCGGGCTCGTGCACCTCCTCGAACACCTGATGTTCCGCGGACGCCCCGGCACCTCCGACGACCCGGGCGCCGCCGGCGTCCCGGGACGTGCCGGCGGATACGCCAACGCGGCCACCGGCCAGGACTCCACCGACTTCCACCAGGTCGTCCCGGCCGGCCTGCTGGCCGGCGCACTCGCCGCGGAACACGACCGGATGGCGGGGCCCCGGCCGAACGCGGCGGCGCTGGCCACCGAGCGGGACGTCGTCGCCGAGGAGATCCGGCGCAACGTCACCGGCCGCCCGTACGGCGGGTTCCCCAAGTCCCTGCTGCCCCCGCTGCTCTACCGCTCCTACGCCCACACCCACGACGGGTACGGGGACATGGCGGCGCTCGCGGACGTCACCCCGCAGGAGTGCCAGGACTTCTTCGACCGCCACCACACCCCCGGCAACGCCGTCCTGACCGTCGTCGGCGGCTTCGATCCGGAGACCGTACGGCGGCTGATCGGGCGACGGTTCGGCGACCTTCCGGCGCGCCCGGTACCGCCGGGGGAGGCCCCGCCCGAGCCGGAACCGGTCACCGACCGGTACGGACGGCACACCGACCCGCTCGCCCCGCTGCCCGCCGTCTGCGTCGGCTACCGGCTGCCCGACCCCGCCGCCGACCTGACCGGCTACCTCGCGCACGTGCTCCTCGCGGCGCTGGTGGAACAGCGCCTGCGCGGGAGGCTGGTGGCGCGCGAGAACACCGCGGTGGCGGTGACCGCCGACTGCGGACTGGTGGGCGGACCGTTCGCCGCACGCCATCCGGTCACCCTTGCCTGCACCGTCACCCATACGGAGACGATCGGTACGGACGCGGTCGTGAGCGCCCTCGACGCCGAACTCGCCGCGCTGGCCGGGCACGGACCGGACCCCGACGAACTCCTCCTCGTCGCCAACCGGTGGATCAGCGGCCTGCTGCGGCACCACGACGCGCCGCACGTCCGGGTACGTTCCCTCGGCGCCTTCGAACTGATCCACGCGGACGCGGCCCTCTACGAACGCGTTCCCCGCCTGCTGGCCACCACCACCCCGGCCGCCGTGGTACGCGCCGCACGACGGCTGTGCGACGCGCACCGCGCCGTCCTCACCCTGGTCGCGGAAAGCCGACACCCCCGCACCCCGCTCCCCCACCGTGAGGCCCTCGGATGACAACCGGCAGGACGATCAGCACGACCACGCGTCCGGACGACCGCGGCTCGGACCGCGTACGTCTTCGCGCGGCCACCCTCCCGCCGAGCGCGGCCACCCTCCCGCCGAGCGTCACCGCCCGCCTCCCCGACGGCCTGTCGGTGACCGCCGTCCGGCTGGCGACCGTGGCCCGCGTCGAGATGCGCCTCACGATGCCCCTCACCCCCGGCCACGCGGGGTCCCGGTCCGTCGGAACCGTCACCGGACCCGTGCTGTCCGCACGGGCCGCCGTCCTCGCGGCCTGTGTGCTGCGCGGCACCACCGGGGCGGACGGCACCCGTGTCGAGACCGCCCTCGGCCGGATCGGCGGCGACGTCGTACCACTGGTGGGCGCCGGCTGCCTGGCGTTGCGCGGCGGCGTGCTCGCGGACGGCCTGGACGAACTGCTGCGCACGCTCGCCGACGCGCTGTCCCGCGCGGAGCGTCCCGACCACGAGGTGGCGGCGGCACGCACCGTGCTCCGCGGTCAGACGGCCGTGGCCCGGGCGCGTCCCGCCCTGGCCGCCCACGCCCTGCTGTGCCGGCACGCTCCCCGCTGGGCCGGCGACCCACACCAACCACCGGCCCCGGATCAGATCGCCGCGGTCACGCCCGGACAGGTACGGGAACTGCACGCCCGGGTGCTCGTCCCGGCGCGCGCACGGCTCGTACTGGTGGGCGACCTGGACCCGGACGAGGCCGTGGACGCGGTGCGCGAGGCCTTCGCGGGATGGTCCTCCGACGCCGCACGAGCCCTCGTACGGGATCCGGACCTCGTACAGGATCCGGACCTCGTACGGGACCCGGACCTCGTACGGGACCCGGGCGAAGGCCTCCCGCACACGCCGACCGAGGACACCCCCGCCGGCACGGTCGGGCTGCATCCTGCCGTACGGGAGGGCACCGCTCAGGTGCGCCTGTGCGCCGCGCGCTGCGACGAGCCGCTCACCCCCGCGCTGCGCCTGGCGTCCCTGGTCTTCAGCGGTCACCCCGCATCCCGGCTCGTCGCCCGTCTGCGGCGACGCCACGGGTACACGTACGCCGTCCGGTGCCGCCCGGAGAGCCTGCCCGGTGACGGGACCGGCACCGGTGCGGGCGGCCCGCCTCCGCCACCGCCGGGCCACCGTCTGTTCATCGAGGCGGACACGGCGCCTTCCAAGGCCCACGCCCTGCTGGAGGCCCTGGGCGACGAGATGGCGCGGATGGCGTCGGACCCGCCCTCCCCCGCCGAAGTGGCTCAGGCGGCCGCCCACTTCACCGGAGCCTCGCTCACCACGTGGGCCACACAGGCGGGCCTGGCGGACGCACTGGCCCATCACCCGGGTGCGCTGTCGCCCGCGGATCCGGCGCAGCTGTGGGATCTGGTGGAGAACCTGCGCCGCACGCCGCCCGACGCCGTCGCGGCCGCCGGTCGCGCCTTCTTCCCCGGCCGTTTCACGGGCGTCGTGATCGGCGCGGAGGGCCCACCGCCCGGCCCGAGCCGCCACTGGACGCTCGGCGGGCCCTCGGGCGCCGACGGCTGACCGCGCCGTCGTTCAATACCGAGTGCCCGCTGTCGGGTCAGCCGCGGGGTGCGACCAGCGACTGGACGTCGGGCAGAGCGCGCCAGTCGTTGGACGCGACGGTGGCGTGCGCTTTGGCCAGTGCGGCGATCCGGGCCCGGGCATCCGCGTCCGAGGGGTTGGTGTCGTCCAGGGCGGGCAACACGTTCTGCGCGTCGGTCATGATCAGCAGGTAGTGGTGGGTGTCGTACCAGCTCGTATCGATGGTCCCGTTGAGGTACGTGGCCGCGTCGCCGTCGAACACCACGAACCAGGGACGCAGCGAGGTATCGGCGTAGCGGGTGCGCGGGTCGCCGACCTGGGCGCTGTGGACCGACGGGAAGATGTTCGCCTGCGCGGCCTTGCCCTGGGTATGCAGGTCCCGCAGATAGCCTGCGTACTCCCGGTCCGTCCACAGGGTGTCGGTCGGGTTGTTCTCCTCGACGGTGCCCGGGATGATCTCGAAGATCACCTTGCCGGCGAGCGCCTGCCGGGTCGGCCAGTTGTTGGCGTCTGCCGCGTCGTCCAGGGTGGCGTACTGGCCGCCGCCGGGCTTGTTGAGCAGATCGTTCGGCTTGAAGACCAGGTTGCCGAGGTGGGAGCTGATCGACTGGTCGAGCTTGGCCGGGCTCATCCCCAGGCTGGCCTGGAAGCCGGCCTTCATCTCCAGTTTGATGATCAGCGGGGCGTGCCCCGGGTGCGCGCCGAGCCAGACCCGTACGTCGTCCAGGCAGCTCTCCAGGTCCTTGTTGGCGCCGCCGGTGTAGAGATCGGCGGGGACCGACGCGTTGACGCAGTTGTTGCTGTTGCTCGTCAGGCTGCCGTGGCTGACCTTCCACTCCTGGGTGAAGAAGTCGTCCCAGACGTCCAGTTCAATCATCGAAGTGCCCGTGTCGAGTGCCTGCGCGAGGTAGGTGAACGCGCTGGGCTCGTAGGTGTTGTGCAGGCCGGATGTGGTGGCGCCCGAGAACGGAAGGGCTTCCGTTCCGCTGGTGTCGGCGGCCGACGCGCCGCCTCCGGCGCCGACGAGGGCGACCGCCAGGCACGCGGTGAGCGTGCCCATCAGCGCCGTACGCAGTCCAACGGAAACTCGGCGGTTCAACTGACCGATCACGTGTCCTCCAGTGGGTGGCTTCCCGTCAGGACGTTGACGGCCACAGATGAATCGACGGGGACATGACATATAACGGCATCCGGATTCCTGCTGTCAGCCCCACTCTTCAGAGGCATGCGGATTCCGGTCACCCAGCAGGAGCCTGTGGCCCCCGTACCGGACGCTCAAGTAGATGAATCACGGGGGCAGTTGGGGCGTGGGGATTGGCGCGAATCGTACCGTCACAGGTGTGACGAGAGGTGTCGCGAGCCCGCACCAAGCTCAGCGGGCGGCTCCGTCGCGCACACCCCCACGGAAGTCCCCATCGCGAGGCGCCCCGCGGTGGGCGCACCCCGACGCCTCCCGGCCGGCAACGCAGGGGGCCGCCCCGCAGGCCGGGACACCCGGGTCGTGGGTGCCGCAATCGCGGGCGCTGCCCAACCACCCCGCATCTGACTGCAGATGAGCACCGCCACGATGTACGCGCACCGCTTCGACGCCCCCAACGACGAGACCACCGGCGTCATCGGCGGCAGCGAACCGGGCGTGCCCGGCTACTGGGCGTACGGCGTCGAGATCGCCAGGGCCTGGGAGCAGGCTCAGCAACAGGCCGCAACTCCGGCCACGCGCAAGGTCGCTCTGCGCTCGGCCATGGTGATGAGCCCGGACCCCGGCGGGATCTTCGCCGTCTTGCTGGGACTGGCCCGCCTGGATCTCGGCGGCCCGGCGGCGCGGGCCGGGCCATCGCCGGTGGGGCGCAGTACCTGTCGTGGATCCACGAACACGACTTCGTGCGCGCGGTGGAGTTCCTGATCGACCGGGAGGACATCGCAGGGCCGGTGAACCTGGCAGCCCCCCACCCCCTGCCGCAGCGCGCCTTCATGCGTACCCTGCGCTCCACATGGGGTGTGCCGGTGGGTCTGCCTGCGACCAAGTGGATGGCCGAGCTCGGCGCCCTCGCCCTGCGCTCCGACACCGAACTGCTGCTGAAGAGACGCCGCGTCGTCCCGGGCCGGCTGACCCAGGCAGGCTTCGACTTCCACTACGCGCAGTGGCCACAGGCCGCGGACGAGCTGGTACGCAGGGTACGCGAACGGAGCGGGGGCGTATTTGCAGCACGCCGGTGAACAAATCCAGGACGGCATCGGTAGTGGCCATGGCCACTACCGAACCGTTCGTGCTGATCGAACTGGCCGCCAGCCCCGGGCGGGCACGGCACCTCTCTGACGAACCGGCCGTCGTCGAGGCCACGAATGGCCAGTCGACGCCTGTCGTGAGTGGCGAATACCTCTCCCCCGCTCGTCACCAGGAACTCCTCTTGGTGCAGCGGTACCGAACGGCTCTGGTGCCGGCCTGACCTGCCCTCAAAGTGCAGGAGCTCGAGGCCTTTCGGACGAGCGATCACCACACTGTGGCGGGCCGGGGACACGATGGCCTGGTGTCCCAGGCGGAGTTGGGCTCCTCCTGGAGCCCCGGGAGCTGTTCTCCCGAGTTGAGATCCCATCGCTCGACCGATCCGTCACCGCTGACGACGACAGCCGTGTGATCGGGACCGAAGCCGATAAGGTCCCCAAGAGCACGTGGACGCCCGCGCTCGACGCGAAGGGCGAGCCGCGCGAAGACGCCGCCCTGGTCGAGATCACCGACCTGCTCGACCTCGGCGAATGGCCGCCGGGCCTGCGGGTGACCGTGCGCCGCGAGCCCGTCCACCCCACGTGCGCGCGCGACCTCAAGCCCTCCGAGATCGCCACCGGCTTCCGCTACCAGGCCATCGCCACCAATACCGCGGGCCGCCAGCTGCAGTGGCCCGATGACCGGCACAGGGCTCACGCCCACATCGAGTCCGGCATTCGAAGATCGAAATCTTTGACCCTCGCCCGGCTGCCCTCGTTCAAGTTCGCCCTCAACCAGGCCTGGTGCACCCTGCTCGCCCTGGCCTCGGACCTACTCTCCTGGCTACAACTCCTCGCTCTGGACGGCAAGCTCACCAGGCCGAACCCGCCACCGTCCGCAGCGAACTGTTCGACGTCCCAGCCGAGTTGGCCGAACACGCCCGCCGTCGGGAGCTCAAGTTCGACCCGGACTGGCCCGCCGCCCACCGCGCGATCGCTGCGTGGGACCGGCCCGAACAGCTCGCTTTGATCCCTCAGCAGCGCCAGATCCGAGATCGACTCGCCACCATCGGCCAGCATCACCGTCAGGTCCACGGCGACCCGACCGGGATCGTGCCCACCGCCGCGTCGACGCGACGGCGCGGGCGCTTCACCGAACGCGCCGGTCAGGCCTGTGGCCTTGGCCAGGTCAACCAGCAGCCGGGCGCCGGCGTGCCCGACCACGCCCTTGCCGTCGGTGGTTACGGACAGCCTCGGACGCGACGTTGCGGTCTTCACCTGGAAAGCGCTCCTGGACCTGGGTTCCTGACTCCGGAATTCAAGATCCTTCCAGGTCCAGGGGCACATTCCCGTTCCGCGACCAGAATCCGGACTCCCTTCGTGCACGCGCAAGGCCAACGTTCATGACCGCCACGGGGCGGCGGGCCATCAGGGCTGCTGCCGGGCCCATCCGGTGAACCACGGGGTTCCTGGACACGCATGTCACGCCCATTCCGAGCGGCCCCGGATATGCTTGCGAGCCACCCAGAGCAGTCAAGGCATATCGAACCCGGCAAAGGATCACCGTGAAGTATCCCTCCGAGCCCTCGGGTGGGTCTGGCGGCGGTTCCGAACAGGACGATCAGGCTCGCGGCGCTTCCGAGGCGGGCTCGGCCTCGCCGCCTCCTGGCAAGACCGCCTCCTTGGGGGCGGACGATGCATGGATCGTCCTGGCGCTTCTTCCGACCAGCGGCGCCGCCGAGCGTTCGGTCGTGCACCTGGGCCGGGCGTTTCGACGCACGGCCCTCCAAGGTCAGGCCGGAGCGTTCATCGTGACCCGCAATGGGCGCGGCGCGTTCCAGCTCGTCCAATCCCGGTTCGTCACAGCCAGCGGCGTGCTGGCCGCCATGATGAACATGTCGGTATCCGTCATGCTCGGATTCCATGGCCTGACCTCGGCCTTCAGAGGTGCCAAGGCCGGAGCCGCAGCAGTGCGCGCCCACAACACGGGGGTGGGGGCCGGGGCCGAGCGGGTCCGGGAGTTGCTTAATCAGGCCGGTGAGCACGGAGCCGGTCTGGTGATCCGCTGCCCGGATGACACGACCGCACGAAAAGCGGAGGACGACGTGGCGCGCTATGCCACCGATCACTGGCGCGGCTCGCGCTCGGTGTTTATCGACGCTCTTGCGCACCGGGGCGGCGAGTACGACTGGCTGCGCCCGGTCGCCGGCGAGCCCGCTCACCGCAGGCGGTAGGCGATGCCGGTCCGGGGAACGCGAGAGCAGGCGCCGTGAGCCCGCGGCGCGTGCTCGAATTGGAGCGTGATACTCGACGGCGGGCGATCCTGCTCGCCGCGGTGTCGATCGCCCTGACATGGATCGTGCTGACGGCTGTCTACTACGTTCTTCCCATCGGCAGCCACTTCACAGGGAGCGCCGCCACACGCCTGACCATCGGGCTGCTGCTGTTCGTGTTGCTCCTGCTGCACAAGGCCGGAAGGGTCTCAAGGTCCGAGCTGCCGGGTCTGCGCGCGGTTGAAGCCTTGGCCAGCGTGATCCCACTGTTCCTCGTCATCTTCGCGAGCACCTACCTGGCCATCGCCTCGCCGTCCGCCTTCAGCGAGCCGCTTGACCACACCAAAGCGCTCTACTTCACCATTACTGTGTTCTCCACTGTGGGATTCGGCGACATCACGCCGGAAACCGACACCGCTCGTCTGCTTGTAAGCGTTCAGATGCTTCTCGACCTCGTGGTGCTCGGCGCTGTGGTGCGGCTGTTGACGAAGGCCGCCGAGACGGGCCGCGCCCGGGGCCCAAAGGAACCCCCAGCCGAACAGTGACGCGGCGGCCGATGCGAGCCGGGCCGGCCTGAGCGCCATAGCATCGGGCCCGAACAGGGCTTCCGCACGTATGGCGGCGCGGACTGGGAGAGCGAGCAGCTCAAGGACTCTCAGTCCCCGCTGCCGCGGGCCCCGGCGTGGTCCACCACACCGTGTCCGTCGGATGTCCTCACGCTGCTGCCCGGCTGACGTGTCCGATCGTCTCCCTCATCGGCACACCTCACATCCGGGCCGATCCACATGACGTTTCTCGTTGGCGCCGTGCCGCGAAAGCTCCGACGATGAGTTTGCGGCGGTGGTGCCGTCTACCCGTCGACGAAGGGAGCGCACCATGCGCAAGATCATCGTTTGCACGTTCCTCACGCTGGACGGCGTCATGCAGGCGCCGGGCGGTCCGGATGAAGACGCTGAGAGCGGCTTCGAGCACGGCGGCTGGCAGAAACCGGTGGCCGACGACGAGGTCGGCACGGCCATCGCCGGCTGGTACGAGGACTCCGACGCGATGCTGCTGGGCCGCAAGACCTACCAGATCTTCGCGGCGTACTGGCCGACCGCCGATCCCGGCAACCCGTTCACCGACCGGATGAACAGCATGCACAAGTACGTGGCGTCTCGGACCTTGGCGTCCGTCGACTGGCGCAACTCCACGCTGCTTGAAGGCGACATCGCCGATGCGGTTCGCACGCTGAAGGCGTCCGACGGCGGCAACATCAACGTCGTCGGCAGCGGCGACCTCGCCCAGACCCTCATGCGGCACGGCCTCGTCGACGAGTACCGGCTGACCATCCACCCGGTGATCATCGGTACCGGCAAACGGCTGTTCGCCGACGGAGCGATCCCCACCGCGCTGGAGCCCGTGAGCGTCTCGACGACGAAGAGCGGCACCATCGTCGGCGTCTACCGGCCAAACGGCAAGCCCACCTACGACAGCTACTGAGCTCGGCGTTTGCGCTCTTCGGTCACTGACGCGGTACTGGGCGCGGATGGGGCAGCGAAGCCCTGGTCGAGCGGCCGCCGGCGGTCGAGCACCGGCGCGGGCACGGAACGCTGTACGCGGCTTTGAACGGCGGTTGGCGGGAGCCGACGCGCCTGCGGCGCCAGCTGGCCGGCCTCCCGCTGGCCGCGCCGGGGTCCGGCCGCACCTCCTGGGTCGCACCGCTGGATGCCGTGCGCCTGAGATCCGCCGACGACGCAACGCTCGTTACCGCGCGCCCAACTGCGCGATATTTTCGTGCAGTTGATGCAGGCCGGGCGGCCCGGAGATCCTCATCGTGAGGGACGCCGCGCCTATGACGTCACCTACCTCGCCCACGCCCTGACCGACCTGGTCAGCCGCCTGCATCCGCCCCATCTCCCGGCACCGGTGTCACGCTGGGGTCAGACCCCTCATCCGCGTACCTCACACACCATGGACGCAGCCGCCACACCGGTCCTACCAGGCACTCCAAGAGCGTTCACCCTGACGAGCCGAAGTCGGTGAACGCCAAGCCAAGTACGCGTCAGCTGCCCCGAAGACCGAGCGCCAGCGTCAGTTCAAGGACCCGGTGTGGCGAGGAGAGATCCGGGAACAGCTCCCGCAGCTGCGACATCCGGTACCGGACGGTCTGGGGATGGACGAACAACGCCGCCGCCACCTCCTCCCGCCTCCCCTGGTGCAGCAGCCACTCCCGCAGTGTCTCCTCCAGGCGCCGTGCGCTTGCGGCGGACAAGGTCCGCAGGGGTGCGAGGGCTCGGGCGCGCAGGTCTGCGAACGCGTCCGTGTCGGCGCTCAGCACCAGCTCGGGCAGGTGGTCCTCCGTATCGCGAATATCGGAGGAGAGGGAGCGCGCGCGTACGGCTCGTGCGTACGAGGCGGAGGCACGCGTCCATGGCCGGGCCGGGCCGGCCACGGCGGTGCGGTCGGTCAGCTGCCGCAAGAGATGTGATCGGTCGGCGTCGGGGACCAGCAGCACACCGGTGGCGTCCGGCAGATCGTCGAGGACGAGGGTGCTCGGGTCGAGCACGCGATAGGCGGGCCGGGCCTGGGCGGCGGGCAGCAGGACCGCGGTCAGCGAAACGGGAGGCTGCCAGCCGGCCCGTTGAGCGGAGGCCAGCAGCGCGTCCGGGCTCGCGCCGGCGAGCAGGTCGCGGGCCAGGTGTTCCAGGTGGCGCTCGTGGGCCCGGCCCCGGGCGGCCAGTTCGTCGGCGTGGCCCGCGGCGCTCGCGGCGGAGAGTTCGTCGATGTAGGCGAAGGTCAGCTCGGCGAACTTGGCGACCTCGGCGGCGGGCAGACCTGCGGGTACGGCACCCGCTGCCAGGCATCGCCAGGCCACGCGGGCACCGACGCGGTAGGCGCTGAGCAGGGCGTCCATCGAGCGGCCGTCGCGCACTTCACCGCGGCCCAGCTCGTAGGCCGCGTCACCGGCGTCGCCGCCTGTGGCGTTGCCGCTCGCAAGGTCGAGATAGTGTCCCAGGGCGGTGCGGACGGCTCGGCGGATGGTGGCGCCCATGTGACCCGACAGGGCGTTGGCGTAGGGAGGGACCTCGTCGATGATCGCCTGGACGACCTCGTCGGCGGTGGCCCTCAGCGCGGCCCGAAGTGCGGTGACCGTTGTCTCGTCAAGGGCCAGTTCACTGACCCTTCGCATGGCATGGCTCACGATTTTATTCCCTGCGAACAATCGGACCGTCCAAATTCACATCCTGCGGTCAGGACTTTACGCCTTTGCGCACAGCAAGCTGGGGCCATGACGAGTACTGCCCTCCGCAGCAGGGCGTGGAAACTGCTGGAGATGGTCACGACGCCGCTGCTGCCGTCGGACTACCTCGACCTGGTCAGCCCGCTGCGTGCGGGCGCCGACCTGCGGGGGCGCATCGAGGCCGTGCACCCCGAGACGGGTGACGCCGCGACCATCGTGATCAGGCCGGGACGGGGCTGGCGCGGCCACACGGCCGGTCAGTACGTGCGGATCGGGGTCGACGTCGACGGGGTGCGCCTGTGGCGTGCCTACTCCGTCACCTCGCCGGCAAACCGCCCGGACGGCCGCGTCACGATCACCGTGAAGGCGATCCCGGACGGCAAGGTCAGCAACCACCTGGTCCGCAGAGCGAAACCGGGCACGCTCATCCAGCTCGACCAGGCGACCGGTGACTTCGTGCTGCCACAGGCCAAGCCCGCCAAGGTGCTCTACCTGACGGCCGGCAGCGGCATCACGCCGGTGATGGGCATGCTGCGCGACACCGAGTTCGACGACGTCGTCATGGTCCATTGCGCGCCGCAGCCGCAGGACGTGATCTTCCGCAAGGAACTGCACGACCTGGTCGCGGACAAGAAGCTGCGGCTCACCGAGGTGCACACCGACACGGACGGCATGCTCGACATCGCCCGTCTCGATGAACTCGTGCCCGACTGGGCCGAGCGCGAGACCTGGGCCTGCGGGCCCGCGGGCCTCCTCGACGCCGCCGAAAAGCACTGGAGCGCGCACGGCGTCCCTGAGCGCCTGCACACCGAACGCTTCCGCCCCAGCGTCATCGCCACCGGCGACGGCGGAGAGGTCACGTTCAGCGCCACCGGCAAGACCGTCGAAGCGAACGGCGCCACGCCGTTGCTGGACATCGGCGAGGAGGCCGGCGTGCTCATGCCCTCCGGGTGCCGCATGGGCATCTGCTTCGGCTGCGTCACGCCGCTCAAGGCGGGAGCCGTCCGCGACCTGCGCACCGGCGAGATCACCGAGGCCGAGCCGGGCGTCCTCATCCAGACCTGTGTGTCCGCCGCGGCGGGCCCCTGCGACATCGAACGGTAGGAGCACCTTGACCGCCATCGACCCCACCGCCCACCTGACCGCGAAGCAGATCGAGGATCTCGGCCGCGAACTGGACGCGATCCGCGACGAGGTGATCGCCGGCCGTGGCGAGAAGGACGCCGCCTACATCCGCAGGGTCATCTCGGCACAGCGCAAGCTCGAGCTGGTCAGCAGGGGCGTGCTGCTGTTCTCGATCTTCCCGCCCGCGTGGGTGCTCGGCACCGCCGGGCTGTCCGTGGCGAAGATCATGGACAACATGGAGATCGGCCACAACGTCCTGCACGGCCAGTGGGACTGGATGCGTGACCCGAAGATCCACTCCACCACCTGGGAGTGGGACCACGTCTCGCCGTCCGATCAGTGGAAGCACTCGCACAACGAGCTGCACCACACGTACACCAACGTGATCGGCAAGGACAACGACCTCGGCTACGGCATCATGCGCGTCGACGAGGACCAGAAGTGGCACCCGTTCCACCTCGGCCAGCCGCTGTGGAACTTCATCAACGCCTGCTTCTTCGAGTACGGCATCGCAGCGTACGACCTGGAGCTCGGCAAGAACCTGCACAAGCGCCGCCGCAAGAACCCGGAGTTCCGCGCGCGGGCCAGGGCCGTGGGCCGCAAGATCCGCAAGCAGGTGCTCAAGGACTACGTGATCCATCCGCTGCTGTCGGGCCCGTCGTTCCTCCCCACGCTCGCCGCCACGTTCACCGCGAACCTGGTCCGCAACATCTGGTCCCACTCGGTGATCATGTGCGGGCACTTCCCCGAAGGCGTCCAGGTCTTCGAGCGCCGGTCGATCAAGGGCGAGACACGCGGCCAGTGGTACCTGCGCCAGATGATGGGCTCGGCCAACATCAGCGGCAGCAAGGCCATGCACTTCATGACCGGCAACCTCTCGCACCAGATCGAGCACCACCTGTTCCCGGACCTGCCGAGCAACCGGTACGCCGAGGTCGCGGTGAAGGTGCGCGCGCTGTTCGAAAAGTACGAGCTGGAGTACGTCACCGGGCCGCTGCCCAAGCAGGTGTTCTCCGCGTGGCGCAAGGTCTTCCGGCTCTCGCTGCCGAACAAGAGGCCCGAGGCCAGGACGCCGGACCGCGAGCAGGAACTCGTCGCGGCGTGATTCCCGGTGGCCCACGACGCTCCTGACGAGCGCCGCCGCGACGTCGCCGAGCAGGTCGCCCACGGCAAGATGAGGCCGAGGAGATGGCCGTCGGTGGTCCTGAAGATGCTGGTGCCGGCGTCAGCGGGAGCGGTGGGTACCGAGGTTGCGTCCAGGGCAACGCCGAGCGCGACGGCGCCGAAGGAACGCGAACGGACGCTCAGTTGCGGGAGCGTGAGGAGCAGGAAGACAGGGCTGCCCTCTCCCCTCGTGCTTCCTGAGATGAAGCTGAGCACGAACCTGTTGACACGAGCCCCGGCCGGCCATCAGGGCCGTCGCAGTCGCCGTCGCCCCACCGATCACGTCGACGACCAGCACCCCCGCTGCGCCGTAGATGTGCTCGGCGACGGAATCACATCTCGTCACGGACAGCATCGGCATCCCAGCCGGCCCGGGACACTGGTCGGCGGCGTGCCGATGCCACCCTGCGGCGTCCCCGCGCCATGACTGCCGGTACGGGTCCGTACCCCCGTCGGTGCAGCAGCATCTCGCTCGTGACGGTCAGCGGCCCTTGGCCTCGGAGGCATCCAGGCCGCGGTCGACGCCGTGGGGGACGACGTTCTGACCGGGCTCGAGGTGCAGGCGCGTGCCGTCGAGGTAGACCTCGACCTGGTCCGGTTCGAAGGACACCAGGTCGCTGATCCGGTCGACCTCCCGGTAGGCGTTGCGGTACGACCAGGCGGCGCGACTCGCGTCGCCGATGTCGTAGTAGTCGCACAGGCCCTTGTAGGGGCAGAAGGTCTGGCCTTCGACCGGGCTCAGCTTGGTCTCGTCGACGTCGGCGCGCGGAACGTACCAGCGCGGGGCGAATCCGGATTCGAAGAGCACCATGGGGTGCTCGGAGCGGGCGATCACGCTGTCGTCGAGGCGGACTTCCAGAGTGCGCGAGGTGTTGCGGATGTCGATGCGGTGGTACGGGTCCGCGGCGTGTCCCAGGATGCGTTCGTCCTCCTCGTAGAAGGCGTCCATCGCCCGCCAGGCGAAGGCGATACGGCCCTGGAGTTCGGCGGCATACACGGGCGGGGCGGTGAACTCCCAGGCGGCGCGTTCGGTGGTGCGCTCTCCTGCGTGCACGGCGTACCAGGCGGTGTCGCCGAGGTCCTTGTGCCGTGTGACCTTGCCGCTGGGGACCAGTGCCTGCTCGGCGACGTCTTCGCGGGGGAAATAGGCCACGGGATAGCGGCCCGGTTCGTGAAAGAGGATCACGTTCTCACTGTCGGCGATCCAGGCGTCGTTGAACTGCACGCGCATGCGACGGCGCAGCGGCTCGGCGAACAGGAGACGCTCGGGGAGCGGCTCGGGGGTGAGGAAGTGGCCGATCGAGCCTGCGGCGAGAGGTCCTTGTTGCCAGGACAGTCCCATGGCGGATTCCCTTCGGTGCGGAGTGCGGAGTGCGGAGTGCGGGGGCGCCGGCGCTCCCGGTGAGGTCGTTGTTGGTGGCGGTCAGGGGGTGCAGGAACAGCGGGAAGCGTGGGCCTCGGGCTGGCAGAAAAAGGTCCAGGCGATCTTGCTGTTGCCGGTGAGAGCCCGGACTCCCCCGTCGCCGCAGGAGTTCTGAACGATGCGCACGGCGTCAGGCGGGGACGCGGGCGAGGAAGTCGCGGATGTGACCGGTGATGGTCTGGAGGTGGCTCTCCAGGGCGAAGTGGCCGGACTCGAGCAGGTGGATCTCGGCGTCGGGCAGGTCCTGGCGGAACGCCTCGGCGCCGTCGGGGCCGAAGATCTCGTCGCCGGCTCCCCAGACCGCGAGCAGCGGGACCCGGGAGTCGCGGAAGTACTGGTGGACCTGCGGGTAGAGGTCCACGTTGGTGGGGTAGTCCCGGAAGAGCTTGAGCTGGATCTCGGCGTTGCCGGGGCGGTCCAGCAGCGCCTGGTCGTGGATCCAGTTGTCGGGGCTGACCAGGCTGGGGTCCGCCACGCCGTTCAGGTACTGCCAGCGGGTGCTCTCCAGGGTCAGGGCGCCGCGCATGGGTGCCTCGGTCTCCGGACCCGGGTTGCCGGTGTAGGCGAAGACGGCGTCCCAGAAGGGCTTGACGAAGCCCTCCTCGTAGGCGTTGCCGTTCTGGGTGATGATCGCGGTGACGCTCTCCGGGTCCTGGAGGGCCAGACGCCAGCCGATGGGGGCGCCGTAGTCCTGCACGTACATCGCGAAGCGCTCGACGCCCAGCTGCTGGAGCAGAGCGGAGGTGACCTCGGTGAGGGCGTCGAAGGTGTACGGGAAGTCCTGCAGGGCGGGCATCGCGGACTGGCCGAAGCCGATGTGGTCGGGGGCGATCACGTGGTAGCGGTCGGCCAGCGCCGGGATCAGGTGGCGGAACATGTGCGAGCTGGTCGGGAAGCCGTGGAGGAGGACGAGGGCAGGTGCCGTGGGGTCGCCGGCCTCCCGGTAGAAGACCTCGAGACCGTTGACGGTGGCCGTGCGGTGGTGGACGGCGAAGACCATGTCACTAACCCTTCTCAAGAGATTGACTGGTTACCCATAGCCGACCACGCCCCACCTAACCTGTCAAGGCAATCTAACTAGTTAGATTAGAGCCGTGGTCGGGGTCGCGCCGCGCCCAGGTGACCTGACTGGCTTCAGGCCGGTTTCAAGCCTCCTCCCGTCAAAGACCATCAGCGAGCGCAGCCGCTCACCCCGAGCGCGCTCAGGCGGTCGGTGCCCGCCTGTCTGTCCGGCGCCGCATCACGGGGTATCGGCTCGGCACTGCGGACTCTCGTCGCCGACCGGCCTGAGACGCTCGGGCGCCGGCTCGGTGCTCGCGCGGGGCCTCGGCCCGGCGCCCCGCGCGGCCGGCTCAACCCAGGTAGCCGAGCAGGTCGCTCAGCTCGAGCCGGTCCTGGCACTGCAGCAGCGTGCGTACGGGCCAGAAGGCTCTCGGGCCGCGGCTGCTTCCGTTGCCTCCGCCGCCGGGCGTGCGTGAGGGTGGATGTCGCTCAGCGGCAGGTGTCGCCAGACGTAGCGCACGTCGGGCCGCGAGAGCAGCAGGTCGCGGGTGATGGGGCCGGCGTCACTGCGGTACGGGCACTCGTAGTCGCCGTACTCGACGATGGTGACGGCGGCACCCTCTGGCCTCCTGACGTGATCGACGGCCGGGTCGACGCTGCCGACCATGTCGATGGCCGAGCATGCTGGATGCCACGACCGAGGCCGGGCGCCGGTAGTGGCGCCCCTCGCCGGCATCGGCTTCACGGTCTCCCTGCTGATCGCGAACCTCGCCTTCACCGGCAGACCGCTGCAGGAGGCCGTAGTCGGCATCACCCGCGACGGCGTGGCCGGATGACACTTCAGGCGGTCACGTCCGATCCCTGCGGGCACTCCGACGCTTCGCCCTGGCGAGCTCGCCCGCGATGGGCAGCCAGTAATAGGGAATGAAGGCGGCGATCACAGCCACGCCGAGTATGGGAACCAGACCACCGAGCAGGGTTCCAAGGCCGATCCAGACCAGGGCGAGCTGGAAACGCCGGCCGATGGCCGTCACACCGGCCGCATCGATGGTGGTGGTGAGGAGCCGCCGGTCATGACCGGCGTACCACCAGATGACGTTGAACAGTACGGCCGCGAGTTCGAACGCGATGCCGTGCAGGACGACGGCGGTGCGCTGCCCGTGTCCGTCGCGGAACGCTTCGGCCAGCACGGAAGCGGCGAAGGGCAGGAACGCGACGTCCATCAGCAGCATGGTGTTGAGGAACAGCACCACCCGGTCCGCGCTGCGGATGTGATCGAACATGATGTGGTGGTTGGCCCACACCTGCCCGATCAGCATGAAGGTGACGCCGTAGGCCAGATAGGACGGCCAGAGCGCGGCAAGGCCGTGCAGCAGGTGTCGGGTGTCGTGCGGCGGGCGGATCTCCAGGACGAGCAGCGTGATGGCGATGGCGATCACGGCGTCGCTGAACGCCACCACCCGGGCAGGATCGCGCTCTTCGCCGAACGGCGTCGACTCCCCTGGTTCCTGAACAGACTCTGTCATCACCCCAGCCTCTGGCACCGGACGCAGCTTCGCGAGCAACTGAGTGCCTTTATCTCCAGCGGCGCAGGAATTGCACCCAGCACTGTAGGCACTGCCGCTATGACGGCAGGGCAGACCGCTATGCTCCGGTCCCCGGTCGGCAGGCACATGGATCAGCTTGTTCACCGGTTGACCGGCGGCGGAACTCACTCTTCCGCAGCGCCATCCCCGGGCCGCTCCCGCGCTTCGGTGTTCACCTTGGGCAGCCCTCTCCGCCGCAGGTCGGCGACGAACCTGCGCACCAGAGCGTCGGAGGGAACCATCGTGATGGCGAGAATGTCGCGGTGCACCCTCGGTTCCAGACGGCGTGCCACGGCCGAGGGCCGTCCCGCCAGCGCGGACACCGGCACGATGGTCACCCCCCATACCGGCTCCTGCCAGCTGGGCAGCGGTTCGCGGGCTGAGGGTGCGCAGGACGACCGTCGGATCGGTGTGGACCCGGATGCCCCGGGCCAGCCGCTCCACCACAGGGGTACCCAACTCCCTCTCCAACGACGCGATCTGATGGGACAGCGCCGGCTGCGACATATGCAGTACACCCGCGGCCTTGGTCACCGAGCCCTCGTCGACCAACGCCACCAGACACTCCAGCGCCCGCAAAGTGGCCATACATGATTCCTCGTCATCGACCCCCGGCGTTCCCGGCCATACGGCCACGCTCACGAGCCGGAATGAGCGGGCACGGGCCCGGAGAAAACACGGCAGAGTCAGAAAGGCGGATACGCCGGCACCACCTCACGAGAGACGAAAACCGCGCTCCTGCAGTGTCCATGCGTTGCCGTCCGGGTCGGCGAACTCCACGAAGCTCGCATAGTCGCGGCGCTCCGGGTCGACACCCGGCGCGAAGCCCCCCTGCCACGCGTCGAGGGGTGCCTTGTGCCTGATCTCCCCGACATCGACGCCACGCTCCGCCAGCTCGGCCCGCGCAGCTTCAACATCGGGAACAACCAGGTACAGGCCGCGTACCGAGCCAGGCTCGGCCTCGGTGAGACCCACTCCGATCTGCACGGAGCACGCGGACCCAGGAGGCGACAACTGCACGACACGGAAATCGGGTCCGGGCCCGTAGTCCACATCAAGGTGGAAACCCAGACACCCGGTATAGAAAGCCAAAGAGCGTTCGACATCACTCACGGGCAGGATGACGACCTCGAGCTTGTACTCCATATGATCATTCTGGTACGGCGCGGCACCGCCTCGCCACCCCGCAGGCATGCGCGATACGAATGCTCCACCGAGAAAATTCGAATGGGCACGGTCTTCCATGCCGCTCCCTCCCTTCGAAGAATCCCAGCGAACGCACCACGCGATTCGTGATCACGAAATTTGCGGCGGCGCCGGCGAACAGACCCGTCTCGGCCCGAACGCACGGATCACAGACCCACGAGGGGCCGCCCCGGCCGCCCACCTTGCAGGAGGTCCGCAATGGCGACGCTGCTGTCCGTCAACGTAGGGATGCCCAGGGAGACCACCTGGCAGGGAAGAACTGTCCGTACGGGAGCCTGGAAGGCCCCCGTCAAGGGCCCCCGCATGGCCCGGCGGTGAACATCGACGGAGACGGCCAAGGAGACCTGGCAGGGCACGGGGGCGAGATACGTGCTGTCCTCGTCTACCAGCTGCAGTCCTACGAGTACTGGCAAAAACACCTCGACCGCGATGATTTGCGCTTCGGGATGTTCGGAGAGAACTTCACCGTCGACGGGTTGCCCGACGACGAAGTATGCATCGGCGACCGGTACCGCGTCGGCGAGGCCGAGTTCGAAGTCACCCAGCCCCGCGTCACCTGCTACCGCGTCGGGATGCGCATCGGTGAACCCACCATGGCGTCCCTGCTGGTCGCCCACCACCGGCCCGGCTTCTGCATGCGCGTGATCACCGAGGGACCCGTCCGGGCCGGCGACGAGATCACCCTCACCCGGAAAGGCCCCGAAGAACTCAGCGTCGCCGACACCGACGCACTGCTCTACCTCCCCGACCGCGCCCCCGCGGCGCTGGCCAAAGCACTCAACATCCCCGCCCTCAGCCCCGGTTGGCAACGGTCCTTCCGCGAACTCGCCGCAGCCCAGCAGCCCGGAGAAGAGCCGGCATCGCCAGGCTTCAAAAGCACGCGCGTCGCCCGCATCGTCCCAGAGACTCCCACCGTCTCATCGGTCGGTCTCGACACCACCGACGGCACCCCCCTGCCCGAGACCCGCCCCGGCCAGTACCTCTCCATCCGCCTCACCCTCGACAAGGCCACCCCCACGGTGCGCAGCTACTCCCTGTCCTCCGCGCCGGCAGCCACCACGTACCGCATCAGCGTCAAGCACGAGCCCCACGGGAAAATCAGCGGCTACATCCATGCCGCGCTCCGCCCCGGGGACCTCGTGGACGTCGCCGGCCCCCGCGGATCGTTCGTACTCCCAAACGACACCCGCCCGATCGTCCTCGTCTCGGCAGGGATCGGTGCCACTCCCGTACTCGCCATGCTCCACCAACTGGCCACCGCACGAGACCCACGCCCCGTCTGGTGGATCCACACCGCCCGCGACCGAGCACACCACGCTTTCGCGAACGAGACCCACGCGCTGCTGGCCCAACTCCCCGACGCCCACGAGCACATCTACTACACCTCCGAAACCCCGCACCCCGACGAGCCCCACATCACCCCAGGCCGCCCCAGTGCCTCATCCCTCACGGCCATGGGCATCCCCACCGACGCCGACGCCTACCTCTGCGGACCCCCTGCCTTCATGAGCGACCTCGGCGGCTTCCTGCACGATCACGGCCTGCGCCCCGAGCAGATCCATACCGAACGGTTCGGCGCCCTTCCTGCCATCAACCCCGGCGTCACACCCACCGCCACGATCCGGCCGCACCAACCACCCGGTCCCACGGGCACCGGCCCCCTCGTCACCTTCGCCCGCAGCGGCATCACCACCCCCTGGTCACCCGCCCACGCTTCCCTGCTCGATCTCGCCGAAGCCTGCGACATCCCGACCCGCTGGTCCTGCCGCACCGGCGTCTGTCACACCTGGTCACCCACCTCGTAACAGGCGACATCACCTACACCACCGCACCCCTGGAACTCCCCGAAGCCGGCACCATCCTCGCCTGCTGCAGCGCACCGACCACCGAGGTCGTCCTCGACCTGTAGGAGGTCGTTTTGAGAGTGTTCGGATGCCATCGGTGGGCGCTCGATCCCGGCGGACGTTCGTCGGTGACCACTCCCACGACGCGGCAGCGCCGTACGCGATACTCGTCCTGTGGCGAGTTTGAGCAGGCCCGGGCAGCTGCACAGCGCCGGAATGAGGATGCGGCCATCGCGTCGGCAAGCTCGCACGCCGAGTGCTACTCCGCCGATTGCTCCAGGCACGACAACAAGCTGTGACACCTGGATTTGCTCGCCCGTGCGGAACGGCTCTCGGAACTCGCCGAGCGCCCCTCACCGATGTTCACGCGCCATCCTGCTGGAGAAAATCACCGCGGCACGCCCCGGCCTCACCTGCACTGTTTCACCAACGGCCTCGAACGCTCAGCCGTTGATGCCGGCCTCACCCTGCCCTACCACAACGGCCGCTCCGATGACGGCAACACCAGAACGAAACGGTTTGGGAGGCAGATGCACGGCCACGCCGGAACCGATCTCCTCCGCAACCGCGTCCTCCTCAGGACTGTCCCGAAAATGCGGCACGGGAGCCCTCCGAGGCTTTCTTGTGGGGACGGACGCCGCTTCTGCGTTCGTCGCACCAAATGGGGCCCCGGCATCCAGAACGCCATGCCTGGCATGGTCCGCATGCGCAACCCAGCCTTCGCCAGGCAACAGGAGAACTCGTAGGCCATCCGGCACGCGAGTCATCATGTACTGGGCTGCGCTATTCGCCGACAGCACCGTCGATCGCTTCGCGCAGCAGGTCGGCGTGACCGTTGTGCCGCGCATACTCCTCGATCATGTGGGTGAGAACGTACCGGAGCGAGATGTCCACGCCACCGCAGTTGACAGTGTCATCGAGGGAGGCGAAGGAAGTAGCGACTGCGCGTGCACGGTCGCACTCCTCGCGCCAGGCTCCGAACGCCTCGTCCACGTCGGCGTCCTCGACGTGGAACTCGGCGGACGTGCCGTCGGCCTCGCCAGGCCAGAGCGACTTGACGTCCTCGGCGTTGAGGACGAAGCGGAACCAGGTTCGCTCAACGGAGGCCGCATGGCGTACCAGGCCCAAGAGTGTGAGCTCTGAGGTCGGGATCGCCCTTTGTTTCAGCTGCTCACCGGTCAGTCCCCGGCACTTCATGGCCAAGGTGGCCCGCTGGTAGTCGAGGAACGAGGTGAGCGACGCGCGGTCGTCGGCCACCTTCGAGGGGGGTATGCGCTGATCATCGGTCACCCAAACGATGATGGCAAGGACACCCGCCCGCAGGCCACACCTTCCCGCAGGAAGCCGGTTGCCAACTCCCGGCCGTCCCTCGTCATGAGACTCGTTGACATGGGCAGTGCCCGGGGTTTTGTGAGCTCGTTTCAGAAGGATGGGGAGCTCCCCTCGCCGTCATCGTGAGCCCGTGCCGAGCGCTCCTCGAAGCCCAGGCCGGCACGCGCCGCCGGCCTGATCGGCCACCGCCGGATGATGCTTGCCGGACTGAGCGTGTTGACACTCCTCAGCATCCGGGCGGCCTCGCCTCCAACGGCTGGCTCATCACCGCCCGCACCGTCCAGGCCATCGGCGAGGCGCTGTTGGCGCGCTCCACACTCAGCGTGCTGACGGCCGCCTTCACCCGGCCGGAAGCCGGTCGCAAAGCGCCTCCCCTACTACCTGGACCCCGACGAGCCACACTCGCGAACGCGCCAACCGCTCGACGTGTGGACGCCGTCTTGGGCGCTGTGTCGGGGGTCCAGCTCCGGGAGGCCGGCACCCAGGGCGGCACCCAGGGCGGCATCAGGGACACCGCCCAGTTGATGCCGTCGAATCGTCACGGGCGGACAGGGAGGTTGGCCTCCCAACCGTCGAGAAGGCGCTCGAGTCCCATTTCGAAACCGCGCTCGGCGCTGTCGGCGGCGTGGGGAAGTTCGGCGTCACGAATGACGCGGGCGAGGAGTGGGTGGCGCCCGGCCTTGACGACTTTGTCGAGGTAGGGCGCGTGGGCGTCCATCCACTCCTGGTTGCCGACTCCGGAGCGCCGGACGGCTTCCTGTTGGGCCAGTTCGCCGATGGCGTAGCCGCGGACGAAGGCCTGCAGCGTATCGACGACGGTGATCATGACGTCGATGTCGAAGCCGAGGGGATCGAGGGCGGCGAGCGCGTGTTCGGTGGCATCGAGGGAGTTCGGCCCGAGCGATGGGCGCCCGGCCGCGAGGGAGGTCATCCAGGGATGCCGGTGGATGGTGGCCCGGGAGCGATGGGCCAGTGTCCGCAAGTCGCCCCGCCAGTCGCCGGTGGGGGCAGGCGGGCCGCCGTCCTCGGCCACTACGGCGTCGAGCATGAGGTCGAGCAGGTCGTCCTTGGATGCCAGGTATCGGTAGAGCGAGGCTGTGCCCGTTCCCAGTTCCTTGGCTACGCGGCGCATGGACAGCGCGTCGATGCCCTCGGCGTCGGCGATCGCGATGGCCGCGGCAGTGATCTCCGTCCGGGTGCGTGAGGGCGCGGGGCCTTTCGCGGCCCGCTCCGGCCGACTCCAGACCACCGTGTGAACGTCGTCCATCGGGTTTCCCTCCTCACTACTGCGCTCACCGTTCGCAGTAGTGCTATCGTGAGGCCATAACTGCGAACAGTGTACCCGAGTAGAGCGTGTCCGACCGAAAGGGAAACCACCATGAACCCGCACGTCACCATCATCGGCGCCGGACTCGGCGGCCTGACCCTCGCCCGGGTCCTGCACCTGCACGGCATCCCCGCGACCATCTACGAAGCCGAGACATCGGCGGACACCCGCACGCAGGGCGGCCAGCTCGACATCCACGAGTACAACGGCCGGCTCGCCCTCGAAGCGGCCGGCCTCACCGACGAGTTCCGCGCCATCATCCATGAAGGTGGCGAGGCCGTACGTGTGCTCGACCAGCACGGCGCGGTCCTGCTTGACCAGCCCGACGACGGCACGGGCGGGCGTCCCGAGGTGCTCCGCGGAGACCTGCGTCGGATCCTGATCGACTCGCTGCCCGCCGAGGTGATCCAGTGGGGACACAAGGTCACCGGTGTCCACCCCCTGGGGGACGGACGGCACGAGCTGACGTTCGCCGACGCGCCGACCGTGACGACCAGCCTTCTCGTGGGCGCGGACGGCGCCTGGTCGAGGGTCCGGCCACTACTGTCCGACGCGAAGCCCGAGTACGTCGGCACGTCGTTCATCGAGACCTACCTGTACGACGTCGACCAGCGCCGCCCCGGAGCCGCCAAAGCCACCGGCGACGGTTCCCTGTTCGCCGTCACGGCCGGCAAGGGGATCCTCGGCCATCGAGAGGCCCACGCCGTTCTTCACACCTACGTCGCGCTCACCAAGCCGCAGGAATGGATCGCCGCCATCCTCGCCCGTCCCGAAACGGCGGCGGCCCAGGTCGCGGCCGAATTCACCGGCTGGGCACCTGAACTCACCGCACTCATCACTGACGGGGAAACCGCCCTCGCCCCGCGCCCGATCAGTGCCCTGCCGATCGGCCACCGGTGGGACCGCGTCCCCGGAGTGACGCTGCTGGGCGACGCCGCCCACCTCATGTCACCGTTCGCCGGGGAAGGCGCCAACCTCGCCATGTTCGACGGTGCCGAACTCGGCGAAGCCATCGCCGCACACCCCGGCGATATCGAAGGCGCCCTTGCGGAGTACGAACAGGCGCTCTTTGACCGCAGCGCCCGGTTCGCCGCCGAATCCGCCAAGAACCACCAGCTCATCTTCGGTGACAACGCCCCCGCCGGCTTGCTCGATCTGCTCACCGGCCAGGAACCGACCGAGTGAGCAGGGCCCACAGATCCGTGATCGTGAACCGCAGGCGTCGCTCTGGCCTCCCCGCGGCCAACACCCGTGCGGACAGCCGCTGCTGACGGGGAAGAGGTGAGGCGGGCGGACGGCACCGACCACGCCGCTCAGCACCGGGTCGGCGTGGTTCGCGCCAGCCCGCGCAGCCAGGAGTGAACCTGATCGGTGTCGTGACGCTGATGCCACGTCAGACATATTCGTGCCGACGGCAGTTCGAACGGGAAAGGAGACGACCATGCCGGGGTCGGCGACGGCTGAGCGTGTGGTGGCTTCGGGGACGTCGATCAGGAGCTCGGAGTCGCGCGCGAACCCAGCGCGGCCGCTTCCGTGGGCGCGGACGCCACCGCGCGGCGGGGTGAGGCCGAGCCGCGCGAGGGCGTCGACGCGCGCTCGATCCGCCCTCAGCACCATGCCCCAGCACCCACCCCGAGCACCCGTAACCACCCCCACTACCAGCGGCTATACCCACCGAACGCGGAATCCAGCACCAGCATCGCGTCGATGTCCGGACCCGAGCACGTCCTCGAGTGGCTGCAGAGCTGGTATTCGGCACAGTGTGATGGCGACTGGGAACACGAATGGGGCGTGACGATCGAGACGATCGACAACCCGGGGTGGCTCGTCAAGATCAATCTCGCCGAGACGGACTTGGCTGACCGCAACCATCCGCGTCGACGGATCACCCGAGACGAACACGACTGGGCCATGGCGTGGACGTCCGGGCAGACGTTTCACGTCACCTGTGGGCCCGGCAACCTGACCGAGGCACTCTCGCTGTTCCGGACCTGGGCCTCCAGGCACGTCACGGAACACCATTGATCGGAACTGCTCACGCCGCGAACGCGGGCCTGCCGACGGACGCCGCGCCAGAGGCTTCCTGTGCTCTCTCGCCATCAGAGGCCATCGAACGCGTGAGCGCCCTGACGGCCGGTGACGTACCCGCACGCCTGGGGCACGCCGTCCGCGACGACGACGTCCCCCGCAAGGCCGCCCCCACCGTCAAGACCCCCGCACCCCGCACCCTGCGCTTCGAGCCCTTCACCGCGAGCGAGCCCGGCAGTTCCTCGGCCGACGACGCGAGCGGCCTGCTTGGGGTAGCCGTCGCGCCCGCCGGAACCCGGTCTCTCAAAGGCCTTGGGAACACGATGCGGATGCTGTTTCGGCGCCGGGGTATCCCGCCGTCAGGTGCATCTTGAACCCCTCACGCTCAGAAATCCCCTGTTCCTGCGGATCAGCGTCTTCTGCTGCGGATGTGGCGGCTCACCCGCCACGAAGACGCAAAGCGGCGTTGCCCTTGCCCATGACGTCCTCGGTCCCCTGGACACGGCTGTCCTCGAGCCGCGATGCCATACCGGCAGCCCGCCCGAGGCGGCGAGAACACCGGCCGCAGCCGGGAGAGAGCGCCGTCGGGTACCTGTTACGTTGACCGCGAAACGGTCTCGCCCGGTGCTCCTGAAGCCAGTTCCGTACCGAGCGGAATGAGCCCCTGGTGAGGAGGGGCGCACGAACGCTCCCTGTTGGGCAGTAGCGGTGGCGACGGAGACCTGTCGGCATTGGCAGTACCGGGCGCGCGACACCTCCGGGAGGACATGTGAAGCTCGCCCGCGCGGGGTCCGTGCCGTCGGACGGACCGGTCCGGCGTCTGTCGCCGTGGCGGTTCGTGATGGTGTTCGGGGGCGTCAGCCTGCTCATGGACTATGTCTACGAGGGTGCCCGCTCGATCACAGGCCCGCTGCTCGCACACCTGGGAGCCTCGGCGGCCGTGGTCGGCGTGGTCACCGGGGCGGGAGAGGCCGCCGCGCTGGGACTGCGACTGGTCTCCGGCCCCCTGGCCGACCGCAGCCGCCGTTTCTGGGCCTGGACGATTGCCGGATACATGCTCACAGCGGCCAGCGTCCCGGTGCTCGGTCTGACCGGAGTCCTGTGGGTGGCCTGCACCCTTGTGGTCGCCGAACGGGTCGGCAAGGCGGTGCGCTCTCCGGCCAAGGACACGCTGCTCTCGCACGCCACCGCCGCCACCGGGCGAGGCCGCGGATTTGCCGTGCACGAGGCGATGGACCAGGTCGGCGCGCTCCTCGGACCGCTTACGGTGGCCGGCGTTCTCGCCCTCACCGGTGACGACTACGCGCCCGCTCTCGGAGTGCTCGCCCTGCCCGGTGTGGCAGCCATCGCCCTGCTCCTGTGGTTGCGGGCCAGGGTTCCTGATCCCATCGCCTACGAGACGGACGCCGGCTCACCTGCACCTCGAACCCGACCCCTCGGCGAACCCCAGGATTCGAGGCTGCCGCAGTCCTTCTGGGCCTATGCGGCCTTCACCGCCGCGACCCTGACCGGTTTCGCCACCTTCGGTGTGCTTTCCTATCACCTGGTGACCCGCCACCTCATGGCTGCCGCTACGGTGCCGGTGCTGTACGCGGCGGCCATGGCCGCGGACGCGTTGGCCGCGTTGGCCACCGGCTGGCTCTACGACCGGGTCGGTGCCCGGGTTCTGGTCGTCCTGCCGCTCCTGTCTGCCGCCGTTCCGGCGCTCGCCTTTACCAATACGGTGGGGATCGCCGTGGTGGGTGCCCTGACGTGGGGTGCCGCCGTCGGTGTCCAGGAATCCACTCTGCGCGCCACGGTCGCCGATCTGGTGCCGACCGGCCGCCGGGCCACCGCCTACGGCGTCTTCGCCGGGATCATGGGCGCCACCGCGCTGGCCGGTGGCGCGCTGACCGGGGTGCTGTACGACGTCTCCGTCCCCATTCTGGTCATCGTCGTCGCAGGTATCCAGGCCGCAGCACTCGCCCTGCTGTGGACCACCCGGGCCGCGAGGTCGGGCAGGCGGATATCTCCCCCTTAGCTGAGTCCGCGAGCGACAAGGGCGACCACATCCACGCCGTCCGGGGCCATGGCCGCTCCTTGGCGGCCCACAGTTCGCGCTCCTCCGGTCGCCGGCACTTCGATCTCGGCGGGGCGAACCCGGTGACGCGAGCCTACGGCCCGCGCCCATGCCGCACGTCACCCGACACCCTCTGCGGTGGGGCGCGCCCGTCCCCCGCGGGGTGGTTCGGCGCCACCGCCACAACGGCATGCACCGTCACGTGGTGCGGACCGTGGAATCGGCCGGCTACGCGTTGCGTCGTCCAGGAACGCAACGCCTCATGACGCCGTGAGTCCGGACATCCGGGGTGAGAGACGGCTCAGTCACGAGAGCCGACGAACGGCACGTGAAGCCTGATCGAAGCCACCCGAAAGCCACCCGTGCCGTTCCGGCCGTAATGGTTTCGCCAAATCTCCGGCCGGCGAAGGCCCTCAGCTTGTTAGGCGAGCCTTGCCTGACTTAGCTTCAGGGTGCTTCCTGTGCACGAAAGACCGGAGTCCCCCATGTCCAGCGCGAACATCGCCCTGCTCGGCGCCATCGCGGGTTTCACCATCTACCTCGGCCTTCCCCTCGGTCGCCTGCGCACGCCCACACCGCGTCTCAAGGCGGGCCTGAACGCCGTGGCCATCGGCATCCTGACCTTCCTCGTCTGGGACGTCCTGACCCACGCCTGGGAACCGGTCGATGAGGCGCTGAGCAAGCACGCATGGGCGAACGTCGCATCCGGGGGTGTCACCCTGGTCGTAGGCCTTACGGTCGGACTGGCCGGGCTCGTCCACTACGACGCCTGGGTCAGCCGCCGCCGGGCCGCCGCTGCCCGCCCGGCCGGGCCCGGTGCCGCCGCCACCGCCGAGCTGGCACCGAGGACCCGTACTCAGGCGGGCTCGCTCGCGCTGATGATCGCCACCGGAATCGGCCTGCACAACTTCGCCGAGGGCCTGGCCATCGGCAATTCCGCCGCCCAGGGGGAGCTGTCCCTCGCCCTCCTGCTGATCGTCGGATTCGGCCTGCACAACGCCACCGAGGGCTTCGGCATCGTCGCCCCGCTGGCCGCCGAGGGCGAGCGCCCGTCCTGGCCAACGCTGCTGTGGCTCGGCCTGATCGGCGGCGGCCCCACTTTCCTCGGCACGCTCCTCGGCCAGCACCTGGTCAACGACACCCTGTCAATCGCCTTCCTCGGCCTTGCCGCAGGCTCGATCCTCTACGTCGTCATCGAACTGCTGGCGGTCGCCCGCCGGACCGGGTTCAAGACGCTCACGACCTGGTGCCTCCTGCTGGGCCTCCTGCTTGGTTTCGCCACCGACGCCGTCGTCACGGCGGCCGGCGCCTGAGCAAGCGGAGGCGCACCGGCGCCGAGGATCTCCCAACCGCTCCTGCCCTGGCTTCCCAACCAGTGAGGTCGAGCCTGGACGGCGTCATCGCCTGCCCCGTCTGTGCGGACCCCACACGGCGACGCCGGTCGCCCACGGACCTCTGCGCCGGACCGTAGCCCAGGATGCGCGCCTGCCCGTGTTCCGGGGCCGAGGACCCGGCACACGGGCGGCTGCGGTGGCCCGGCGCGGCTGTCGCGCTGTGACGCCCCACCATGGGCGGTGTTCGGCCGTGGCCGGCGGGTGCGGGCACGGTGGCGATGGCGGTGCCGGGCAGACACCCTCACCGCGTGGGCGAGCAGGTGGTTGATGATCTGCTCGAGTCGACCCCGTGGCGATGTCTCGCACGCCGAGCAGGTCATCGGCGTCGTCCGCGCGTCCTCCCCCCGAGCCGACGTACGGGGCCGGGTACTCGCCGGCTGGGCCGCCCTGGCGGGCCTGGCGGGCCTGGCGGTGGCCGCGTTGACCGTTGCGGTTCTCGTCGCCCGCCGGCAGACGCAAGCACTCGCCGCGCCTCTGGAGGGCCTCTCCCGGCACTGCCGGGCGGTGGCCGAGGGCGATCTGACCGCGCGTGCGGCACCCAGTGCCATCGCCGAGATCGACAGGTCGCCCGCACCCACAACGACATGCCGCACAGCCTTACCGAACTCCTGCGTCATGAGCGGAACTTCACCGCCACCGCCTCACACCGGCTGCGCAGCCCGCTGACCGGGCCTCAGCTCACCCTGGAATCCGGACTCGACCAGGAGGATGCCCGGCCGGCGCTGGAGGAGGCACTGGAAGCCACCCGCAGACTGCACGAGACCGTGGAGGAAGTGCTCCGGTTGTCGCGCACCGCCGGTCTGCGCCGGGCCACGCCGCCGGACAGGCCGGTGAGGGAACTGCTGGCACGGACCGAGGAACGGTGGCACGGACTGCCGGCCCGCGACGGCAGACGGCTGCGGCTCGCCGTCCAGGACGTCCCGGACGATGCACGCGTCCCGGGCGGGCCCGTCGCCGAAATCCTCGAGGTGCTGCTGGACAACGCGTACGTCCACGAACGTGGCACCGTGTCCGTCACCGTCCGGGACCTCCAGGACGCTTTCGCCCTTGACGTCACCGACGAGGGCACCGTCGACACCGACGGATCGAAGAGCATGTAAGCGCGCGGGATCTCGGTCGTGCCGGGCTCGCGGTGGGTGACCGTGCGATGGGACGTCGCAGCGGCCGTCGCCAGGGCACACGCCTTCGTCGTGGACCGGCCCGCCGGCGGATCGCGACAAAGGCCGCTTCGTCATTGAACCGCCTTCCTTCTGTGTCGGCGGGTGAACGGGACGCTGCACCGCAAGGGTGAGGGCACGCTCCAGGGCATCTGGCAGGGGCAATGGTTCAGCGGCGAGCGAGTCGACGCGCGGCGACGACGGCCTGCAGGGCGGCGGCCGGGCGCAGGAGGGCGGGGCGGGGGCGCTCCGGCATGGCGCCGTGGCGGAGGGCGACGGCGGTCACCGCGGTGACCGGTGCCGCCCACGCGGCGAGGGCCGCCGTGCGCACCGTCCGGCTGGGTTCGTACCGCAGCACCAGCCAGGTCCAGAAGGCGGCGTCGGCGAGGGAGTCTGCGTAGTCGCCGAAGGGAGTGCATGTGCCCTGCCGGCGCGCGAGGCGGCCGTCGGCCAGGTCCGAGGACAGAGCCAGGACCCCCGACCAGCGGCACGAACCGAGGGCCGTGGCAGGCAGGTTGCCCCGGAGCAGGGTGAGCACGTCGGCCGACGAGAGCCGGTCACGATGTTCCAGCAGTCCCAGGTGCAGGACGGCCAGACACCAGGCGGCCGTCACCCATCGGCGCCCAGCGCGGTCCCGGGAGACGGCCAGCAACAGCGCGTGTACGACCGTGACCTGGATCAGCGCGCGGGGACGGTACGCCGCCTGCCGTAGGGACCGGTGAGCCGCCATCCCCAGGAACCGCCCGACGGCGCTCGGTTTGAAGCGGCCCTGGCTCAGCACCCCCAGCAGCGCATCGGTGGCCGCGCGGCTGTCGGTGAGGTCGGACACGGACACCTCGGTCGGCCTTTCTCCGGACGCGTGAGAGGAACTGGGCCCACCGTAAGCGATCGTGACGCTCGGGAAACGTGAGCGCGCTCACCGATCCGCAGCCCGGTCGGCCGTAGCCTCGCGTCCTGTGCGGCATTGCTGGAGGGCATTCCCGTACCAGCGGGAGAAGGGGCGTGACTCATGGCGTGGATCGGGCGACTGACGGCCGTGGCGATGGCGGGAGGCGGGGTGCTGGCCGGCTGTCTGGGGCTGGTGAGCGGGGCGCTGCCCGTCGATGTGGGCGTGGGGCGACGGACCCGGCCACTGGGCCCGCAGGCCGTCGACATCGCGGCATCCCGCGACGTCGTCTTCGACGTGGTGGCCCGGCCGTATCTGGGGCGTACCCCGCGGTCGATGCGGGCGAAGGTGAACGTGCTGGAGCGCGGCAGCGACCTGGTGCTCGCCGAGCACTTCACCCCCATCGCGGGCGGCCGGCTGACGGCGACCACTGTGGAGACGGTGCGCTTCACCCGCCCCGAACGCATCGACTTCCGGCTCGTGCGCGGCCCGGTGCCGCAGGTGACCGAGTCCTTCGTGCTGACCGAGACCGGCTCGGCGGGCACCCGGCTCGTGTACGAGGGACTGCTGGGCACCGATCTGTGGCGCCTGGGTGAGTGGTGGGGTACGGCGGTGGCCGTCCGCTGGGAGGACACGGTCGCCTCCTCCCTCGCCGTGATCAAGGCCGAAGCCGAGCGGCGGACCGGTCGGCAGTGACGGACCCGTAGCCATGGCCCCTGCGCGCGTTCAGGCCGCCTCGATCAGCCGGATGCCCGTCACCAGGTCCGGGTGGATGCGGACGGTGTAGGCCATCTGCCGAGCCACCCACGGGTGCAGCATCGCTTCGAAGCGGGCCAGGTCGATGGCGTCGGTGATCAGCTGGGCATGGCCTGTGGCGACGACACTCCAGCCGAGCTGGGTGACAGGATCGATGGCGTCGGCTTCGTACGCCACGACGGTGCCCGGGGCGTCGGCCTGCTTCCCGTGGGTGGCCACGACGGCGCCCACATGAGTCCGGATGATGACGTCGCCCTCATCAACCATGTGGTTGACCGGGCGGATGGCGGGCAGCGCGTTCTGGCTGAAGACGATCCTGCCCAGGCAGATGCTGTCCAGCAGCCGCAGGGCCTCGGCCCGGTCGAGTTCCCCAGCGCGGCGGGGGCCGGGGGCGCCCTCCTGGCCCCGCGTCCGATGCTGTGGAATCCGCTCGTCGTTCATCGTCCGCTCCCGTCGGGGCACGACATCTGCCGTTCGGTGGCTGGGCACCCGGGACGGCAGCTTGCGGCATCGACGGCTTCCCTGGACGCACCGATTTTCCGTGCGTGCGTGTTGGCGTTCTCACGCGGACGGCATGCGCCATCGTCGGAAGGTCCGTGGATGCCAGCAGACAAGGCAGCGGCGGCCGACGCCAGGGCCGAACGGCCCATCCCCCACTCGATGATGGCCGTGCCGACGGACCTGCCGCGACCGCGCCCACGCCCCTTCGTCGATCACGCCGTCACCTGTCCAGGGCGGCGGCGCGGGCTTGTCGCAGCCGGCGCTCGGCGCCTGCGATCCGGTCGGGTGTGAAGGCCCTGCCGCACGCTACGTCGGCTTCCTTCGCACTCTGTGAGCGCGCTTACATTCCCAGGCGGTGGCCACGCCGTAGCGTCACGGCCGTGGTGCTACAACTCGCGCCCGGCGCGATCTACACGGCGATGGCAGCCGGCCTGCTCGCCTTCGCCGGCAGCATGTCACGGATCCTGTCCGCCTACGGGCTGGTGGACGGGTCCGCTGCCGTCGTCCTGGCCGGCGGGTGGATCGTCCGTGAGCTGCTGTGCGGGGCGTGGTTCCTGAGCCGGCCCAGGTCGAGGACGCTTTCCCCGGCGACGTGGGCATGTCGCCGGCGTGGAGCGCCCTGGCGGTGTAACAGCGCGGTGGGGCATGTGCGCGGCCCGAGGATCACCATCGCGGCGTGCTCCGGGCCCGGACCTCCGCCCGACACGACCGACCCGACGACACAGCACACAGTCAAGCAGAGAAAGGCGGCCACGCGATGACAGCACGTCCCACGGCACGATCGGCGCACGCGGAGCAGCAGTCGGCCGCTCCGCCCCGCACGAAGCAGGACCGGGACGAGGTGTTCATCGAGTTCACCAAGTCCATCTGCCCGATGTGCAAGACGCCCGTCGACGCGCAGGTCAACATCCGTGAGAACAAGGTGTACTTGCGTAAAGCCTGTCGCGAGCACGGCGCGTTCGAGGCCCTGGTCTACGGAGATGCCGAGGAGTACCTGTCCTCGGCCCGATTCAACAAGCCCGGCACGATTCCGCTCACCTTCCAGACCGAGGTGAGGGACGGTTGTCCGTCGGACTGCGGGCTGTGCCCGGAGCACAAGCAGCACGCATGCCTGGGCATCATCGAGGTCAACACCGGCTGCAACCTCGACTGCCCGATCTGCTTCGCCGACTCCGGCCACCAGAGCGACGGGTACTCCATCACGCACGAGCAGTGCACGCGGATGCTGGACGCGTTCGTGGCCTCCGAGGGCGAACCGGAAGTGGTGATGTTCTCGGGCGGTGAGCCCACCATCCACAAGAGCATCCTGGACTTCATCGACCTCGCCCAGGCACGCCCGATCAAGAACGCCACCGTCAACACCAACGGCATCCGCCTCGCCACCGACACGAACTTCGTCACGGAACTCGCCAAACGCAATCGGATCCCCGGCAAATCGGTGACCATCTACCTGCAGTTCGACGGCTTCGATGAGCGCACCCACCTGGAGATCCGCGGCCGAGACCTGCGTACCCTCAAGCAGCGGGCTCTGGACAACTGTGCCGGGGCGGGGCTGACCGTCACCCTGGTCGCCGCCGTCGAGCGGGGCCTGAACGAGCACGAGTTGGGCGCCGTCGTCGAGTACGGCATCGACCACCCGGCCGTCCGCTCGGTGGCTTTCCAGCCGGTCACCCACTCCGGGCGACACGTCCCCTTCGATCCGCTGAACCGGCTGACCAACCCTGACGTGATCCGACTGATCGGCGAGCAGTTGCCGGGCTGGTTCGCGAAGGGCGACTTCTTCCCCGTCCCGTGCTGCTTCCCGACCTGCCGCTCCGTCACCTACCTACTGGTCGACGGCGTGCCCGGCAACCGCACCGTCGTGCCCATCCCGCGCCTGCTCAACGTGGAGGACTACCTCGACTACGTCACCAACCGTGTCCTGCCCGAGCCCGGCATCCGCGAGGCGCTGGAGAAACTCTGGTCGGCCTCCGCGTTCATGGGCTCCGCAACGACCGAGGAGAAACTGCGCGCCACCGCGCAGGCGCTGGACTGCGCTGACAGCTGCGGGATCGATCTTCCGTCCGCCGTAGGGCAGTTGAGGGACAAGGCATTCATGATCGTGGTGCAGGACTTCCAGGACCCCTACACCCTCAACGTGAAGCAGCTGATGAAGTGCTGCGTCGAAGAGATCACCCCGGACGGGCGGCTCATCCCGTTCTGCGCGTACAACTCGGTCGGCTACCGCGAGCAGGTCCGGGCGCAGATGTCCGGCGTTCCCGTGGCTCACGTCGTCCCCAACGCGCTGCCCCTCGCGGACCGGCTCACCGACACCCGGTACGGCTCCAAGACCGCCCATGCCAGCACCTCTGAGACCGCCGCGGTCAGGGAGGGCGAACGATGACGGGCGAGAACGTGTTCGACCCGACCGGGACGGAGGACGACGAGGTCAAGGCGTGCTGCGCCGCCGCGTATGCGTCCGACGTGGTCGCCCTCCTGCTGGGCGACTCCTACCATCCAGGCGGCACCTCCCTCACCAGGCGTCTGGCGGACGGCCTGGACCTGGGCGAGGGCCACCGGGTACTCGACGTGGCCTCCGGGCGCGGCACCACCGCCCTCCTGCTGGCCGCCACCTACGGCGTCGAGGTGGACGGGGTGGACTACTCGGCGGCCAACACCGCCCTCGCCCAGGGCGCCGCCGCGGCAGCCGGACTGATCGAGCACACGACCTTCACCACCGGTGACGCCGAACATCTCCCCTACCCGGACCGCGCCTTCGACGCCGTGGTGTGTGAATGCGCCCTGTGCACCTTCCCCGGCAAGGCCCAGGCCGCCGCCGAATTCGCCCGCGTCCTGAAACCCGGCGGCCGACTCGGCATCACCGACGTCACCGCCGCCCCCGACCAACTGCCCCCAGAACTCGGCACACTCGCCGCACGGATCGCCTGCATCGCCGACGCCCGCCCGCTGGACGGGTACGAGCGGATCCTCGCCAAGGCCGGACTGCGCACACTCCGCACCGAGCACCACGATGCCGCGATGATCCGCATGATCGACCAGATCGAGGCGCGGCTGAACCTGCTGCGCATGACCGCCGCGGCCAAGCTCGCCGATGCCGGCGTGGACCTGGACGCCACTCCGGCTGTGCTGGCCGCCGCCCGTGCCGCCGTCGCCGACCACGCCCTCGGCTACGCCCTGCTCATCGCCGAGAAAACCGGCTGACACACTCGCCCTTACCGGCCGGCGGCTCTCACGTCAGGGGGCGAAGAGAAGGAACCAGAAGGGAAAGGATCGAAAGATCATGGCATCCAGCGTTCAGACATTCCCGAATTCCGCGATCAACCCGCTCCACATGGTCGGGGCGCAGCAGCCGGCCTGGTCGGGGGCATCCGGTTCGCCATCTGGATGTCAGGGTCCCGGCCGATGGCGGGCACCGCGATGACCACCATGGTGGCCGGGCGGCTCGGCTCCGCCAACGCCGCCGTCAGTCGACTGGTCCGTCTGGGCATCGCGGTCTTCGCGGCCACCGGCTTCGGCGTCCTGCTCGGGCAGTACGTCCGGTGGTGGGCGCCGGACTCGGCGCCTGGCCCAGGTATACCCCCACTGGGTTGTCTGTCACGATGCGGCCCTCCCGCCTGGGGCACTGTGCCCTACTGTCTGGCCGAGGGAGCCGACGCGCTCACCAGCCCGGCGTGGGGTGCCGCACCCCCGCCGTGGGCGCCGGGACGACGTGAGGAGACGCATCGCATGGCCGACTCCGGGGACGGCACCGAGGCAGCCGAGCGGACCTGGTGCCTGGCCGAGGTCGACATCTTCTGTGATCTGTCCGCGCAGGAGATGGAGGCCATCGCCGCCGCGGCACCGATGAAGACGTACGCGTCCGGTCAGATGCTCTACTCACCGACCCAGCCCTGCGAGGTGCTGTTCATCCTCAAACGGGGACGCGTGCGGATCTTCCGGGTCTCGGCCGACGGCCGGGCGCTGACTACGGCGATCATCACCCCTGGCACCATCTTCGGGGAGATGGTGCTGCTCGGGCAGCGCATGTACGACAACTATGCCGAAGCCCTCGACGACGCGGTCGTGTGTGTGATGAGCCGGGCGGACGTGCACCGTCTGTTGCTGGCGGACGCACGGATCTCCGCCCGCATCACCGCGATCCTGGGCCGCCGCCTGGCCGACCTCGAACAGCGCCTGTCCGACAGCGTGTTCAAGTCTGTCGCCCAGCGCGTCGCCACCACCCTGGTCACCCTCGCCACCGCCCAGCCCCCGGCCCGGCCTCTGCGGCCCGGTACCAGCCATCCACAGATCGCCCTGACCCACGAACAACTCGCCGCCCTGGCCGGCACCTCCCGCGAGACCTGCACCAAGGTCCTGCGCGACTTCGCCAACCGACGTCTGATCCGCCTGGCCCGCGGCCGCATCACCGTCCTGGACCCGGCCCGGCTCCAGGACGAGGCCGGATGACACGCCGAGCAGCGGTCGGACGGCATCGGCGGCCATCCGGCCCATGGCAGACGCCGCGCACGGTCTGTGCAAGAACGTCGCCATACTCGGCGGCTACCCAAACCCTCGGCTTGCACTTCGCAGTCGGCGTCCACTCATGGGCGTAGCGGTTTGGTGCCCCGCAATGTCTCTTGGCCGCGTTCGGTCCGGCACCCGCGGAGCATCTCCGGCGCGACGGGGACCAGGGAGCCCGTGACCGCCGCGGCCACGGCGGGTACCAGGTAGGCGTCCGGATGGCGGACCGAGCCACCCGGCCAGTACCCGCCGAGTACGAGCGACTGTGACCAGGCCAGGCCGCCGATCACCTGCCAGACAGTAAAGGTGGACGCCGGTACGCCGAGTGCCCCGGCCACCGGATTGAGGACGGTGCGCACGACCGGGATGAACCGTCCCAGCACCACGGCCTTGGCGTACCCGTATCGGGCCAGGCAGCACTTCCGCCCGGTCCGCTCCCGCGCGAAGGCGGCGGTTACGCACTCCGGCGAGAACGGCGCGGCCCGCTCGTCGGTCGGCCCGGAACCCGACCTGTGCACCGGCGATGTTGCCGCCTGCGGCGCAGACCGGGACGGGCAGTAGCTTCCCGCCAAGGTGTTGATCTCCTCGCTTCGCCCGCGCGCAGGCGGGACGTCGGGGTGCTGAACGCCGGAGGAGCCCGAAACAGGTGTCCGAGGTGCTGCTGTGTCCGTGAACAGCGACTGGTTGCTCCCTCACCCAGATCGAGGTCGCGGATTTCGTCTCCGGGAAGACGTGCGAGTGGCTCGCGACCCGCGCCCGACTGACGGCCGCAGCCTTCGTGGCGCTCGGCCCGGCCGCCGACTGCGTGGCATACCGGTTCATCGTCCCGCCCGGGTCAACCACCCGATCCGGAACTTCCGAGGCGCGGCCAGTGGGGCTACTGGGCCGTAGGCGGCCTGATCTTCATGGAGGACTTTGGTGTCCCCTCCCGCGGCGATACGGTGCTGATCGCCGCAGCGGTGTACGGGGACCGGTCGGCACGGCCGAGGTCCTCGCCCTGCTCCCGGGCATCAGCCGCTCCGGATCGACCATCAGTACGGGTATCTTCAGGGGGCTCCATCACGAGAACCCCGCACGGTTCGCTTTCCTGCTCGCCACACCAGTCATCGGCGCAGCGGCGCTGCTGAACCGCCGCTACTGGTCGGCGCCCAAGGCGACGGCCTACGCGGACCTCTGCTGGCGTCGCGGGGCTGGGTTGGGCTGGGCGATGCCGCCGGGCCTGGCGGGCATCCTCACGGGCGCCTGCCTGCTGCGGCAAGACGATGGTCAACGGCGCGTGATGCCCAGTCCGCCGGGGCCGGTCGTCACAGGCCACGGACCCCGATGCCGTAACGACGACAGGCCCGCAACTCAGCCCATCGGCAGCCCGCGGAGTCCATGCTCGCGCAGGGGGCCCACCGTCCAGCCCTGCTCCTGGCAGGTGTCGAGGATACGGGGCAGCGCTCGCAAGGTGGTGCGCCAGGAACCGGTCGCGGAGGTGCAGTCGGAGTCGTGCAGCAGGATGGTGCCACCGCCGCGCAGGTCCCGCAGGACGGTGTTTTCGACGGATCGAGGCGTGGCCCGCTTGCGCCAGTCCGCACCCCAGCAGGTCCACAGCACAGGGGTCAAGTCGAGTCTGCGGCAGGCCAGATGAGCGGCCGTGGTCATCACCCCGTACGGAGGCCGGAAGAGCACCGGCGGCCGGCCGGTGACGTCGGCCACCGCGTCGCGGGCGCGGGCGAGGTCGTCGCACGTGGCACGGGGACCACGCACCAGGAGTGGGTGGTGGCGCCAGCCGTGCACGGCGATCTCGTGCCCGGCGGCCGCCATCTCCTTCGCCAGCGCGGGCGAGCGGACCAGCATCGAGCCGAGCAGGAAGAACGTGGCGCGGATTCCACGCGCGTCGAGAAAGCGCAGAAAGTGGGGAGTGGACAGGTGGTCGGGGCCGTCGTCGAAGGTGAGGGCGACATGGTCCGGGCGGCCCTGCCCGGCCAGGCACGGCATGACCCTGTTGCGCAGCGGACCGAACGTCGAGACGACGGGAGCCACGTGGAGGGCGGCGAGTACGGGCAGTGCCGTGGCCGAGACGAGCGCGGCGGCAGGGGCCAGACGAACCGGGGACATCACCAGTCCAACTCCAGGTAGTGGGTGACGGAAGAGAGGCGCGCGGCGGCCTCGGCATGGGCGATCGGGACCGCGATGCCCAGCGACACCGTGGCAGCCGCGCTGGCGGCGGCCAGGCTCAGCCGCAGCCTCGCGGGACGGCGCCTCGTCGCGGGTTGCGTGCCTGGGACAAAATGGTGTCCGGCGCCGGCGGCAATGGCGGGGACCGGGCCGGGAGCGGAGCGGTGCAGTTCGAGTCCGGCCGCTCGCTGTGCCTCACCACGCGGACCGTGAAGGAGTTCGGCGAGCACGGGGCCGAGGTCCACCGGGTCGCGGATCCAGGCCGCCAGGCCCGCCTCGTCCAGGGCAGCGGCGTTCGTCCGGCCGTGGCCGGGGATGCAGCGGTAGCTGACCACCGGCAGCCCTGCGGCGAACGCCTCCAGAGAGGTCAGTCCGCCGGCGTTCTGGACCAGCACGTCGCAGGCGTGCATCAGACCCGGCATGTCCTCCACCCAGCCGAAGGCATACTCGATGCCGTCCCGCCGCAACTCGTCGGCGAGGGCCTGGTTGCGGCCGCACACCACGACCGGCACCGCCACTCCCGTCTCCCGGATCTCGGTGGCGGCCCGCCGCACCGGCCCGACCCCCCACGAACCCGCGACCAACAGGGCCAGCGGCCCTTGCCCGGGCAGGCCGAACCGGGCACGCGCTGCTCTGCGTTGGTCGTCGGTGGCGGGGGCGAAGCGTCGGCCGGTGACGGGACCGGCGACGCTCACCGCAGCCGCGCCCCGGGCGTGGGCCTGGGCCGCGGGTATCGCGTGCACGGCCAGGTGTGCGTCGATACCGGGGGCCACCCACAGGGCGTGCACGGAGAAGTCGGTCAGATAGGTGAAGGTCGGCACCTGCAGCAGGCCGCGGCGCCGCAGCCTGCTCAGGACCTGGCTGGCACCCGGGTACGTGGAGACGACCGCGCAGGTGCCCGGCTCAAGTACCCGCACGGTGCGCTGCTCGGCCCCGCGGAACAGCGCCCGCCACACCGCGCCGGGGCGCGAGGCGTGCTCGGTCGACGCGTACAGGCGCTGATAACCCGTCGGCATCCAGGTCAGCATGCGGTGGTAGACACCGCAGATCAGCCTGCCGGTGCGTGCGGGGAGGAGGTCGAGGAAGTCGTACCGGTCCACCAAGAAGCCGTGCGTGGCCAGCCGGTCGGCCAGCCCGGACGCCGCGCCGTCGTGTCCCGCGCCGACGCTCGCGGAGATGATCGCGATGCGCCGGGGGGATGAGTCCGGCAGGTCTGTGGCGAGCGCCGAAGGCTCCGCCTTCGGTATCAGGTCGTCGCGTTGGGCCACAGCGGATCAGCCTCCTGACGGGATGGGCGCACGGCCGGAGATGCCCGGACCCGAGGTTTGCGTGCGCAGGGCGGAGCCGCACCGGTTCACGGCCGAGCGAGGTCACTCGGTCTGGGCAGGCACCGAGAACTGAAGCTACTACATGATGTAGAACTTAGAGGGAGGCGGACACCGAAAACTCTCGGCCCGCCGTCTCGCCGCACGGATCGAAACCGGCCCCAAGGCACACATGGCCGACATGAACAGGCAAGCAGCGCACCCGAATCGGTGACGCACTCCCACCTCGCACAGCGAGGCGATGACGAGGAGAGGCGGGGCGGCAGTGATCACGGGTACGTCGTCCACATGTTCGGCGGACACGAGAACAACCAGAAAACTACTACATGATGTAGAATCACGTTGCGTTGCCGGCGGCACGGACGGAAGGACGATTCATCGATGACCCCACGCATCACAGTGGCGGCGAAAGTGCCGGATCCACAGGGGATGCTCTCAGGGTTCGGCGCGTCGGCCACACCATAAACGAGGACGGGAATGCGGACTCGCGACGCGTACTTTTCAGGGAACCCGCTCAACCCGTCGGCAGAACGGACTCACCGCTCCCGCGGCAGATCGACCCCAGTCCGGTGACCGAACCGAACGCGGCACGGACCAGGCCGCCCACCGGAAGCCACCCCGTCGGTCCGCGACCCCGCGCCGCGGCGATTCGCCTGCGCCGCGGAACCGCCGCCGCGCTACTGGTCGCCCTCCCGGCCGCATATCTGGCGATCTCGGCCGACCAGAGTCACAACGTGGCCGCCACGCGACAACTGCGGGCCGAGCGGGCGGGACTCGTCCACGACACCCCCTCCACCGTGCGGCGCGACGTCTACCAGGTACCGATTCCGGCCGGAGCGAACGACATCGCCTTCTTCGAGGACAACTCCTGGGAGAAGGACTCGCTGTTCGTGCAGTTCACCACCACACCCGCCGGGCTGGACGCCTTCCTGGCCAGGCTCGGCACCCATCGCGAGCACCTGCGCGATGGCCTCGTCGCGGTCGACGTCCCGCCCCGCCTGGCCGGTCACGTCGACTGGCGCTTCCCACCGGGTCACCACTGGGCGGGCGTGACACTGCGCTCACGGAACCTCCGCCCCGCCCACGAGATCACGGTGAACCTCGACTCCCCGCATCGCCCCGTCGTGTTCACCATCTCCACCATCCGCTTCGTCCATGGCCGACACAGCACGGCCTCCCCTGCCCGCCCCGCGGGCGACCCCTTCGCTACGAGGCCGCGGCAACGCGGAGCCGGAACACGAGTCCGGGGATAAGCAGGCCGCAGGAGCGCACCCCCGGCCGACGACCAGGCATGATCCGGTGAGCCGTCGACCGACCTGGCCACAGACGGAGTTTCTACAACATGTAGTACATTGACTCGGCGGCCGCCCCTGATGCACCGCGATGCCACCAGAAGGACCTGCCCATGACCGCGGCCGCCACCGCGCAACGGGTTCACCGGGTCCTCTGCCGCGAGCACACCCACCGACCACGGCTCCTGTGCCACCACCAGCGGCGCCTGCCCCACCACGATGAAGTCCAGAATCGCCGGCTCGGTCGCCCACGCACCGGCCGCCACGGTGACCACGCGAGCCAACGCCCACGTCCTCTGCGCACGGCGGCATCCGATGCGCCACCCCGAGCGCCGCCGGCGATTGCACCACGCTCACCAGCAGCGGCAGATGCATCGGTACGGGCCAGAACGCACCTCAGCCCCGCAGGGGGTCATCACCGTGCAACAGCTGCTCCAGCAGCTGCTCGTCCTCCACCGACAGATCCGACACGAACCGGGCCAGCACCGCCGCACGGTCCCCACCCTTGTCCAGCAGCGAGTGCATCCCGGCTGCGGCCATCCCTGACCGGTCGTCCACGGGCGTGTACACGAAACTGCGCCCCTCACGCCGCCGGGTCACCAGCCCCTTGTCACACAGCCGCGTCAGGATGGTCAGCACGGTGGTGTGGGCCGTATCGTCCCCCACCTTCTCGTGGACCACCACAGCCGTCGCTGGTCCGCCAACCGCCCACAGGGCCGCCAGCACCTCCCTCTCCAGCTCACCCCTGGCACGGCGCCGGGACTCTTTTCGGCCGTCAGCACCGCCGGTCATCCGGCACCTCCCGCTACCCGTTCCAGCAAGCTCCGTTTTCGCCACGTTCAAGCTACTACAAGGCGTAGAAATACAGCGGCGGCAGAACGTGGGCTCGACATTCTCTGTGAGGGCCGACACGGCGTAGGGGTCCCATCGCTGGGCCTCGGCGGCGATGTCGCGAGGTACAGACGCAGCGTGCCCCTCCGGCGTGCTTCGGGATACGGAGCCACCGCCCTCCGGGAAGACGTGAGGGCGGGGTTGCTGTAGCCAGGTCGGGAGCCTCCGCGGTGAAATCGCCGCGCACAAAGTCGGGTGCGGCAGGCCGCTTCCCGGGCCGGGTCAGCTCCTGGTGTTGGCGGACCGCGCGGCCCGCCAGGGCGGACTCGGCCATGATCTTCGCGAGGTGGTCACCGAGGCCCGCCGGCGCTTGCGGACCAGCCTGATCCAGATCTCGGCGAACCGTAGGTGCCGCCGACGGCGTCGAACTCCTCCTGCGCCGCTTGATCAGGTGCCCTCCGCGATGCTCACTCCGGGAGGGGCCGGCAGGAGACGCGGTCCGCAATGCTGAACTCGGCCCTGGAGTCGCCGATCACCCCAACCGGCAGAGCATCCGCGTGTCGCTGCCCCGGATCTCTGCCGGACATGCGCCGACCCTTCTCACGGCCGATCAGGTCCCGGCAGCCCATGAGCTCTTTCACGACCGGGGCGCTGCACGGCTTCCGCGTCAGGTCAGGGCAGAACGGGCCTGGCGCTGGTCGGGACGCCACGTGGCCACACGGTGTGCTGCGACTGAGGGACCGAGGGAAGGTACTGTTCGACCCAGATGGTCTTCCCGTCGCGGTGGTGACGGGTCCCCCAGCGGTCGGACACCTGGCTGACCAGGAAGAGGCCGCGGCCCCCTTCGTCCGTGCTGTGGGCCCGGCGCACGTGCGGCGAGGCGTTGGTGCCGTCGCTCACTTCACAGATCAGGACCTGGGAGCGGATCAGCCGCAAGGTCACGGGGGAAACAGCGTAGCGGACGGCGTTGGTGACCAGTTCGCTGACTATCAGCTCAGTGGAGAAGACCAGACGCTCAAGGCCCCAGAGGCGCAACTGCTCGGACACCAGCGCGCGGGCGTGGGCCGCGGCCTGTACATCAGCCCGTAGCTCCCAGTTCGCGACACGGTCCTCGCTCAGGCGTCGTGTTCGGGCGAGGAGCAGGGCGACGTCGTCATCGTTGCCGCCGAAGCCCAGGGTGGCGGCGCAGACCCGTTCGCACAGCTGGTCCAGCGGTGCGCCGGCCGCGGAAGCGGCCAGGGCACCGCCGAGGCCGGCGAGAGCATCGTCGGCCCCCTGAGCACGCAGATCCAGCAGCCCATCGGTGTACAGGGCGATGACCGTGCCGGGATCGAGGTGAAACTCCGTGTCCTCAAACACGGTGCCCGGGATTCCCAGAGGCGGGGTCTCGGGCAGTCGGGGGAACTCGACGCTCCCGTCGGTTGTCAGGAAGGCGGCAGGCGCATGCCCCGCTCCGCCTATGGTGCATCCCCCCGAGACGGGGTCGTAGACGAGAAACAGCAGCGTGGCTCCGGGCTCACGCTCCGGATCCTCCTCGCCCAGGCGTATCAGGAGGTCGTTCATCCGGGCGAGCAGCTCAGCGGGAGCCAGGTCGAGATCGGCGAGAGTGTGAACGGCGGTGCGCAAGCGCCCCATCAAGGCGGCGGCTTGGACGCCGTGACCGACGACATCACCGATCACCAGGGCCACCCGGCTGCCGGACAGGGGAATCACATCGAACCAGTCCCCGCCGACGCCCGCCGAGGAGTCAGCCGGGACATAGCGGTGGCACACCTCCACGGCTGGCAGCGCGGGCACAGCGCGTGGCAGCAGTTCCCGCTGCAGAGCCAACGCCACATCCTCGGTCACGTTCAGGCGCCTCTCACGCGACCGGGCCTGGGCCAGCAGCACCCCCACCAGGCAGACCCCGGCAACCAGGCCGAGTTTGATCGTCCACACGTCCCAGGCATCGGCCCGGGCACGATGCAGAGCCGCGTACACCGCGACCGTGAGTGCCCCCAGGAAGACGGTGGCGTGGACCGTGTGCACGGCCGCGGCCAGCAGCGGCACCACGGCCAGCAGCAACCCGTAGTGGCCGCGCGGCGACGCGAACAGCACGCCGACAGTGACCAGCACCAGCGCGAGGCTTGGCAGTACCAGGAGCACCCGACGGCTTGCGTCCGGTTGCGGTGAACTGTGGACGAGTACACCCATCCGGCTACCACCACCCGCGACACGCCCGCCAACCGGGCACTCCGACGACCGCACCCCCGTGCAACGCGGCAGGTGGGCCGAGCACCTGCCTTCGCGGCGCTCGCCGAGAACCTCGCCGCGGCTGACGCCCGCGGGCCGTTATCGCAAGGCTACTACCCTGTTGTGTCTGTTCCTGCGGGTTGCTACCGGTTTCGGAAGACGACGAAGGCGGCCCAACCCTGCTCGGGATGATCACAGCCACCCGTCTCGTGACGTACTTCATCAAGACAGCCGACAACACACGCCCAGATCCTCGTGCGGGCGTTTGACCGTCACGCCGAGCTGCCCGCCGGGGCGTGCGGGGCGGTACGGGCCGGATGGCCCGCGGGGCAGCCGGTCGGTCCCACGGCAGGAGGTGGCGCCCTGGGCGACCCTGAGAGTGGGAGAACGAGCGTCTGGACGCGGGAGACGAGATGAGCGGTCTGGTGGTCGTGGGCGTGGACGGGTCCGCGTCGAGTCTTGCCGCCGTGGAGACGGCGGCTCGGGAGGCGCGATGGCGCGGGACGGGGTTGCGTGTCGTGCATGCCGTCCTGTGGCCGGCGACGCACGTACCACTGGGGCCTTCGCCGATGGGCCCGTCTGAGGGCGGCATGCGGAACATGGTCGAACACCTGGTGGCGGAGGCGGTGGCGCGTGCCAGGTCGGCGGCACCCGAGGTGGACGTCTCCCATGCGGTGGTGACGGGCGAGCCGCTGACGGTGCTGGAGGCACAGTCACGCGCCGCGGAACTCGTGGTCGTCGGTTCCCGGGGCATGGGTGGGTTCGTCGGGCTCCTGGTGGGGTCGACCGCGGTGCATCTGGCGGCGCACGGCATGTGCCCCGTGCTCGTCGTGCGGGAGACGGGCGATGACGCCGGGCCGGTGGTCCTGGGCGTCGACGGCTCCGGCACGGGCGAGCCGGCAGTCGACTTCGCCTTCGCCGAGTCGGCCTGGCGTGGGGCCGACCTGGTGGCCCTGCACGCCTGGACCACATGGAACGCACCGCTGCCCGCTCCGCAGGACGCGGCGGCGCCGTACGCGAATCCGCCGGGCGAGCTCCGGCAGGAGGAGGAACGACTGTTGGCGGAGGCGCTCGCCGGGCATCGGGCGCGGTACCCGGAGGTGGCAGTGAAGCACCACGTGGCCCACGGCCGGACGCGTGAAACGCTGATCGAGGCGAGCCGTTCCGCTCAACTGCTGGTGGTCGGTGCCCGAGGACGGGGCGGATTCGCCGGGCTGCTGCTGGGGTCGGTAAGCCAGGCCGTCCTGCATCACGCGCACTGTCCCGTCGCCGTCGTGCGGGGTTCTGGTGGGCGTCGCTGATTTCAGCCGCAGCGGGTGGGGGCTGCTGTGGCGCTTTCTGCGCCAGTTCCACCATCCGCTGATCCAAATTCCTCCCGATCACCGGCCAGGCATGGCTGGGCATCCTTGGCATCGCCGTACTCACCGCGCTCGCCGTCGCTCTCGGCAATGCGCCTGCGGCACCGGCTCTTCATGGCCGTCCACCGGCCGCTCACCGCACTGCCCCATCGTGTCGCGGTGGGCGGGCCGTGCCCGCGGCACGTGCGCCGGCGAAACGCGTGATCACAGGTCCGGCCACCGCCAGCAACAGCACATAGGCGGCCACCAAGGCGCCGAGCCGGTCATGACGCAGCCCCACCAGACCGACAATGACGATGGAGAACTCACCCCGGGCGATGAGCGCGGCTCCTGCCCGAATCCGACCCCGGCGCCCCGCACCGTCCCGCCGCGCGGCATACCAGCCGGAGGCCACTTTCGTCATGGTGGTGACCAGGGCCAGCAGCAGGGCGGCGGGCAGCACCGGAAGCAACGTGCGAGGGCTCACGGACAGACCGATGGCGAGGAAGAACACCGCGGCGAACAGATCCCGCAGGGGGCTCAGGACCTCCCGCGCCCGTCGTGCCGTCTCTCCCGTCAATGACAGCCCGACGAGGAAGGCACCTACCGCGGCGGAGACATGGACGGCCTCGGCGAGAGCGGCGACGATCAGCGTCACGCCGAGGACCCGCAAGAGCAACTGCTCCGCCTCCGGATGCCCCAGCAGCCGACCCAGGTGATGCCCCCACCAGTACGACACGGTGAACGCGACCAGCACCGCCCCGAGGGCCAGCAGCACGCCCAGCAGTGCCTGCCGCCAAGTGCCGCCGGCGGCGACGACGGCAAGCAGCGGCAGGTAGGCGGCCATCGCGAAGTCCTCCAGCACCAGCACGGACAGCACCGCAGGGGTCTCCCGGTTGCCCATCCGCCGCAGATCGGTCAGGAGCCGGGCGACGATGCCCGAGGAGGAAATATAGGTCACGCCGGCGAGCGCGAGGATCCCAGTGGCGTCGAGCCCGAGCAGCCATCCCGCCAGCGCTCCGGGAGCCGCGTTCAGCACCAGGTCGACCACCGCGGAGGGCAGATGACGGCGCAGACTGACGGTGAACTCGGGAACCGTGAACTCAAGGCCGAGCACCAACAGCAACAGCACCACCCCGATACCCGCCCCGGTCTCCACGAACGCCCCGGCCGCCCGAACCGGCGCGATGCCTCCCTCTCCCAGGGCCAGGCCGGCCAGGAGGTACAGCGGAATGGGGGACAAGGTGAAGCGCCGCGCCAGTGCCCCGAGCAGGCTCAGGGCGGCCAGGATGATCCCCAGTTCCAGCAGCAGGGCGATGGAGATCTGCACCGGTTCAGCCCCGGACGATCTGTTCCACGGCGGCGATCCCTTCGTGTGTTCCGATCACCACCAGGACGTCCCCGGCGCGCAGGGCCTGCCCCGGTCCCGGGGAGGGAATCACCTCCTCGCCCCGGACGACCGCCACGATCGACGCACCGGTCCGGGTCCGCGCCCGGGTCTCCCCCAGCCGCCGACCGGCGAACGGGGTACCCGACGCCACCTCGACCTGCCCGGCACTGAGGCCGGGCACCTCCCTGGTGAGATCGGCGAACCGTTCGGCGATGCGCGGGGCGCCGAGGATCTCGGCGAGCGTGTCGGCCTCCTCTCCGGTCAGACGGAGCACTGACCGTGCCTCGTCCGGATCGACGCCCTCGTAGACGACCATTTCGAAGTCGCCCGACCGCCGCGCCACGACCCCGATCCGGTCGCCGTCCCGGTTGACGAACTCGTACCGCAGCCCCACCCCGGGCAGCAGCACCTCGTTGACATCCACGCACATCACCCAGTCAGTCATGAATCCGGAACCCGTAGGACCCCCGTACCGGCGGCCCGCTCTGCACACATATTCGGCAGGTGCTGACGGGTACTCGAGCGCGGGCGCAAGGGCCCGGCCTGAGCCGTGCGGGTTGTTGCCAGTTTCCCTGCTCCCCGAGGGGTGTCGGCAGGGCCGTGCGGTCCCTCAGGCGGCCGGATGGCCCCTGGCCCCGGTGCGCGGCGGCTCCGAGGCTGAAAGATGAAGCAGCCGCTCGCCGGTGGCTCTGCCGGACGGGAGTGCGCGATGCGTGATCCGGTGCTCGGCGGGGTGGACGCTTCCGCCTCCAGCCTCGACGCGGTGGATGGCGCGGCGCATGAGGCGCATGTGCGCGGGCTACCTCTGCGGATCGTGCACGCCTTCGGCCATCCCGCACCGCCTCCGTCGACCGGTGCGGCTCCATGGAATCCGGCCGACCAGGGCCTTGAGCCGATGGTGCACGAGACGCCGGCCCGCGCCGAGGAACGGGCGTACGCGGTGGCGACGGACATCGAGATCACCCGGTCCGTGGTGGCGGGTGAGGCGTTCGAAGTGCCGGAGATCGAGACCCGTTCGGCGGCGCCGTCAGTGGTCCGGCAGCCGGGGCCTTTCCGGCTTCGCCGGGCCGCTGCTCCGTTCCACCGCGGTGCATTTGGGCGCCCACGGCCACTGCCCACTGATGGTGATGCGCGGCCGTCCCGAGTCGGCCGGTCCGGTGCTGCTGACCGTGGACGGCTCCCCGGCGGGGCAGGCGGCGGTGGCGTTCGCGTTCGCCGAGGCCACCCTGCGCAAAGCGCCACTGGCAGGCACTGCACATGTGGAACACCCGGAGCGAACGGGCCCACGAAGGCCCCGCCGACCCGTTGACCGCGGTGGCCGTGGATGCGGACCGTCTCCGCGAGGCCGAGCAGCAACCTGCTGGACGAGACGGTGGCCGCCTGGCAGGAGGCCTATGCGCAGGTCGCTGTCGATCGGCGTCTGGTGCGCTCCCGGATCCGTCCCGCCCTGATCGACGCCGGCCGGGATGCGCAGCTGGTGGCGGCCGGAGCCCGCGCCTCGGCGGCTTCGCCGGTTTGCTCCTCGGTTCGGTCAGCCAGGCCCTGTTGCACCACGCCCACCGCCCCGTCGCGTGTTGCCGTAGCCGACGGGTGCTCTTGCGTGGGGCCATTCGGAATCGCCGCAGAGGAGAGCGAGCAACATGGTGGCTGCAACATGCCGCCGTGACTGCCACCACCGGCAGAAACGGCCGTGCGACTCGGGCGCGAGCCGAGCTCATCACCACCACGCCGCCGTCGGCAGGCGTCCGTGGATTTGCCACTCAGCGGAGCAATTACGAAAGCAGCCGGAAAGCAGAAACGACATTCAGATGAACTCCCCGGGTCGGGGCGGCCAATCGTGGGGCGTCAGCCAAGGTAAGTCTGTGAATCGGACTAATGTGCTGCCGTATACCCACAGGAACGCCCGGCGAGGGGAATTTAGTGACCAGCATGACCGTCCGACCGGCGATCGAGGTTCCCCGTCGGCCGGAACGGGCCGGGCCCCGGCCGGAGCCGCGACTGCGGGCACTGGACGGACTGCGGCTGGTCGCCGCGCTCATGGTGGCCGCCTACCACTACGGCGGCCGGGGCGGCAATGTCACCAGCTCCTGGGGGACGTCCGCGCAGCACCAGTTCCCCACCCTGCACACGTATTTCGCGTACGGCTGCCTCGGCGTCCAGGTCTTTTTCGTGATCAGCGGATTCGTGATCTGCATGAGCGGCTGGGGACGGTCCCTGACATCCTTCTTCGCCTCCCGCGCGTCCCGGCTGCTGCCCGCCTACTGGGTGGCCATCGTCCTCGTGACGGCGACGTTCGCCCTGCCCGCGGTCGCCTTCAAGGCGCTGTCACCCAGTGACACGCTGGTGAACCTGACCATGCTCCAGCAACCGCTGGGCGTGGACCGGGTACTCGGCGTGTGCTGGACGCTGTGGGCCGAGGTCCGCTTCTATGCCCTGTTCGCGCTGCTGGTCGTCCTGCCCGGGGCGAGCCGACGGCGCGTGATCTTCTTCTGCGCGGGCTGGATCCTCACGGCGGCGATCGCGCAGGGCGCGCACCAGCCGCTGCTCGACATCGTGCTGATGCCGGAGTACGCACCGTTCTTCGTGGGCGGCGTCGGCCTCTTCCTGATCCACCGCGACCGGCATGACGTCTACGCCTGGGGCATCGTGGCCGTCAGCTGGCTGATCGGGCAGCACTACGCCGTGCGCGGCCTGTGGAACGCCGCGGACCCGCACGCCTTCGCCCACCGCACCTCGTTCGGCATCATCCTGGTGGTGACGCTGGGCTTCGCCGCGGTCGCAGTGATCGCCCTCGGGTGGCTGCACTGGGTGAACTGGCGCTGGCTGACGGTGGCCGGGGCGCTGACCTACCCCTTCTACCTGGTCCACGAGCACCTGGGCTGGGTGGTCATCAAGGTCCTGCACCGCGGCCTGCACATCCCGTCCTACGGGACGTTCCTGCTGACCGTCACCTGCATGCTCCTCCTCGCCTGGCTGATCAACCGCTTCGTCGAGAAGCCGCTGACTCCGAGGATGCGGGCGGCGCTGGCGAAGGTGCGCTGACCCTTACGGGTGGCTCCGCGTGTATCAGGAGCAACGTCCGGATCCGCCCGTCTGGCTACGGGGCAACCGGTTCTGACCCGCCGGTCACGTCGGCCCCCATGCAGACCGAGCGTCTCCTGCCTCCCGGCCTGACCGGGGAGGGCGGCAAGCGGGAGCGGTGCCGTCCGGTCGGGAGCGGGGACCATTCGGCCCGTTGCGTGTGCCATCGGGCGGGCGGATGGTCGAGGTAGGCCGTCAGGGAAGGGAGTCGCCATGCCCTGGGAGACGATTCGCAAGGACACTCCGCCGCAGGTCCCGCCCAATCTCGACGACTACGAGAAGGTGTGCGAGGACTTCTCCTGGTCGGAAGCGCGCACCGAACTCGACGGACTTCCTGGCGGTCGTGGCCTGAACATCGCGTACGAAGCGGTGGACCGGCACGTTGCATCCGGTCACGGAAGCGTGGTCGCGCTGCGCTGCGTGGGCCGCGACAACTCGGTGACCACCGTGACGTACGCCGAGCTGGCCCGCTCCACGGCTCGGTTCGCGAACGTTCTGCGCACGCTCGGCATCGGCCGGGGCGACCGCGTCGTGACCCTGCTGGGGCGCTGTCCCGAGTTGTACACCGTGGTCCTCGGCACTCTGAAGAACACCAGCGTGCTGTGCCCGCTGTTCTCCGCCTTCGGCCCAGATCCGGTGGCGCAGCGCTTGCAGCTCAGCGACGCCCGAGTGCTGGTCACCACCGCTGAGTTGTACCGCAGGAAGGTCGCCGCGCAGCGCGACCGGCTGACCGAGTTGCAGAACGTGCTGATCGTCGGCGAGGGTGCGCACGAGCTGCCGGGCACCGTCTCGTACGGCGCGCTGCTGGCGGACGCCTCCGACGCCTTCGTCGTCCCGCCGACCTCGCCCGACGACATGGCCCTGCTGCACTTCACCAGCGGGACCACGGGCACCCCCAAGGGCGCCGTGCACGTCCACGAGGCGGCCGTCGCCCATTACGCGACCGCAGCGTACGCGCTCGACCTCCATGAGGACGACGTGTTCTGGTGCACGGCCGACCCGGGCTGGGTCACCGGCATGTCGTACGGGATCATCGCGCCGCTCATGCACGGGGTGACGGTCGTGGTGGACGAGGGCGACTACGACGCCCGGCGGTGGTACCGCATCCTCGCCGAGCAGCGGGTCAGTGTCTGGTACACCGCCCCGACCGCCCTGCGGATGCTGATGCGCACGACGCCGCGAACCGGGCCGTACGACCTGCCCCGCTCCTACGACCTGAGCGCGCTGCGCTTCATCGCATCGGTCGGTGAGCCGCTCAACCCGGAGGCCGTGGTGTGGGGGCGCGACGTCCTGGGGCTGCCGATCCATGACAACTGGTGGCAGACCGAGACAGGCGCCATCATGATCGCGAACTTCGCGGCCTGCGACATCCGTCCCGGCTCGATGGGGCGCCCGCTGCCCGGAGTGACGGCGGCGGTGCTGCGGCGCGGGGCCGACGGCCGGGCCGAGGTCACCGGCGGGCATGTCACCGTGCTGGCGGAACCCGGTGCGGAGGGCGAACTGGCGCTGCGACCGGGCTGGCCGTCCATGTTCCGCGGCTATCTGCACGACGACGAGCGATCCGCGGCGGCCTTCGCCGAGGGCTGGTACCTCACCGGTGATCTGGTGCGACGTGACGCGGACGGTTGGTACTGGTTCGTAGGACGCGCGGACGACGTCATCAAGTCGGCCGGCCACCTCATCGGGCCCTTCGAGGTGGAGAGCGCGCTCATGGAGCACCCGGCGGTCGCGGAGGCCGGGGTGATCGGCCGACCGGATCCCGTCGCCGGGAACATCGTCAAGGCGTTCGTGACGCTGCGGCCAGGCTTCGAGGCGACCCTCGCGACCCGGCAGGAGCTCCTGGCCTTTGCCCGGCGTCGGCTCGGGCCCGCCGTCGCGCCCCGGCAGATCGTCTTCGACCAGCATCTGCCGCACACCCGTAGCGGCAAGGTCATGCGCCGCCTGCTGCGGGCGCGCGAACTCGGCCTGCCCGAGGGCGACATATCCACTCTGGAGGGGACGGAGGGGTCTGCATGAGCACCGCCCGAACCCCGCGCGGGCCGAAGCCCAAGGCGCAGCCCAGGCCGAACCCCAAGCCCGCGGCGCAGTCGAAGAATCAGTCGGCCCACCAACTCGCCCTGCTCGGCTCGATGCTGCGGGTCCGCCGCTTCGAGGAACGCTGCGTGGAGCTGTACAGCGCCGCACGCATCCGGGGCTTCATGCACCTGTACATCGGCGAGGAGGCCGTCGCCGTCGGCGTCGGCGAGGCGCTCACCGAGGAGGACGCGATCGTTTCCACGTACCGCGAGCACGGGCACGCGCTCGCCCGTGGCGTCCCCGCGGAGGCGATCATGGCGGAGATGTTCGGGAAGACGACCGGTTGCAGCCGCGGCCGTGGCGGGTCCATGCACCTCTTCGACGCCTCCCGCCGCTTCTACGGCGGCAACGCCATCGTCGGCGGCGGGCTGCCGCTCGCCGCGGGCCTCGCCCTGGCGGACCGCATGAACGACCGCAACCATGTCACCTGTTGCTTCTTCGGTGACGGCGCCTTCGCGGAGGGCGAGTTCCATGAGACGGCCAACCTGGCCGCACTGTGGCACCTGCCACTGCTCTTCGTCTGCGAGAACAACCTGTACGCGATGGGCACCGCCCTTGAGCGCCACCAGGCCCAGACGGACCTGGCGATGCGCGCCGCCTCGTACGGCATGGTCTCCTGGGCCGTCGACGGCATGGACGTCCTGGCCGTCGAGGACGCGGCCCGGCGCGCGGCCGAAGGCGTACGCGCCGGAACCGGGCCGCACTTCCTGGAGATGCGCACCTACCGATTCCGCGCCCATTCCATGTACGACTCCGACCGCTATCGCGACAAGGCCGAGATCGAGGGGTGGAAGGAGCGCGACCCGGTCGAACGGCTCGCCAGGCGGTTGCGGGAGAGCGGTGGGCTGGCCGACAAGGCGCTCGCCGCGCTGGAGCAGCGGGTGAGCGCCGAGATCGACGCGGCCGTGGACACCGCCGAGCAGGCTCCGGAGGAGCCGGTCGAGGACCTGTTGCGATACGTCACCAGTCCTGCGGAGGAGGCGAGTTGACCATGCCGACGACCACAGGTGACCCCGCCGAACACAAGACGACCTACCGCGAAGCGATGCGCGACGCCCTGCGGGAGGCACTGCGCTCCGACGAACGCGTGTTCCTGATGGGCGAGGACGTGGGGCGTTACGGCGGCTGCTTCGGCGTCAGCCTGGGCCTGCTGGAGGAGTTCGGCCCCGAACGGATCCGGGACGCCCCGCTGTCGGAGTCCGCGTTCGTCGGCGCGGGCATCGGCGCGGCCCTGGCGGGCATGCGGCCGATCGTCGAGATCATGACGGTCAACTTCAGCCTGCTGGCCCTCGACCAGATCCTCAACAACGCGGCCACGCTGCTCCACATGTCCGGCGGCCAGCTGCCCGTACCGATCGTCATCCGCATGACCACCGGTGCCGGACGGCAGCTCGCGGCCCAGCACTCGCACAGCCTGGAGGGATGGTATGCGCACATCCCCGGCCTGCGGGCGCTGGCCCCGGCGACCATCGCCGACGCCCGGCACATGCTCGCTCCGGCCCTCGCCGACCCCGACCCCGTGCTGATCTTCGAGCACGGCAGCCTCTACAACACCTCCGGCGACCTCCCGGCCGACGCGGGCCCCGTCGACCTCGACCACGCGGCGATCCGCCGCCCCGGCACTGACATCTCCCTCATCACCTACGGCGGCTCGCTGCCCAAGGCCCTGGCCGCCGCGGACGATCTGGCCAGCGGCGGCATCAGCGCCGAGGTCGTGGACCTGCGCACCCTGCGTCCCCTGGACGACGCGACCATCGCCGAGTCGGTCGCCCGCACGCACCGCGCCGTCATCATCGACGAGGGGTGGCGCACCGGCAGCCTGGCGGCGGAGATCTCCGCGCGCATCACCGAGGACAACTTCTACGACCTCGACGCCCCCGTCGAGCGGGTGTGCAGCGCGGAGGTCCCCATGCCGTACGCACGGCGGCTGGAGGAGGCGGCCTTGCCGCAGGTCGCCGGGATCGTCACGGCCGTACGCCGCGCGGTCGGCCCCGCGCCGTACACCGTCGACGAGGAGCAGAAGTCGGGCGCCGGAAAGGCGGGCTGAGATGGCCGAGTTCACCATGCCCTCGCTCGGCGCCGACATGGACGAAGGGCTCCTGCAGGAATGGCTCGTCGGCCCCGGCGACCGGGTGAACAAGGGGGACGTCGTGGCGGTCGTGGAGACCGACAAGGCGGCCATCGAGGTCGAGTGCTTCGAGTCGGGGACCATGAGCCGGCTGCTGGTCGAACCCGGAACGCGGGTGCCGGTGGGGACGCCGCTGGCGGTGATCGAGGGCACCGCGACGGCCGCTGTACGGGAGACGTCTCCGGCAGAGGCCGTACGGGAGGCCGTTCCCGCCCACGGTGAGCGGGAAGAAGCGCCGGCGGAAGCCACGCGGGAGAGCGCACCTGTGGAGGCCGCGGCGGAACCGGCGCCCCACCTGGCCGTCGAACCCGGCCCCGAGTCCGCTCCCGCAGCGGTCGGTGCGGGGAAGCCCGCCAAGGAGCCCGCGCTCACGGCGGCGGCTCCCGTGACACCGTCCACTCCCCGATCGTTCGCCGCGGAGGAGACGGTGGTCGAGGTCGGGCCGCTCGTACGACACCTCGCGGTCGAACGGGGCGTCGATCTGGCGTCCGTGCACGGCAGTGGGCGCGGCGGGCGGATCACCCGCGCCGACATCGAGCGTGCCATGCCGATCTCCGCGCCCAGGGTTCGGGTCACTCCGTACGCGCGCAGGCTGGCCGGCCAACTCGGTGTGGATCTGGCCGCGTTGCGCGGCACCGGAGACGGCGGAGCCGTCCGCGCGGCGGACGTGCACGCGGCCGTCCGCGCCCGCGGCGGCCCCGAGCTCCACGAGATCCGCGAGCCACAGCGCACCGGACGACGGCGGCGCGAGGAGCGGGTGGCCGAACACCCGTCGGCCGCAAGCCGCGAGGACCAGCGCACGACCGCCATGCGTCGCGCCATCGGCGAGCTGATGAGCCGCTCGAAGAAGGAGATCCCGCACTACTACCTGTCCACGACCGTCGACCTGACCGTGGCCGTCGAATGGTTGCGACGCCGTAACCGCGGATTCCCGCCCTCCGACCGCCTCGTCCCCGCCTCCCTGCTGCTGAAGGCCGCGGCCATCGCGGCGCGTCAGGTACCGCAGCTCAACGGCTTCTGGCAGGACGGCGCATTCGTACCCGGCAGCGGTGTGCACCTCGGGATCGCTGTGTCGCTCCGCGGCGGAGGACTGCTCGCACCCGTGATCCACGACGCGGACACGCTGCGACCCGAGGACCTCATGGCCGCCCTCAAGGACCTCGTCCAGCGGGCCCGCAGGGGACGGCTGCGCGGCAGCGAACTGTCCGGTGCCACCCTCACCGTCACCAACCTCGGCGACCAGGGCGTGGAGACGGTGTACGGCGTCATCCATCCGCCCCAGGTGGCGTTGGTCGGCTTCGGGGCCGTCGTGGAACGGCCCTGGGCGACGGGCGGTCTGCTGGGCGTACGCCCGGTGGTGACCGTCACCCTGTCCGCCGACCACCGCGCCTCCGACGGCGCGATCGGCGCGCGCTACCTCACGGCGATCGGCCGCCTGCTGCAGAACCCGGAGGAGTTGTGAGCCAGATGAAGTCCCTGACCAGCGCCCAGGCGCTCACCATCGTCAAGGAGTCCATCATCCAGATCATCCCGGACGCCGACTTCACCCACGTCGAACCGCACGACAAGTTCCGCGACGTGCTGGAACTCGACTCGCTCGACTTCCTGAGCCTGGTGGAGATCCTGTCGGAACGCACCGGGATGCGGATCGACGAGGACGACTATCCCCAACTCACCACCCTGGCCGACACCGTGGACTTCCTCGTCGGCAGGACCGGGTAGACGGCAGGGCCTGACGATCCAGGATCCGGGCCGGATGTCCCTACCGGCGTCCGGCGAAGCGCGATGCAATGAGAGTTGAGGAACAAATCGCCCCCGTAATACGACGGTTGAGTGCCGCCGGACTTCTGTCAGGACTGGGGGTGGCGAGGATGCTCTTCGACGACCGCAGGCAGGCCGGGCGGCAGCTGGCCTGGCATCTTGAGTTCCTGCGCGGCCACAACGTGGTGGTGCTGGGACTCGCCAGGAGCGGGGTGCCGGTGGCCTACGAAGTGGCCCAGGAGCTGGGCGCGCCACTGGACGTGCTCGTGGTGCGCAAGCTGCGTGTGCCGTGGCAGCCGGAGTGGATCTTCGGCGCCGTCGGCGAGAGGGGGGTGCGGGTCCTGGACGAGGCCGTCGTCGAGGAAACCGGTCTGAGCCTCGCCGAGCGGGCGGCCGTGGAACAGCGGGTGCGGGTCGAACTCGACTGGTGGGTACGCCGCTACCGCGCCGGTCGGCAGGCCCTGCCGCTGGCCGGGCGTACGGTGGTGATCGTGGACGACGGGCTGACCACCGGCGTCACGGCGGAGGCTGCCTGCCGGGTCGCACGCGCCCGGGGGGCGGCCGAGGTCGTCCTCGCCGTGCCCGTCGGACCGGCGGCCGTCGTGGCGGAGCTGCACGATGTGGCAGATGACGTCGTCTGTCTGCAGACCCTTCTTCACATGGACTCGGTCGGGGCCTGGTATCACCACTTCGGTCAGACGTCCGACGCCGAGGTGGCAGACCTGCTCGTCCGCGCCGCTCGTCCCGTGCCCGCCGTCCCGCTCGTGGCCGCCGCCCCGAGTCCGCGGTGGTGGCGCAGGCAGGTGCAACTGCCGGCCGCCGGGACGCGGTTGGCCGCGCGCCTCACGCTCCCCGCCGAGGCACCGGCGGTGGTGGCGTTCGCACACGGCAGCGGCAGCGGCCGGCACGGCCCGCACAACCGGTACCTCGCCGACGCCCTGAACCGGGCGGGGCTGGGCACACTGCTGCTCGACCTGCTCACCGAGGACGAGGAACACGACCAGGCCAAGGTCTTCGACGTCCTCCTGCTCGCCCGGCGCCTGCGCGCGGCCACCGACTGGCTTCGGCACGAATCCGGCCTGCCCGTCGTCCACTTCGGGCGCGGCACCGGCGCGGCGGCCGCCCTGGAGGCCGCGTCCGCTCCCGACCCGGACATCCGCGCGATCGTCTCCCGGGGCGGACGCCCTGATCTGGTCACCCCCACCGCACTGACCCGGGTACGCGCGCCCACGCTACTCATCGTGGGCAGCCGGGACACCACCGTGCTCGAACTCAACCGGCTCGCCGCCGACCGGATGCGCTGCGAACACCGGCTCCGCGTCGTTCCTGGCGCCACCCACCTGTTCACCGAACCCGGCGCCCTGGCCACGGTCGCCGAGCTGGCCGAAGACTGGTTCACCGCTCACCTGGCCCGCCCCGCGACCGAAGCGCCGCTGCACCGCTCGGCGTGACCACGGCGGAGATCCGCACGACACCGGGTATTCGGGGCGGCCGGGACACATCAGCGTGCGTCGATCCACTCAGGCGATCGCGGAACACGTCGCCGTACAGCTCACCGAGCACGGGCCGCAGGCGAAGCCCCAGAGTCCCGCAGTCCCCCGGCCCCCATGCGCCTCGTACGACGCCTTCTTCCCGCGCAGCGCCCGCGACAGGCCGCCTGGCCGGACCCGGCCGACGGCCACGTCCGGCGCGACACCGGCTTGCTCGCCGACCGCCCGGTCCCGCACGTCACCACCGCATCGCCCGTGTGACGGGCCGCTGGGCGGGCATTTCGCCGACCAACGCGGCCGGAGAGACAGTCCCTTGGACTCCCTTGGACTCCCTTGGACTCCCTTGGACTCCCTTGGGTCCATCCGGACGGTCTTCCGGGCCGTTCGGTACCTGGCAGCCCGGGCCCGGCCGGTGTCAAGTGGGCGTGAGAACAGCAGGGAGGACACCATGAACCGGCCGACCGCCGCCGTCGTCATAGCCGCCATCTTCGCTTTCGCCGGCATCGTCAGCGCCTTCGCCGGACGGAAGAGGTAGCCGGGCTCACCCGGGGATGCTGCCTCGGGCATCGGTCCTGACCCGTTCGGGCCAGAAGACCATGTGCGCACATCGAAGTGAAGGAGGTGCGACATGAACGTGGCCTCACCGGCCCGCGACACCCATTTCCCGCACCCTGCCCGTACCGTCGCGGGGCCGCCCGGACGGATCGAGGTCACGCACGTCGCCGACCGGGCGCTCGCTCTCTTCGTCCGCGACCACGAAATCACCGTCGACCAGCCCGTCGAGGCCGGCGGTGACGACGACGGTCCCACCCCCGTGGAGCTGTTCGTCGCTTCTCTCTCCGCCTGCGTCGCCTCCGACGCGGTCCGATTCCTCCAGCTCCTCCACCTGCCGTACGACCATCTGCGCGTCAAGACGGAGTTCTCGGCGGTGGACGACCCAGCGCCCCATATCAAGAACGTCCACGTGCGGATTCTGCTCCCCGTCCAACTCAGCCCGGTTCTGCGCGAGGGCCTGCACGCGGTGGTCGGCCGCTGCGCGGTCCACAACACCCTGCGCATGCCGCCCGAGATCGCCGTCGACGTCGACTGAACGGTGCCCTTTCCTCGGCTCAGGGGCGTGCCTCACCCCCGCCCTGTGCTCACCGGAGGACGTCGTGCACCGCGCGGTGCACGGTCCCGGCCGACGCGTCGGTGAACCACCTCGGCGTCGAGGCCGTCGGCGCTGATGCGTCCGACTCGGTGCGTCAGGGCCGGCGCGAGGTGGCGCTCGTCCGGCGTCACTTGCCGCTGTAGACGGGGAAGGCGCTGTGCTCCCCGTAGTCCACGTCTCGCAGGCCCCGCAGGGCGCCCATGTCCTCGTCGGAGATCTCGAAGTCGACCGCGGCGTTGGACCGCATGTGGTCGGGGTTCGCCGTCTTGGGCAGCGACACGGTGTCCAGCTGCAGGGTGTAGCGGATGCACAGCTGCGGGACGGACACGCCGTACTTCTCCGCCATCGCCTGGACCTCGGCGTTCTTGAGGATCGCGCCGTGGGCGATCGGCGAGTACGCCTCGACGAGGATCTGCTTGCTCTCGCAATAGGCCAGCAGCTCGGAGGGGGTGTTGCCCGCGTGCACGAGCAGCTGGTTCACATGCGGGACGACCGTCGCGCCCTGCAGGATGTTCTCCAGGTCGTGCTGCTGGAAGTTGGAGACGCCGATGGACCGGATCTTGCCGGCCCGGTGGGCGTCCTCCAGGGCACGCCATGCCTCGCGGTTGCCCTCGGCGTAGTCGCCGCCGCGGAAGTCGTCCCACGGCTGCGGGCTGTGGATCAGCATCAGGTCGACGTGGTCCAGGCCCAGCTTCTCGAGAGAGCCGTCAATCGCGGCCAGCGCCCGGTCGTAGTCCTTGATCTCCGCAGCGAGCTTGGTCGAGACGAACAGCTCGTCACGGGGCACCCCCGATGTGCGCACCCCCTCGCCGACGCCGCGCTCGTTGCCGTACGCCTGCGCGGTGTCGATGTTCCGGTAGCCGATCTGAACGGCTGCCCGGACCGCGTCGGCCGCCTTGTCCTCGTCGATGAACCAGGTGCCGAGCCCCAGCCTGGGAATCTCGACGCCGTTGGACAGGGTGTAGGTCTCGTCCAGGATGGTCATGCGTTCGCTCCGTTCTTCGGCAGCGCGCCGTACACCTCGTCGGTGACGGGCTCGAGCCATTCGTTGCTGACGTCCTGGCCCGGAGTGATGAGGGCGACGTGGGAGAACCACGAGTCGGCCTTCGCTCCGTGCCAGTGTTTCGTGCCCGCCGGGACGCGGACCACTGTTCCCGGATCCATGCTGACGGGATCCTCGCCCTCCGCCTGATACCAGCCGCTGCCCGCCGTGCACAGCAGAATCTGGTCACCGCCGCCGCCCGTGCCGTGGTGGATGTGCCAGTTGTTGCGGCAACCCGGCTCGAAGGAGACATTGCTGACGGGAACGCTCCCCGAGGCGAGCGGAGCCAGGTAGCTCTGGCCGATGAAGTACCGCGCGAAGGCGTCGTTCTTCTCCCCGAGGGGGAAGATCTGATCAAATCCGTTGACCGGCATCTCGTTCGTTCCTTTGGTCGAACACGCCCCGCGGACCGTGCGGAGGCGTCGTTGCGCTGCTCGCTCCGTCGATCAGGAGGAGCGCTCGTCGGCGATCTTCTTGAGCAGAGTGATCGCGGTCATGGCGTTGGGCCAGCCGGCGTAGAAGGCGAGATGCGTGATGGCCTCGGACAGCTCCTCCACGCTCAGCCCGTTGTCCAGAGCCACGCCCAGGTGGTAGGGCAGCTGCTCGCTGCGGTACAGCGCGGCGAGCACGCTGACCGTGACCAGGCTGCGCTCCCGCGGCGACAGTCCCGGACGCTCCCAGACGTCCGCGAACAGCACGTTGTCGGTGATGTCGACCAACTTCGGTGCGATGCCGGCCAGCTCTTGTGGCGCGGAATGCTTGGCCATGCGGTGACTCCCTGTGACGATTCGTACGCGTGGATGCGGCACTGCCCACTGTCGGCCACACCGGGCCCGGCGGCATCCGCCGGCGGGTTCCCACCACCTGCGGAGCGGACCGCATCCGCTGCCACCATCGAGGAAACCGCAGCTCACAGGCGCACGGAAGGGACTGCCGTTACAGGTACTGACAGGGCACCCCAGCACTCCCCCGCCGTGCATAGCCTGGGTGGTATGGACACCGCCCACGACATCCGCGAGTTCCTCGCCACCCGCCGCGCGAAGATCACCCCGCAGCAGGCCGGCCTGCCCGCCTTCGGCAGGGGGAACCGCAGAGTGCCGGGACTGCGCCGTGAAGAGGTCGCGATGCTGGCCGGTGTCAGCATCGACTACTACGCCCGCCTGGAACGCGGCCAGCTCGCCGGTGCCTCCGAGGAGGTCCTCGACGCTGTCTGCCGCGCACTGCAGCTGGACGAGGCCGAACGCGCCCACCTCCACGACCTGGCCGCCGCCCAGCGCCGACGCCCGTCGCGCCGCGCCGCCCGCAGGGCCAAGGACGCCGTGCCCGCCAGCCTCCGGCGTGTCCTGGACTCCATGAGCGGCTCACCGGCCTTCATCCGCAACGGCCGCCTGGACATCCTCGCCGTCAACCCGCTCGGCCGCGCCCTCTACGCGCCACTGTTCACGAGTCCGGGACGCCCGGTGAACATCGCCCGCTTCCAGTTCCTCGACCCCACCAGCCGCGACTTCTTCCCCGATTGGACCCTGTCCGTCAACACCACCGTCTCCCTGCTGCGCACCGAAGCGGGACGGGCCCCCGGCGACACCGCACTGACTGGACTGATCGGCGAACTCGTCACCCGCAGCGAGGAGTTCCGGGCCGCGTGGGCACAGCACAACGTGCGCCTGCACCACACCGGCCGCAAATCCTTCCGCCACCCCGCCATCGGCGAGATCACCCTTGACTTCGACGCCATGGCACTGCCCGCCAGCCCCGGCCTGACGCTCACCGCCTACAGCGCCGAGCCCGGAACGCCCGAGCACGACGCCCTGTGCCTGCTCGCCTCCTGGACCGCTACCGGCCAGGAACCAGCAGCCGACCACGACGAGGGCTCCATACGTCCCTGATCCGTCGCCGGCGTTCCTGTCCTGGTGCCAGTCGGCCACCATGAGGTTTGTCAGTGGGCGCGGGCACACTGACGTCATGAGCGTTTCTTCGTCTACCGAAGCCCACACATCCCACACCCCCCCAGTCTGGGTGGAGTCGATGGGCGGCCCTTTGATCGTCGTCCCTGTCTCCGCGTTGGCCGCATGGCATGGGTGTACGGAGGCCGGGGTCATGGCGGGAGACGCCACCGCTCCAGACGACTACGACCGGGCCTGCGCGGTGGACGATCTGGCCGGTGTGATCACCGTTGGTGAGAACGGTGCGCAGGCACTGGTGCTGGCCGACGAACCGGCCACCAGCTGTTTTCTACCCGAGCATCGGGTCTTCCTGCGCCGGCTTGCGGCTGACTCCGAGGCCGAGCTGAAGGCGGCGGCCAGGGCTGTTCTTGCAGACCCCGCCACCGAGTGGGAGGAGTGCGGCACGTGGTCATCGGACGGTCCAGCCACACTCATGGACTCTGCCGAATCAGGCTCCACGCTGGGCACCGAGTATCCCGGCGGCGGGATGCCCTCCCAGGCATCGGTTTCGCTGCGCTCCGGTCGCTGGAGGGTCCGAGCCACCCATACCAAGGTGGACGAAGAGACCTGGGTCGGCCTGGTCCAGATCCTGCCGATCGAATCTTGAACGGTCAGTTGCTTTGATCGGGTGCGGTCACGTGGGTCTTCGCCCACGCAGCTGCGAGATGGCGGCGGCAGAGGTCGGCAGCCGTGAGGTGGGGTGTGTGCAGCGCATCGCTGTAGAGCCGCATCTCACGCGCTGCTCGATCCAGGTGCTGCCAGAAGGCGAGCGGCAGGTCGAGGTCGCCACCGAGATCGACGAGACTCTCGAAGGCGAGCCCCAACTCGTTGTGTTCCAGGAACTCAAGCGTCGCCGAGAGGTCAGAATTCCGCAGGCCCGTCAGATGGACTCGGGCGGCTTCGAGATGGCCACGGGTCCGGTTCCAGCTGGACTGAAGTGCCCCACGATCAACGGTCATGGCGTCAGTGTCGCCGGTGCTGTTCGTATGGTCACGCGGCTTTTCTCCAGTTGCCAGCGCAGAAAGGTGTGCAAGGCGCGCGTCAACTCGCCGTCTGAAGCGTGCGTGCGGATCTCTTCTCGCGCAAGAGTGCGATGGGTAAGGAGCTTGGCGGCGGGACAAGGGGACAGACAGGTGTGCAAGATGTGCAAGATGGATTTGGCCGCTAAGGAAGCAGCGATCGCTCGGTTTCTCCACGATTACCCGGAGGTAGCTGATGCCGGCCCTCTCGATGAGTCTGCCGCTGCCGAGGCCCGGCGTGTGCTCACCAACACCATGTTCAGCATCTCCGACATGAACCCGGCCATGCCGGAAGCTCTGCCGTTCCTGCTTCGTCTGGTCAACGACCCGCAGATCCCCGAACGTTCCGAGCCACTGGACCTCTTGGTCACAGCCGCCCAGTTCTCCGAGCCGATCGATGCGCGCAATGAGGCAATGGTGCGGTGGTTCGGCAGCGACAGCGATCATCCCGAACGTGAGCGATGCAGGGCGGTCTTCGCGGAACATGCGAGTGTGGTGGCGAGGCTGCCGGAGGTGCTGATCAGCCCTGCCGGTCGGGCGACGCTTCGGCAGGCCGCCGGACTCCTATGAGGTTCCCGCATTCGGGCCACCTCCGCGACGGCTGAGGGTGGCGCCGGAAGGGCCGTGGCCTCGTCGAAGCAGCGACCCTGCCGGAGGCAGCGGCAGAGCTGTCCGATCATGCGGTCGAAGAGGTCGCGCTGAGCGGCTGCCTACGCAGCCGACATCAACCGCCGGAACAGGTCCTCGAGATGTCCGTGGACGGCCATTCCAGCACCGTCAACTCGGGCCACTGCTCTTGCCATCGCGCTGCCTTGGTCTCGTAGACCGAGCGAGGGGCGAGTACCGGGTTCGGCCGGACGACGAGATTGAACACGTCCGACAGCCCATGCGGCGCGTACACGCGCCACCGGCCGTCGGTCTCCACCCGTACACCCAGGCAGCAGGTCGTCGAGGCGAAACTGTCGATCGCCGCCTCGCTCGACTCATACGGCGGACACGCGACGCCGAACTTGTCCTCGTACCAGAGGTGAACCCGTGCCTCGTTACGGATCTCAACGTCTGCCGACAGGTCCGCGAAGACCTCCTGCCCGGCCTTGATCACCGTATCCTCAGCTTCCCAGGACAGATCGCTGCCGTCGAAGTAGAAAACGTCGTAATCCTTGATGCCACTGGTCGGCGGCTTGTCCGTGACCACGTTCCACACGGTCTGGAACAGGCATCCTGCCGTTACGTACCACCCGGGAAGGTCCAGCGTCGCGGTCCGCGTCAGCACCTCCGTCAATACGTCGTTGCGGGACAGCGCCGCACGCAGGGAATCGAGTTGCAGGTCGAGAGGCAGTCGGCTGATCACCAGCACTGCCTACCACAGGTCGCCCGCGGGGGTCCGAATTCCTCTTGGAGGCCCCAAAGCCCAGAGGCCTTCAGCCGGTCCCCATACCCGACTCCACCATCGGAGGCCGTACGCACTACCTGCCCCGAGGCGATCCAGGTCGCGGCCCGCTTCCTGTGCGAAGGCGTCGGGACGTGCGTGGGGTGGCTGCCGAAGCCCGCCGACGGCGCTCGCGTACCGCGGTTGACGGGGGAACCGGACGCACCGGTGAGATCACGCGCACAAGGACACCCGTGGTGAGGTCGGCAGGAAGCGTTGCCATTCGGATGGGCTCAGAGGGTCGCCCCGGGCTTCGCACAGGCGTCGGGCGATGGCGTCCGGGTCGGTGGTCCACAGTCGTACGGTGTGGTCCTCTCCCCCGGCGGCGAGGGTCCGGCCGTCCGGGCTGAAGGCGACCGCGTACACATGGTCGGTGGCCGCCGTGAGGACGGCTTGTAGGTCCGGGTGGCCCACGCGGGCGACGTCGAAGAGCCAGACCGTGGAGTCGGTGCTGCCCGCGGCGAGGGTCCGGCCGTCGGGACTGAAGGCGACCGAGTAGACGTAGCTGGTGAACCCGGTGAGGTCGGGGCCCACCCGCTCGGGGTGCCGCAGGTCGCGTGTGGACCACAGGCGTACCGTCCGGTCGGCGCTGCCCGCGGCCAGCAGGCCGCCGTCGGGGCTGAAGGCGACGGACCACACGTACCCGGTGGCACCGCGCAGTGTGGCCAGGGGGCGGGTGCTGTCGCCCCGGACCGGCCAGATCCGTACCGCCCGGTCGATGCTTCCGGCGGCCAGGTGCCGTCCGTCGGGGCTGAACGCCACGGACAGGACCTCGTCCGTCGCACCGTCGAGCGTGCGCAGGGCAGTTGCCGTGTCGGGGCGGCGCACGTTCCACAGTCGTACGGTGGCGTCGTCGCCTCCGGAGGCCAGGAGAGCGCCGTCCGGGCTGAAGGACAGGGATTCCACCGAGCCCTTGGCCGACACCTGGAAGGGGGATCCACGGGTGCGCAGGGTGCCGTCGGAGCCGTAGGAGAACAGCTGGACGAGGCCGGTGCCGTAGCCGACGGCGAGGAGTCGTCCGCGGGGTGCGAAGGCCACCGACTGCACGAAGGTGTCGCCGGCGGGTTTCCAGGAGGTGCCGACGCGTTCGTGGCGGGCGAGGTTCCACAGCTGGAGTTCGAGGGTGCCGACGGCGAGCAGGCGGCTGTCGGGGCTGTAGGCGAGGGCGTTGACCCCTTGCGCGCTGGACAGGACCGGGGAGGGCAGGGTCCACAGGCGTACGGTGCCGTCCGCGCAGCCGGTCACCAGGGTGCCCCGGTCGATCCAGGTCATGGAGGTGACGGCGCCCGGGTGCGGGAGCGTACCGGAGACGTAGTCGGCGTCGAGGTCCCAGAGCCGTACCGCGTCGTCGCTGCCTCCGATGGCGAGGGTGTCGCCGCCGGGGCTGAAGGCGACGGCGTTGATCCAGCTGGTGGCCTTGTCGCCCGCGGTGTGGGGGTGGCCGGGGGCGGTCGGGCGGGAGATGTCCCACCAGCGGGTGGTCCGGTCCTGACTGCCGACCGCGAGCCGCTTGCCGTCCGGGCTGAAGGCGACGGTGAGTGCCGCCTCGTGGAAGGCGTCGAGGGTGGCCAGCGGGCGGGCGGGGCCGCCCGGGCGGGCGCGCCACAGCCGGGCGTGGCCGTCGAGTCCGGCGGCTGCGACGAGGGTGCCGTCGGGGCTGAAGGCGACCGACTGGAGGAAGTCGGTGCTGCCGCGCAGGACCGTCGGCTCGTCCGTGGGGGTCGCGCCGGCGTCCCGCCACAGGCGGACGGTACGGTCGGCACCGGCGGCGGCCAGGGCGCGGCCGTCGGGGGCGAAGGCGAGCGAGTAGACGGTGGCGTCGGGGGCGCCGGGCAGCGCGGACAGCGGCCGGGGCTGCCGGGGGTCGGCGATGTCCCAGCGGCGCAGCAGGCCCATGCCGCCGCCGGCCACCAGGGTGGCGCCGTCCGGGCTCAGTGCCACCGCGAACACCGCGAGATCGGACGAGACCGGCAGGGTCGCCAGGTGCCGGGGGCGGGTCCGGTCGGCGATGTTCCACAGCCGGACCGTGCCGTCGGAGGAGCCCGCGGCGAGCAGGGTGTGGTCGCGGTCGACCGAGACCGACTGCACCAGGCCGGTGAACCCGGTGAGCCGGGCGGCGGTGGGGGCCGCGGAGGAATCCATCAGCGCGGCACGGGCTTCCTGAGTCGCTTCGGTGCGGTAGGCGGCGAGGGCCAACTGGGCGCTGACGGACAGGTCGTGGCTGCCGACGCGGTCGGCCTCGGCGGCCAGGGCGCGGGAGACGGCCTGTCGGCGCGCGACTTCGGCGCTGTCCCGTTGGTGCCGCGCGTACAGGGACAGGCCGCAGGCGATGAGGAGGAGGGCCAGCGCTGCGCACAGGGACTGGACCAGCAGGCGGGTGCGGCGTCTCGCTGTGCGCCGTTCTCGCTCCTCGTGGCGGATCGACGCGTCGAGGTAGGCGCGTTCCGACGTGTTGAGGGTTCCCGGGGCGGCCGGGTCGTCGGCCCATTCCCGGGTCAGGGCGAGCGCGGTGCCGCGCAGCAGGAGTCCGGGGTCCCGGGCGGACTCCTCCCAGCCGCGGGCCGCCTCGGTCAGCCTCCGGTGCACCCGCAGCCCGCCGCGGCCCGTGTCGATCCAGGCCCGCAGGCGGGGCCAGGCCGTCAGCAGGGACTCGTGGGAGATCTCGACCGTGTCCCGGTCGGCGGTGATGAGGCGCTGTTCGACGTAGGCGGCGAGGACCGCGGTGGGTTCCGCGGAGCGGGCGGTGTCCGCGGTGTCGACCAGTTCGGTCCGGGGGACACGGCGCCGGGTCGGCAGGGCGTCGTCCGTGACGTGTACCAGACGCAGGAACATCTGACGGGCGATCTCCCGCTGGACGTCGGGGAGTTCGGCGTAGACCGCCTCGGCCGTGTGCGCCACGGCGTCCTGGATACCGCCGCTGGCGCGGTAGGCGGCGACGGTGAGACGCCCCCGGTCCGCCCGCTGCCAGGTGGCGTGCAGGGCGTGCGACAGCAGGGGAAGGGCGCCGGGTTCGTGTCCGGCGGCGCCGTCGTCGCCGGCGGTCGCGGGCGAGCGGGGCGCGAGGTCCCGCAGCAGCAGCTCCACCAGGCCGCTCTCGACCTCCAGGCGGGCCTTTCCGGCCGGTCCGGTGATGGCCTCGCGCATCTCCTCGCCCGACAGGGGACGCATGACGACCTGATGGTCCTGGAGGGCCTCGGCCAGGGGCGGGTGGCGCAGCGCCTGGGGGTAGAAGTCGGCCCGCAGCCCGATGACCACGACAATGGGGAGGCTCGTGAGCAGGTCGACGAAGTCGGCGCGGGCGGTCTCGTCGGCACAGGCGGTGAACAGTTCCTCGAACTGGTCGACCACCACGAGAGGGTTGGGGCCTACCGCCGAGAGACGCTGCGTCAGGTCGTCGGCGGGCCGCTCCCCCGGCGTCATCAGGACGACGGACCGTCGCTCCGCCGTCGAGGATCCGCGGAGCGCGGGGATCAGTCCGGCGCGCAGCAGGGACGACTTGCCGGATCCGGAGGGGCCGACGACCGCGAGCAGTCCGCCGCCCGCCGCGGAGAGTTCGGACGCGCGGGCGGTCAGGGCCGCGGTCAGGTTCTCCCGCCCGAAGAACCACTCGGCGTGCTCCTCGTCGAAGGCCTGCAGACCCCGGTACGGCGGTACGGCCCCGGCGGGCGGGCGGCCGGGGGTCATCCGGACCCGGACGAGCGCCTCGTGCCACGCCTCCAGCCTTCCCGAGTCCTCGACCCCGCAGATCAGCAGGATGCCGGTGAGGAGTTCCGGTGCCCTGACCGGCGGCAGGTGACGGCCGGAGAAGTAGTCGCCCACCGTGCTCGGCGCGAGCCGCACCGCGCGGGCCACGTCGCGGACGGTCAGGCCCGCCCGCTGCCGCAGCACCGTCAGCGCGTGCGCGAAGTCCGTCACCGAGGCGATGCCCGCGGGATCGGATCTGTCGTGCCGCTCGTGCCCCTCCTGCTCCTTTGGCACGTGTGCTCCCCCGGTGTGTCGGTCCATGGACGGCTGGGCTGTCCGGGCTTGTCCGCCCACTGTCCGGGCTCCCCCGCAGACGGGGCAACAGGGTGTCCCGGCCGACGCGGAACTGCTGTCGTCGAGTAGGGCGCCGGCCCGCACGGCACCGGGGGGAGCCACCGCCGTGCGGGCCCGGCGCCGCCGTCCTCAAATCCACGCACGAACCGCCGTCCTCGGGGAAGAAGATGTACGTCCTCATGCAGATCCGGTCGACCCGCCGCCACACCGATCCGGAGAAGCCCGACGACCGCTGGTGACCTCGGCATCCCGCCGCCGACGGCCCGTCAGCGCGTCTGCAGGGCGGGCACCTCGGGACGGCGGAGAGAGTGGGCGGCCACTCTCTCGGCGGTCCCGGGAGCAGCCCCTCCGTGAGTCGGTCCAGGCCGGTCGTCCGTACGGTCCAGCCGGCCGAGCACCGCCCACGCGCGCCGGGGCTGAAGATCGAGGACGGTCGCGGGCCAGCCCCATCCGGTCATCGGTAGCGGGGCGTCCGGTTCAGGAACGGTGAGGCTCAGCGTGCGGTCGGCGGGCCGGGCACGCAGGGCCTGCTGACCCCGGTCAGCCGGGCGGCCAGGTCGTGGGCGCGTAGGTGTTCCGATCCCGGACGGGTCGGCGAACACGCCCTCGACCCCTTCCTGAAGACGGCGGCCTTCGTCGCGGGGGTGCTGCCGGCCTTCGGGTATCCGTGCCTGACGTTGCTGCGGGCCGTCGCCGAGTGGCTGTGGCGGCAGACCGTGCTCCTGGCCCATGGCGGCCGAATCGCCGTAGCGTCCTCTCCGTACTGGCCGACAAGCTGCCGTCCTCCATCATGGTCGGGCAACTGGCCGTGCCGTGGCCGCTGTTGGCAGCCATCGCCTGTGCGGTGCTGGGGATTATGGCGGCGTGGATCGGTCTGGCCGGGCAGCCGGTGCGCGACTCCCTGGACTCCGCGCGGCACGGCGCCGAGGCCGCCATGCCGCGCTCGCGGAGCCGACGTCGGCAGATGTCGTGGCCGTCGCCGCAGTCGACGTAGAGCGCCCGGGGCTTGCGCCGGGGGCGGCCCACTTGCCCCACACCGGCAGCGGCCCTCTGGGCCGCCCCGCCCCCCGCCTGGCCTGCATGTGCGAGGCGTCCACGGTCACAGGGGAGGAGTCCAGAAGGTCCGCCGCCCGCAGCCGTCCAGCAGCACCCACTGGAGTTCCTCCCCCACGCCGGCCTCCTGCCCCACTACCGGCCGCCGCCAGCGGATAGGACCCGAGCCGAACCCCAACTCCTATGGCAGGTACTCCCCTTGGTCCCGGCGCAGAGGACGAAGAGAGCACCTCGCAGCGTCTTACGGTCATCGATCCGCTTGCGCCCCGGGTGCCGGAACCGCCGCTCATGCTTCGCCGGCGGCGGTTCAATCACTGCCCGGGGCTAGTCACCCCTCTCTACGACGAAATCCCCGCGGCCTGAGCGGACAGGCCCTGCGGAAGCTGCGCTCCGCGCTCCGCCGTACGGGGTCCCCTGCGGCGCACCCGGAGTGTTGTCCCCCGCAGGGTGACGGCGGGCGTCCCATAGTGCACGCATGACGCGTACGACCGCGGCGCTGCTGTGCGCCGTCACCCTCCTCGCATCCACGATCCAGACCGGCGCCGCCTCCGCGACCGCGAGCAGCGCCGGGGCCACCGCCGGGACCGCCGACCGCCCCGGACGGCCCTGCACCGCCACCGCCCGCCCGCGCGGCCAAGCACGTCAGGTGGTCGACCTGGTCCGCCAGGCCCGGAAGGAACTGGACCTCAAGGCCGCCCTGGTGAAAGTCACGGTCGGCGGCCGCGAACTGGTCACGGCGGCGGACGGCGAGTCCCTCACCGATGTGCCCGCGACGCCCGCCATGCACTTCCGCGCGGGTTCCGTCGCCATCGCCTACATGGGCACCGTCCTGCTCCAGTTGGCTCAGGAGCACAAAGTCGGCCTGGACGACCCCGTCTCCCGCTGGCTGCCCGGTCTGCCGCACGGCGACCGGATCACCCTGCGGATGCTCGGCGACTCCACCTCGGGTCTGCACGACTATGTCACCGACCCGGCGTTCATCAAGAAGCTCTACGCCGACCCCTGGCAGCACTGGACCCCGCAGGAACTGGTCGGGATCTCGCTGAGCCACCCGCTGTGGTACGAGCCCGGCACCAACTGGAGCTACTCGCACGCCAACTTCGTCCTCCTGGGCCGCGCCCTGGAGCAGATCACGCACACCCCGCTCGACCGGCTGCTGCAGCAGCGGATCACGGGCCCGCTCCGGCTGCGCAACACCCGGAACAACGACACGGCCCTGATCCCGCAGCCCGTCCTGCACGCCTACGACGACGAGCGCGGCCTCTACGAGGAGTCCACGTACTTCAACCCCTCGTGGACCATCGCCCCCGGCGCCGTACTCACCACCGACATCTGCGACCTGGCCCGCTCCGGACAGGCCATCGGTGCCGGAGAACTGCTCTCGCCCGCCGCGTTCCGCACCCAGCTCAACCCCGGTACGGTCGGCCTCGGCCGCCCCACCGACACCTGTCCCGCCACCGTCTGCCTGCCCCAGACCGAGCAGTTCCACTTCGGGCTCGGGATCGTCGTCAAGAACGGCTGGGTGGTGCAGAACCCGTCCTTCTTCGGCTATGCCGCCGTCATGGCCTACGAGCCGCACAACCGGCTGTCCATCGCGGTGTCCACGACGGTGGGCCCGAACGCCCCCGCAGGCAACACCGCACAGACCATCACCGAACGCATCGCCGCCCTCCTGGACCCCGGCCACCCGCTCGCGGACTGACACCGCCCGTGCCGGGGGCGGGCCGCGGCCCCGGACCGCCCCCGGCACCCCCGCCGTCCCCAGGAGCCGCACCGTGTCACAGCCCGTCCGCGGGAAGGCGGGGTATCGCAGCAGGCGGCGGGCCAGGGCTGCGATGCCGCACGGTCCACCGTCGCGCACAGGTCTCCCCGCCGCAGGAGACGCATGCTCGCGAAAGGCCGAAGAACATGCGCATCCTCACCGAGCTCCACACCGATGCCGCCCGCGCGAACGGCCTGCTCCGCGCCCTGTTTGGCCTGGCGCATCTCGAAGGAGCCCGCTGAGAGACGACCTACACCCGAGAAGGCTCCGCGCACCACCAGCATGACCACCCCGAACGACTGCCACGCCACCACCCTGAACAGCTACTTCAAGAGGGCGCAGCTTCGCCGGAGCGCACAGCGACGGAGCGACATGGAGTCCACGTACGTTCTCGAAGCTCGATCACCAATCACCGGAAGATCACATCCGGCGCGGTGCGGCTCCGTCCTGCCAGCGGTAGAGGTCGCGCAGCAAGGAAATCTCGGCGCCGTGATGGATCAGCTCCCTGTTGACGTGCAGGACCCTGTTCTCCATGGGAAGCCGCTCAGGACCCCTCGTGGGCGGATTCTCCAAGTCAGTGTCCGAGAGCTCGCGGACTCCGGCGTTCCATCTCCCATACATCTCATCGAGCTGCTTCAGCGCCTCGTCAGCGGTCCCCGCGTAGGCGAATGGTTCCAAGTCGCCGTCCTGGCCGCCGAAATACCATCCGACCCGATAGCCCAGGCACGAGACGATGATGTGCGCCAGCCGCCAGGCAATGGTGGTCACCGGCGCCGGTACCGGGTCAGGGGACGCGAAGTCCATGGTCCACTCCCCCGAACCCGCCGACATCGGTGCTGCCGACGTGCCACGTGGGCGGATGCTCCAGCAGCCGCGCACCGGCTCCCAGAAGTACTCCTCATCGGTAAGACCGTCCAGCCGCGGCCGCAGGTTCTTGTGCCAGTACCAGTCCAGTTGCTCCGCGAGCCGCTCACTTCTTGACATGTCCGCACACTACATACAACCGAGACCCGGCTACGCCACCCGCGGACGCCGTCGCCGACCGTGGGCGGCGGGGCATACCGCACCGGGAGTTGAAGCGAGGGCTGATGCGCCCATCAGGCCGCGCCGCCGCCCACGGCGGATCGACATTCACAACCCGGCTGGCCGGGTTGGGTTCAATGACCCAATATCATCCTGAGGACTGTCGCGTTACGGCTGCGACGCTGGTGAGGCTCCATCTTGGGGTGCCGGCTAGCGGCGGCTGGGGCCGCAGCTCCATGGCGCTGTGTGAGCGTCAAAGGTGATAGATCGCAGTCTGGGATGATCGCGTGGTGAGTGATGCAAGGCTGCTGGCCGTGGAGGCCGTCGAGTCACACGTCCGGGCGTTCTTCACAGGGCATACCGTGGCGGTCGTCAACTACGACCTCGGGGCAGATCGGCGAGAGGTAGTGCCCGAACTGCGAGTTCTCGTGGTGGAGCCCGGCCCCCGCAGCGACAGCTGGGCCTTTGTGACCGCTGGATGCTGGGCCTCGGTGGAGAAACACGGTCACGGACTTGAGTTCGTCATGACCGCGTACGTCCGCGACCAGCGGTTCATCGAGTTGATGACGATGGTTGCCTACTACCACTGCGGAGGGCATCAACTCGATCTGGAGCACAGCATACCGATCGGCGAACCGTGGGTGCCGGGTTCGGCCTGCGACCACTTGCTGATCAGCCTGCCGTATCTTCACGGACCCGACCTTGAACACTGCCCGCTGCCTGGGGGACACGCTCGCATCCTGTGGACCCTGCCGGTGACGACCGCCGAGATCGAGTTCCGCAGGCGTCACGGGCACGAGGCGTTGGAACAACTCTTCGACGAGGCAGAGATCATCCCCACTGATCCCTTCCGAGCATCGGTCGCCTAAGCTCCGGGTTTCCTGCGGTCGCGGCTCGTAATGTGCGAGGGGCCCGGCACGGATCGGCTCCCTCACACACATGATCTTGAAGTGTCATGATCTTGATCGTGGCTGGTGTGATCACGGCATCGGAAGCGTCCTGGATAGCTCCGTTCACCGGGATGAGCCCGCGCGCCTTCGGTCGGTTGCTGACGCCCTGCGCCGTGAGGGCGCCGCTGCGCACAGGCAGGGCCGCCCCAGGAAGCTCGCACTGGAAGACCGGGGGCTGTTGGTCGCCGCGTATTGGCGAACCAACCTCACCCTGCGCCAACTGGCGCCGCTGTTCGCGGTGTCGAAGTCTGACGCCGACCAGTCATTCACGACCTTGGCCCGAATCTCGCACTCCCGTTGCGGGGGCGATTCGCGAAGGACACGGTGGTCATCCTGGACGTAACCCCATGGGGACGATCGTCCGGCTGAAGCCCCGTGGAGCCTTCCGCCGAGAGGCGACCGCCCTCCGCCAGCCACCACCCCGCGGCCCCGGCTGGCCTCCCCCGTCCAGCCGGGGCTGTTCCATGCACAGACGCGGGGCTTCTAACGCCCGTCACGATCCGGCGTGTCGGCGTACGAAATCTCTCTCCCCGGTTGCGCACGAATGAACGTCCTCGTTGCACGTTGCGCGTTCCGGGACGATCGAGCCGATTCGCCCGAGTTGATCTGACGGGCGGTCCGGCCCGTCGACCTCCGAAACCGCGGGCGATTCCATACCGCGGGCGGTTCCAAAAGGAAGCCGCAAGCGTTTCAGCGCATCAGGAGACCGATAGCGACGGCCAGGCGTTCGAGGTAGAAGTCCCGTGATGCCGCCTGGTACTTGAGGCCGATCGATGCGCTGATCATCGTCTGTGCGACAGGGATGGCCGCCTCTCGTCCTGACTCGACGGCGATCGCGGCGGTGATCAGTTCCTCGAAACGTCGCGGAGCGGTCTCGACGATCTCTCCGAGGAGGTCGGGATTGTCCTCGATCACCGTCGCGACGTCGCGTGCCAGTGGACCGATGTAGCGGCCGGCCCACTGGTCGAACGCTTCCACGAGGCGCTCGGAGAAGGGGCGGCCGCTGTCGGCCAGGACCTGTTCGACCGCGGTGATGTCGCGATCCAGGGCCTGGGTGACCGCAGCGCGGAACAGTGTCTCTTTCGAGGAAAAGAGGAAGTAGAGCCCGGGCCGGGAGATGCGTGCAGCCCGCGCCACCTCCTCCATCGAGGTCTTCCGGTAGCCGAATCGCGCGAACGTGGCCATGGCGGACTCCAGAACCATGGTTCGACGGTCGGTATCAGCGACGGTCGACGGCGAGTGGCCGGCGTCGGGACTGCTCATGGGGCGAGCATACGAGCGATAGCCGCACTATACAAATTGAGCCTAGTGCGTATAGTCGCGCCATGGACACTCGCCCACTCATCTGCACGCCCTTCTCCTCCTCCAGCACCGCGGACGAGGTGCTGCGGGACATCGACCTCACCGGTGTTCGCGCCATCGTGACGGGGGCTTCCTCCGGACTCGGGATCGAGACGGCTCGCGCACTGACCGCCGCCGGGGCGGACGTGACGCTCGCCGTACGCAACACGGCTGCGGGTGACGCCGTCGCCGAAACGATCGGGAAGTCGACCGGGGGGCTCCGGCCCCGCGTCGTCCGGCTCGACCTCTCCGACAGGGCCACCGTCACACGGTTCGTCGACGCGTGGGACGGCCCGCTTCACCTGCTGATCAACAACGCCGGCGTGGTCACCGGTGGCCTCGAACGGACCTATGAAGGCTGGGAGTTGCAATTCGCGACGAACCACCTCGGCCACTTCGCGCTGGCCACCGGTCTTCACCACGCCCTGGCCCGGGGAGCAGCCGACCGCGACGGAGCACGGATCGTCTCGGTCAGCTCGACGGCCCACATGCGGTCCGGCATCGACTTCGACGACCTCCACTTCGAGCGCCGCAGCTACGACCCGCAGATCGCCTACGCCCAGTCGAAGACGGCGAATTCCCTCTTCGCCGTCGAGGCGACCCGCCTGTGGGCGTCCGACGGCATCGTCGCCAATGCGGTGAACCCCGGCGGCATCGCGACCGGGCTGCAGCGGAACTTCACACCGGAACAGAAGGCGTCACTCGACGCGGCCGAGGCGGCCGGAGTCTTCACGTACAAGACGGTCGAACAGGGGGCCGCCACCAGCATCGTCGCGGCCGTCGCCCCCGAGTTCGCTCATTCCGGAGGCCACTATCTCGACGATGCGCAAGAGGCCTACACCGTGCCGAACGACGCCGACCTCGCCCGGCACCCGCACGGCGTCAAGGAATGGGCGCTCGACCCCGCCACTGCCAAGCGCCTCTGGAACGTCTCGGCCGACCTGCTCCGCGTCTGACCTCTCGGCACGACTGCGCGCCACACCCGGGCACCCACGCACGTGAGACGGAGCGCTTTCTGAGGCGCCGTCGGCCCGCGCCTCCTCCCCCACGCGCCCGAGCCCACCTCGGTGGTGTGCGCGCCCACCAGGCCCCGGAGGCGCCCGGCGCAGTGAGGACGAGGTCGGCCGGGCGCTCCGGGCGGGGCCCAAGAAGCCGGCCTACCGGTAGAAGACGGCTACACCGCCGTGGTGCGAGCACGCGCCCTGATGATGGGCGGCGTACGAGTAGGTGCCATCGTTGCACTGCGCGGTGGCACCGCTTGCGGCGCCGGAACCACCCGAGGAACTTGAACTCCCGCTCCCGGACGACCCGCCGGAGGAACCTCCGCTGCCACCCGACCCCCCGCCGGCCGCGGTCGCGGTGACGGTCACCTTGACCTTGACCGTCTTCGTCGCCGTCACCGTCGGTGCGGGCGCAGGCGTGGCGGTCTTCGTGGCCGTGGCCGTCGCGGTGACCGTGGTGGTCGGCTGCGCCTTGGCGGCCGCCGCCTTCGCATCGCTGCCGCTGCCTTGGTCGCCGGCGCCCGCGCCGATACCGAGGAAGAAGGCGAGTCCGATCGCGGGCACCACGTACCGCTTCCGCGCCCAACGCGGGGCCGTTCTGACAGGCGGCTGCGGCGGCATGGTGTACGGGTTGCTCATAGGTCCCCCAAGGTCGTTGAAGCGACGACCGTAGCGCCACACGTGAAGAAAGTGTGTCGTTTACGTGTAGCAGTCACCCATTCGTGACATCCCGCACGCCGCACCCGGCGGCCACCACACCCCTCCACGCCACACACTGCGGAACACGGCACCAACCGACCGAACTCCCCGGCCCGGCCGCCCCGATGGCGACCGACCACCACCTGCGAAACCACTACGTGAACCGCACCACCACGCGAGCAGCAGGACGACAGCCGACATCAAGACACCTGCGCTCAGGTGATGGTGATCCGGTGAGTCGCTCCGCTGATCCCGTCCATGTCCCGGCCATCCGCAAACCGGCCGATGCCACACACGAGCGCTTCGGCGGTCTCCTCGACCTGCCGACGCAAGTAGCGGTCAGACGGCTGCTTTCGGCGCAGGGAGGAGCCAGCGTGCGAGCAGGCGACGTGCCGGTGTCTGGGAGATGCCCGTTCCGATAGGCAGCGCATGAGCGAGGGCGGGATGGCTGACGCGGAAAGCGCCGCCGACGGGCACAAGGATCCCGATGCATACGGCAGCGATGAGGACCTGCAGGTCGCCGCGGTGGCTGTAATCCACAGCCCGACCTATCAGTACGCGCGGATCTCCTGCCAGGGGATCCTGGAAGTGGTCGCGGATTGCCTGATCTTCCCGGTGCACGTGGTCCCAGGTCGCGGTGATCTCCTGCTCGTACACTTCCTTCTGCGTCATCCAGGCCAGCGGTGAGATGGGATCAGGGCGGTGGAGGTAGTGCCGGATTCCGACGCTGGGTGCGAAGCCGAGTAGCACGCCTTCGATGAAGGTGACCATGCCGAGCGCAGGCGACAACGTCAAGGCCCCACCGAGGATCGCCGCTACACCGGAACAGGGCAGGACAAGTCGCCATGTCCAGCGCGCGTCGTCGGCGAACATCGTGGCAGCGGAGTCGCAGTGGATGTCGTCGACCGGGCGCGTCGTGGCGTACTGGACGATCAGGAAGAGCGAGCACATCAGGAAGTTGATCACGACCACGATCAGGCCCGTCGCCCCACCGAGGATTTCGGAAGAACGCGGTGCCACCGCCACGGTGAACCAGCTGAGGATCACCGTGAGCGTCATCGCTCGCACCAGTACCGACCGGTACTGCGGTTCCGGGGAGATGGTCGGCCTCGCCGGAGGATCGGACGGGCACGCTGCGTTTCGTTGAGCATGGGCGGGCCGGCGGCGGGCCGTTCTCGGTGCCCTCAGCCGAGGCGGGCACAGGAACAGTGCGAGGCTCATGCACAGGAGAATGGAGGCAGCGGCGAGGCTCAGGGGCAGCATGAAGACGAAAAAGCCCAGGGCCGTCATCGCTGCCAACCATCGTGACGGCGGAGCGAGAGTGGAGGGTGCCACAAGAGTGGGGTCACCGGCGCGGCGGGACGCCCTCCTGAGTACCGAGCGCAGGCAGATCAGGCTGATCGGTGCGGAACCGCCCATGCTCTGCTGCACGCCGTAGCAAACGGCGAGGTGATACTCCGCCAGATGAGTGCGCAGGGCGGTGGCGTCGGGGAATTGATCGGCGTCAAGAAGTACGTCGGGGGAAGCGTGGGCGTGGAGGTAGCGGCGACGTGCCGTGGCTGCCATGAAAGGCGTCGCGCAGACTTCCTGCAGGGGTACGGTCCGGGGGTCGCCTCGGTGCAGTGCCTCGATGAGGTTCCGCCAGGAACGGCCTTGGTGGGAGGCACCTGCGGGGAGGAACTCCGCGAGTTCGGCAGGGCCCAGCGGTTGCAGGTGGATGGCGGCAGAGCCGTTGAGCACCGTGCTGGTGCGTTCGACTAGTTCGGTGTACGCGCTCAGGCGGCTGGTGAGGACGATCTTCTGGCTCGGGGCGAAGGCGTTGGCCGCCTCGAGGACTGCCACGCGGGCTTCGGGTGTGAGGTGGTGCAGGCCGTCCAGGAGCGGGAGGAGCAGACGGCGCTCGGTGAGGTGCTGCACTGCCTCACGGCCGAAAGCGCGAGTGGCTTGGTGGTTGATCCATTCCTCAAGGGTTCCGCTGGTCCATGTCATCAGGGGGAGCAGCAGTGGGATGGGGGCGAGGGCGTGTTCGGCGCCTTCGATGAGGCCCATGCCCAGTCGTCGTACCAGATTACTGGCGCCGGCGCCAGCCGATCCGAGCACGACGAGTCGCCCGGAGGGAATGGTGCGGTAGACATCGGTGATGTCGGCGCCGCGGCCGGCCAACTGGGGCATCCGGACACTGGGGTCCCCACCAGCGGCCTCCCAGTCGTCGTGGAGATGAGCCGAGGCGGCACTCCAGTGGACATCCACCCAGGGAGCGCTGGTTGCACCTTCGTGCATCGGGTCATGTGGTGCCAGGCGGCGGCGTGCCACGGCCCGGACAGCGACGTACCAATGAGGGACAGCCACGGTCTCAGCAGTTGCATTGGCACGCCGGTTGGCCTGATCCGCACGTTTCCACCGCGGATTCCATGCCTGTTCGATCTCGCTGTCCGGAACACCGATGGCCTGCAAGACGTCTCGCACGCGTTCCCAGGGTGGTAACGCGTTGCCCCGGATGTCTTTGGAGAGCGTGCCTGCGGCGTATCCAGCGCTCCGTGAGAGCTGGCGCAGACTCTTTCCGCTGGTCTTCACCGTGCCGTCGAGAAGGTGGCCGAACTCGGTGACCAGGTGATGCGGCCTGAGGACGTGACTGTCGCCTGGCCCGGCATCTGAACCACGGGCGTTCTTGGTGCGCCCCACGGCTCGTTCGGCGCGTTTCCATCGCTCCAGCCACGCGGACTGGTCCGCATGTGGGTCGCATGCACTGGCGTAGGCCCAGGTCACCGGCCAGGACGGCAGTTCACGGCCGGCCGCTGCGGTCGAAAGGACGCTGGGGCTGAAGGCGGCTGCAAGAGCGAGACTGCGATAGGTCAGACCCGCCGTACCTCGCACGGACCGAAGTGCCCGTGCGAGGTCGACGAGTGCGGGGATGCCGTCTTGAGGAAGTGAAGCCTCCCCGCGAGGCATTACCGGATCCTGCTCTGTGCGGGCCGGCGGGGAATGCCGAGGAGCCGGTCGGCAATCTCCGCACTGGCACCGGCGACTACGACAGCCGTGCCGACGGCAACCTGCGGATCCTGCCCGTCACCAGCGAACAGGAACACGGTCAGGAGAATCACGATCAACACGACGATGCGTGCTGGTGCCTCAAGGGCACTGGTGTCGCCGGGGCGGGGTGGGACGATGACGGTCATGGCAGAGACCTTCCATGTGAACGAGCCCGGACAGGTGCTGCGTCCCCCACCGGCAGTTGGCGCTGCCTCGATCGATGGGTGACACCACGTCAAGAATGCCCGCTCTTGGGCCTTTTCAGGAGGCATCCCCCTCACGCTGACTTGCCCCCTATGCCCGTTTCGTCATTTCGCCGAACATTGCCGAGCCTCACCGCGGACTCAGAACAACCGCCGCACAACACCCCTACAACGGCTGAAGCCGCAGGTGGCAGGCTTTGGGGTTCAATCGCGTCCAGCGCACCGCAGCAGGCCGGGAAAACAACGCGCACTGCCCGCATCATGAGAGCGAGGCGAAAGTTCGAACAACCGCCCTTGGCAGCGTCCGCCCTACGAGCCCGGACAGCAGCCACGGACCGCCCCGTTGGCGCGGGGTGGTCCCCCTCCCTCACGTCACCCTGCTGTGCATCGATGAGCCTGGCTACCTCGAACTCGACCGCCGCGGAGCCGAGATGCCGTTCCAGGTTTTGACCGAGAGGGAGAAGAGGAACAGTGTGGCCATCGCCTCGAACGAATCGTTCGGAGGCTGGACCAAGACGGTCACCGACCCCCGCCTCTGCGCGGCCATCGTCGACCGCCTCACCGTCAACGGCACCATCATCGAGACCGGCACCGAGTCCAACCGACTCGCCCAGACCAAGGCCAAGCGGCAGGCCGGCCGGCAGCAGAACGCGCACACGCCCGCCGGGCCGCCGTGGGGTTGGATCACGCCCAACGAAATCGTCGCAGCGGGGAGGACACGATGGCGGCTCGCGCGGTGCTTTTCGCCCTGGACGCCCAAGACGCCGAACGCATCCTGGCCTGCCCGGGCGATGACGACGTCATCGCACTGGTCGAAGAGGTCGAGGACCGTTGGGACATGGACCACCTCTTCGAACTCGACAAGTCCTGGGACGCCCTGCACCGCTGCTTCACCGACGGCGACCTCGCCTTCGAGAACGGCGAGTACCCCTTGTCCCACGTCATCCTCGGAGGGGTGCCCCTGCACGAGGGCGACGACTACATCGTCTGCTACGTCGCCCCGGACCAGGTCCGCGAGGTCGCGGCAGCCCTTGAACCCCTCGACAACCAGTGGCTGAGCAACCGCTTCGCCACGCTGACGCTCGACGCCCACCAGGGCACCGGCGACGCCGAGGACGTCGCCTACACCCAGGCCTTCCTGCCAGGGCTGAAGAACTTCTACCGCACTGCGGCGCAGAACGGCCGCGCCGCCATCTTCACCGTCGATCAGTAGGCCGGGGCCAGCTCGGGCCGGGCGGATTCCAGTTCGCGCCGTTAACGCCAATCGTCAGGGAATGAGAACGATCCGGTCGTCGGTGCTGGTGCGCCAGACCTGCTCGACGTCCTTGAGGGGCACGGCCCTGGCGCGGACATCGAACTCCCCCTGGATGACGTGCTCGACCAGCCTGGGCAGCTCCTTCAGCCAATCCCGGCCGGGGACCGAGCCGATTCCGCTCCCGACGATCTGCAATCGTGCCGCGCGCAGTGCGGCCGAGGGGATCGGGGAGGTGGGCCCGGCCACGGACCCGATCTGGATCCAGGCGATCGGCTCGCTTCGCCCCTCGCGGGCACTGATCATGTCGACAACGCCGGCGGCGGCCGGCTCGCCCCACAGGTAGTCGATGACCACGTCCACGTTCGCGGCCTCGGCGAGCTGATCGAGCAGGAGCACCTCGTCCGCACCGAGCGGACCGAGTGCCTCCAGAGCGGCGGCGTCGCGGCCGGCGCCGATGACGTGGCCGGCGCCGAGCCGCTTGGCCACCTGGACGGTCATACGACCCGCGTTGCCGGTGGCACCCAGGACGAGCACGCTCTGGCCCCGCTTGAAGTCGATACGTCGGCGCAACGCGACCCAGGAGGCCATGGCGGGATTCATGGCCGCGGCGACGAGGACCGGGTCGGCGTATGTGGGCAGCACGATGCTGCGCCCAGCATCCATGACCGTGCGCTCTGCGAGGGTCCCCGAGGACGTGTCATCGAGGATCGTGTAGTGAAGGCGGCCGTCGGGCGCCTGGACGACAGCGTCCATCCCCGGGATCAGTGGGAGTTCACCGGTGCTGGTGTAGTGGGAGCCGTCCGCCTGGGAGCGCACCCGGGGGTGGAGGCCGGCGGCAATGACGTCGACGACCACCTCGCCCTTGCCGTGCGCCACAGGGTCGGAGAACTGCTCGTAGCGTGGCGGGACACCAAAGGAGTGAACCACTGCGGCATGCATGGAGGAGCTCCATCCGATTTAGTTTGTGTCACGTACTATCGTCAATCTACTTTGTGCCACGTACTACCGCAAGCTAGGTTGCACACATGACTCCCGATCACCTGTCAGTCACTGCGGCCGCCGACGATGTCCCGCTCAACACGGTGGACGCCCTCGTGCAGCTGTCCTTCCTGGTGCACCGGGTTCTGGCCGAGGTGGGTGCCGAGAAGGAGCTGTCGGTCATCCAGGTCCGGCTACTGGGCGTGCTCCGGGGGCGCACGGCCGGGATGCTCGAACTGGCCGCCGTTCTGGGCCTCGACAAATCCTCGATGACAGGCTTGGTCACGCGCGCCGAAAAACGCGGCCTGGTGAAGCGCTCACCGTCTCCGCACGATGGCCGCGCGGTACTGGCCTCCCTGACCGACGAAGGCAAGGACCTCGCCGACTGGGGTACCGCCGAGGTCGGCAGGCGTATCGCGGCACTCACTGACGGGCTCACCGCATCCGAGCGCGAACGACTGACCGAACTCGCCTCGACCGTCGTCCTCGCCCACCGCTGACCCGACGCCACTGCCCTCGCGCCCGGATCGACGGCCGTCGCCGCCCGCGACCGGGCGAACCGACTGCCCACTCCAGGACGATCCGTTCCAGGGGGCACCCGTGGTGACGTGAACAAGGGTGTCCAAGATCGTTGCGTGACGAACGACCTGAACACCCTCCCGACCGCGCCCTTGGGAGGCGTTTCGCGCTCGGCCGGTTTCGTGCCTGCCCACGCCCTGCGGATGCCGGCGGAGTTCGACGGTGTTGGTGCCCGGGTCCTGGATGTGGATGGCGGCACCGCGCTTCGGGCGCGTGGCCGAGCGGTTGCGGCTGACGATCCGGCGGGCGGGCCCATGGACTCAGGTGAGGGCGGTGACCAGCACGGCGAAGGCGGCGATGATGACGGCGACGCGGACATAGTGCCAGCGCACCCAGCGGTCCAGCTGCTGCTTCCAGTCCTCCGGCCGGTTCTGGGGGGTCCACGTCTTGTTCCGGTTGTTGATCGGGACGAGCAGCAGGAGCGACATGACCACGCTGAGAACGAGCAGCGCGCCGGCGGTGACGACGAGGCCGACGCCGGCGTGGTGGCGTCCGGCGACGGCCCAGAGCGCCACGAGGACGAGCGAGCCGATGTACCAGACCGGCATCACGGCACCGAGCATCCGGCCCCCGTGGGCGTGCCCGAGTTGGCCGCTGTCCTCCGGGAGGGCGTTGAGGATGGGGTTGACGACGAAGAGGACGGAGAACTCCACCCCCACCATCACGCCGACGATCACGGTGGTGACGACCTCGAGTGCGTTGAGCATGAAGATCCCTCCTGAGATCTAGCGCCGCTAGCCAATGAGGCAACGCTAGTACTGCTGCCGCTCGATTGTCTAGCAGTGCTAGGATCGCTTCATGTCGGTACAGGAACGCAAGGAACGCGAACGGGCGGAGCGCGAGCGCCTCATTGTGGCGACGGCCCGTGAACTCGCCGAGCAGCAGGGCTGGGACGCGGTCACCACCCGCCGGCTCGCCGAGCGCATCGAGTACAGCCAGCCCGTCCTCTACAGCCATTTCCGCGGCAAGCGCGAAATCATCGGTGCCGTAGCCCTCCAGGGCGCCTCCGAGATGGCCGCGGCGGTGCGGGCCGCGACCTCCGCCGTGGACGGTCCGCGCGCGCGGGTCGCCGCCCTCGCGCGCGCCTACCTCGACTTCGCCGCACGCAACCCGGCGGTCTACGACGCCATTTTCCAGCTCGACGGCGGACTGCCGTACGCGCAGGAGGACACCCCGGAGCCTCTGAAGGACGCCTTCGCCGCACTGCTGGAGTGCCTCGGCGAGGTCGCCGGAGACGGAGTCGCCCCGGGGCTGTTCACCGAGGTGTTCTGGGCGTCCTTGCACGGAGTGGCGACCCTGACCCGGGCGGGGCGGCTGCCGCCGACGGACACCGAGACCAGGGTGGAACTGCTGGTGGACCGGCTCGCCATCCTCTGACACATCCGCCCGGAGGGCACGCGCCCGGGCCGCTCGGGCCCACACAGCGCAGCCGCACGTCGCCGGGGACCTCGCGTAAAGTGCGCGGCGTGTACTTTCCGGGCTGGCGGAGCTTCTGGTGGCGCTACATCGCCGGCCCAGCCGCAGTGGTGGTCTTCGTGGCCCTGATTGCCTTGATGATCCCGGCCCTCTCCGCGCACGACGGTCACGGGGAACATGGTCGCTGGACAGCGACGAACGTCCTCTGCAGCCACAACCGATGCAACGAAGTCGGCACCTTCCTGTCCACGGACGGCGCTGACAGGCGTACGCGGATCAGCATGTTCGGGAGCCCGGACCTCGCGATCGGTCAAGCCATTCCTGCCGTCGACACGGGTGGTGACGAGGTGTACCCGCCAGGTGGGGGCGATGCCTGGTGGCACGACCTCATCGGGGTGATCGCTGCTGGGCTGGCCAGCGCCGTCTGGCTATGGGCATGTCCCATCCGAGCACTGCGGCAACGTCGCCTGAAGCACGCAGATGCCGTGGTCTTCTCACAGCAGCTGTATCACCCGCTATTTCACCCGCGTGTCTTCGTCGCTGCGGCAGGAGAGTTCCACCGCGGCCGACCGGATACCCGGCGACCGCCCGGGCCCTGCGGGCCGCACGGCCGCCGAGGAGGATGATGCCGTACGCTACCCGGCCGAGGGCGTGGACGAGGTCCCGGGACCCAGGCGGAACACGTGGCCGGGGGTGGCAACCGTGGTGATCGCCGTGCCGAACAGGGTGCTGGGGTCAGTCCCCTTGTACGGCTTGTCGCTGTTGAGCAGCACGACCATGGTGGCCTTCTTCGAGGGCAGGTACAGCGTCAGACTCTGATAGCCAGGGATCGAACCGTTGTGGCCCACCCATCCCTCGGCGGTGAACAGGCCGAGCCCATAGGCCGCCCCGGGGAAGTCCGGACTCGTGGCCGTCTGCAGGCGCTGTTTCTGGGTCGAGGGCTTGATCAGAGGCGTGCCGGTGGCCACGACGGGTGCCCAGGTGTGCAGATCTGCCAGCGTGGAGATCATCGCGCCGGCGGCGTTCGCGTCGGACGGACTCCAGTGCGTGGCGTCCGCCTCGGTCCCGTCCGCGGTCTGCGTGGTGTAGCCATGCGCGTACGGCGCCGGGATCTGCGCGTCGTCCGGATACAGGGTCCGGCCCATGTCGAGGGGATCGAGCACATGGTCGCGGAGATAGTCGGCGATGCTCTGGCCGCTGACCTTCTCCAGCACTTGTCCCAGCAGCACCGTGTTGGTGTCGCAGTACACCAGCTGTGTTCCGGGAGCGAAGTCCAACGGGTGCTTGAAGGAGTAGTCGAGGAGTTCCTGCGCGGTGAAGACCCGCTCGGGATTCTCCTGCACGGCCGCGTCGAAGTCCGGGTCCTTGGTGTAGTCGAAGAGCCCGCTCTGCATACGGGCCAGGTCGCGCAGCGTGATCTTGTCGCCCTCCGGTACGCCCGGCACATAGCGGGAGACGGGGTCGTCGAGGCCGAGCTTTCCCTGGTCGACGAGTTGGAGGATGCCGGTGACGGTGAAGGTCTTGGTCTCGCTGCCGATGCGCATGTTCATGTTTGTCGTCATGGGAGCGCGGGTCTGTTTGTCGGCGACGCCGAACGCGCGGGCATAGTCGGGCTGTCCCGGCATCCACAACCCCACGATCGCACCGGGCACACCGGTGGTGCGCATCACCTGCCGCACCGCGGCGTCGAGCCGTGCGGCCGTGGCCGCCTCGGTCGGGGACGACGTGGCTTGCCGGGTGGGCAGACGCGTTCCCGCACTCTCGGTCACCCTGCCGCCCGAGCAGGACGTCACCGTGAGCAGTGCGACCGCGGCCGCCAGTGAGGCGACGACGTTGCGCCGTAGGCGCAGGGTGCCGGTGCGGCGTGAGGTGGGGATCGGCATACGGGGCTCCAGACTCAGGGGACGGACGATGGCAGACCGCGGCCCGCCGGCCCCGCCTTGCCGGTTGCCTCCCCGACGGAGGGCGCACCGCATGCCGACCTGCGCCGGACGCCACCACATCAGGCCACGAAGGTCCGCCACACGGCGCACGCGTGACGGCGCCGGCACGCTCTCGGGCAGCGTCGGACGCCACGCCCACTCCCGGTGCAAGCTGGCGCGGCCGCGGGGCGCCGATGCTAGACAGACAGGCGTCGTCGGCCTGTCAGGTGGGAGGCGGCCGACCAGGCACAACGGCACGAGCGCGGGGATTCTTACGGTGAAGCTCTTCGACGACGCCCTGTTCCAGATGTTCCTCGAGCGCGCCCTGACGACCATGACCGGCGGTGGCGCGGAGTACGGCGAGTGCGCGGCGACCGCCGCGCGGATCGCCGACGGCGACAAGGACAGCTGGTACCGGGAGTGGACCGCCACCGCGGCCATGGTTCGGGGGTGGGCGGAGGAGAGTGATCACACGGGTCACCGGGTGAGCGCCCGGGAGGCGTATCTGCGCGCCGCCACCTATCTGCGCATCTCGTACTACCCCCTGTTCGGCTTGCCGGTGGACCCCCGCCTCATCGAGGCGGCACGGAGCGAGCGGGACTGCTTCGCCCGCTTCGCCGAGCTGTGCGATCCACCGTTGCGACCGGTCCGGGTGCCGTTCGAGGGAGGCTTCCTCGACGGCTACTTCTGTCCGGCGCCGGAGTCCGCACCGGGACGTGATCCCCGGCCCACCGTCATCGCGGTCAACGGCTACGACTCCGATGTGCACGAGATGTACTGGGCCCACGCCCAGCCCGCCGTCCGCCGCGGCTACCACTGCCTGCTGGTCGACGGGCCGGGGCAGGGCCTGGCCCTGGTCCACCAGGGTCTGCCCATGCGTCCGGACTGGGAGACGGTGCTCCGGGCCGTCGTCGACCACGCTCTGACGCTTCCGGGCGTGGACGGCACCCGGCTGGCGGTGACCGGGTGGAGCTTCGGCGGGTATCTCGCTCCGCGCGGTGTCAGCGGCGAACCGCGGGTGGCCGCACTGGTGGCGGACCCCGGGCAGTGGGACGTGCTGGACGGGATGAGGAACGTACTGCCGCTCCCCCCGGATCTGCTGGACAGACTCCCGGACGTGGACCCCGCCGAGCTGGACGTTCACCTCGCGCCCGTGGTCGAGCATCCGGTCATGCGCTGGAAGCTGGTGCAGCGTGCCCTGTGGGTGCACGGCCTGGGAAGCCTGGGCGAGTATGTGGTCGAGTCCGACCGCTACCGGCTCTCCGACGTCGTCGACCGTATCGCCTGCCCCACGCTGGTGGCCCTGGCCGAGGGTGATCAACTCGCCGACCAGGCGGAACAGCTGTACGAAGCGCTGCGCTGCCCCAAGACGCTGATGCGTTTCTCCGCCGCCGAGGGAACGGGCGGCCACTGCGAGAGCTGGAACCGCTCACGGTTCAACCAGCGCGTCTTCGACTGGCTCGACGAGGTGCTCGCCCACCCTCACGCACCCTGACCGCCATACTCGGCCTGGACCAGCTCCCGCCGGCGAGCCGGTCGCCACCGCGGACCGGCGGGTGCGAGCCTGCCGAGGCCCCGCCGTCCGCCTGCCGCACTGGGCCCTATCCCTTCCCTGCCCTGCCCTGCCCTGTCCGTCGTCACGGCCTCCGCGTCGACCGAACCCCCAAGGCCGTGAGCCTCGAGGGCGTCATGCGGACCGCGGTCTTCTCCGGTGGTCACACCCTGCCCCTATAATTGAAGAGTTTTTCAATTGGTAAGTTGCCATAGTCCTTACATGATCTGCCGGAGGTCTCCGTGAACGAAGTCACCGAGGCGCTGCTGGCACGGGTCCACGCGGCACGGGCAGCTTTGGTGGCGGCCGTGGGCGCCGCGGATCCGTACGCGGTCGCGGTGGCCGAGGACGAGCTGGACGACGCGGTGCGGATGGCGCGGCGGCACGGGCTGAACGTCCAGGTGATGGGGACGGACGAGAGGTGATGAGGATGCCTGTTCCGCTGTACGAGGCGAAGGCCGAGTTCTTCCGAATGCTGGGACACCCGGTGCGTATCCGGGTGCTGGAGCTGTTGCAGGACGGGCCGAAGCCGGTGCGCGACCTGCTGGCCGAGATCGAGGTCGAGCCGTCGAACCTGTCTCAGCAGCTCGCCGTGCTGCGTCGCTCGGGCATCGTGACCGCGACGCGCACCGGTACGACGGTCACGTACGAACTGGCCGGAGGCGACGTGGCCGAGCTGCTCGCCGCCGCACGGCGGATCCTGTCCACACTGCTGACCGGACGCCAGGACCTCCTCGACGAGCTGCGCGCCACAGGAGCGGCGCGTTGAGCCGCCGGAGGCATTTCCACCTGCCGCGGCAGCACGGCAGACCGGCCGCGACCGTCGAACACGTGCCAACGCCGGCGCAACGGTACGTCGCCTCGTTCGCGCTGGGGCCCGAGGCGGTACGGCGAGCCCGGGAGGCGGTGACCGAGTGTCTTCCGGCAGCCGATGTCCCGCCCGGCTCGGCGTTGGCAGACGCGGTGGTGCTTGCGACCAGCGAACTGGTCGTGAACGTGCTGCGGCATGCCTCGCGGACGCCGGTACTGCAGGTGGAGATCACGGTCGCCGCCGGGCAGCTGGTCGTCGGCGTTGCGGACACCGAGCCCACGCTGCCGGATCTCAGCGGCGCGGGCATGGGTGCGGGCCTGCGGATGGTGGCCGAGCTGGCCGCCGCGTACGACGGTGACCTCAACGCGGAGCCCGCCGTCGATCACGACGGCAAGGTCGTCCTGGTGCGATTCGGCTTGCCGTCGCCAGGAGGCGTACATCAGTGGAGCAAAGAGCAAGGCAGGGAGACCGTGCGGTGACCGACCAGGCATCCGACCCGTCCGCGAGCAGAGAGCAGAACCCGAAGACCAAGGACAGGGAGGGGTGGATCGAGCGCGGCGTCGCCATCCGGGCAGGGTTCTACATCTTCGGCACGCACCTGTTCGCCGGATTCGTGTGGCTGCTGTTCTACCTGGGGGAACACGCGCACAAGTGACCACCGAGAGCGCGCCATGGCGAGCGCGGTGCGGCACGGCGTACGCACGTGCCTGAGGTGATCGCCGTTGTGGGACATCCCGACCTCCCGGCACCCGCTCTTGCGACGCTGGAAGCGTAACCGTACTGGTGGCGGGCCGAGTTCGCACAGGCGGGCAAGGCAGCGATGGTACGTGCCGGACGGGGCCTGCCGGTCGCCTTCGGCAGGGCCGCACGCGCCGCGGGGCTGGCTCTGGCGCTGCTGGGCAGGGTGCAGTCGGGGCGTGTGTCCTTGCCGATGAGGCGCTGCCGTCGATCCGCGCCGTCCTCCCCCGGGCGGGAGTCGGCACCGGCCCGGGGCTCCCGTGCTGCGCGCAGGTGGCGGTGCCTCCCGGCAGCCAGAAAGCCTGGGAACACCCGTTCGCCCTCGCTGCCAGCCCTGCTGTGCCCGGACCGTTCCCTGCAAGGGACTGGACCGACGCAGCCCCAACTCCGTCTGGTCCAGGTTGAGTTGCGGAGACACATGCCCGGCCTCGGCCAGTCGACCCCTGCATGCCCCCGGATACAGCCTGCGTGTGCGGCGCAGATGGAGTGCCAACTTCGCCCAGCCCCAGACCAGTTCCCGTCGCTCAAACGGACCCGGGGCGTCCCTCTTCGGGCATCATGCGTCAGACCTGGAGACGTCGTCCCGGCGCCACTCCCCCGGGCCTACGGTCCGTGCATCGGACGGGAGGCAACCGCCGATCCGTCGCAGCCGACAACCGAAGGGGAGGCATCGCCATGGCCGGCGTGGAAGTGTCACTGAAGGAAATGCTGACCGCCGTGGAGGGGTCACTGGGAGCCGCAGTCGTCGACTACACGAGTGGCATGGCCCTGGGGACCCTGGGCGGGGGCAAGGACCTCAATCTCACCATCGCCGCGGCAGGGAACACGGACGTCGTGCGGGCCATGGCCCGCACGATGGAACAGGTGCGTGTCAAGAGCAGCATCGAGGACATCCTCATCACGCTCGAGAAGCAGTACCACCTCATCCGCCTGATCCGCGCACGCAGCGGGAACGGCCTGTTCCTCTACCTGGTTCTCGACAAGGAGCACTCGAACCTCGCCATGGCCCGTCATCAGCTCAAGCGGGTCGAAGAACAGCTCGAGATCTAGCGACGGTCCAGAGCCCGGGTCTCCGTGCGCCCACAATGTGAAGACTTCTTCAAGTCACTACATCAGCATGATCTCAATTCATGACTGCGCACGGACCGGGTGACGAGGGTGAGTTACGCGGGGCCGGGATGCGGCGGGGTCGTAAGGCGCCGCCGCATCCCGGCACCCTCACTCCATCCGTACCGGCAGGCATCAGCACACGTGATGCTGGTCCGGAGGGGTGGGAATCCGGATGGTGTCGACGGCGTCAGGCGGCGGAGCCTTCACAGGTCGTTGCCCGCGTAGGAGAGGTTGAAGCTCTTGTTGGTCAGGGGGAAGTCCGGGACGATCGTGTCCGCCAACGCCACCGGCAGAGCGGGCCAGTTGAAGAAGGACGGATCGACCGGCTTGACCCGGGCGAGCGTGTCGTCGGGGGCGAGTTCGACGCGGGTGGCGATGGTGCCGCGCCAGCCTTCCACGAGGCCCACGCCGGTGCGGGGGCCCGTACCGGGCGCCGGCGGGGGCGCCAGCACCGCCACGGGGGCTGACAGCCCCTGGGCGAAGTGCCGGATCAGAGCCAGGGAGACGTCGATCTCCTCGGTACGCACCAGGAAGCGGGCCAGGACGTCGCCACTGTCGTGGACGGGCGCGGTGAACCCTCCGTCGTCGTACGGCGTGAAGGGGTGGGCGATCCGGGCGTCGTCGGCGATGCCGCTGGCGCGGGCGACATAGCCGAGGCAGCCGATCTCCCGGGCCGCGGCGGTGGGCAGGATCGCGGTGCCGGTGAGGCGGTCGTGGACGGTGGAGTGGCCCAGGGCCAGTTCGGTGATCTCCCGGATGTCCGCGCCGATCTCCTTCAGGCGGGCGGGGTCGGGCAGGGCGTGCAGGGCGACGCCGCCGGGGACGACACCGCCGCGCAGCAGCCGGTGACCGGTGATCTCCTTGTTGAGGCGCAGGAGTTGTTCGCGGACCCGCTGGGCGTGGAGAATGGAGTGGCCGACGTCGTTGCACAGCATGCCGAGGTCGGCGATGTGGTTGTGGATGCGTTCCAGTTCCAGGAGCATCGCGCGGGCGCGCTGCGCCTCGGGCGGGACGTCGGTGCCGGTGGCCTCCTCGACGGCGAGGCAGTAGGCGAGGGCGTGGCCGACGGCGGTGTCGCCGCTGATGCGCTCGGCCAGCGGCAGGCCCGCGGCGAGGGTGCGACCCTGGAAGAGCTTCTCGATGCCCTTGTGTACGAACCACAGGCGGGCCTTGAGCTTGAGGATGGTCTCGCCGACCACGGAGAAGCGGAAGTGACCGGGTTCGATCAGGCCGGCGTGGACCGGGCCGACCGGGATTTCGTAGACGCCGTCGCCCTCGACCTCCAGGAAGGGGTAGGGGCCTTCCTGCTCGCCGAAGGCGGGCGGAGGGCCGGCGTCGGGGTGCATCGGATACCAGCCGCGCGGCCAGTGGAAGTGGCGCACCAGACGGCGCGGGAGGGGGTGGCCGAGGGGAACGATGCCGAACAGGTCACGCATCTCCCGCTCGAACCGGCCCGCCGCGAAGGAGAGATGGGCCAGCGTCGGCACTTCCGGCCGGTCGGCATCGAGACGGATGGTCAGTTCCACCCGGGTGTCGGGCGGGCCGGAGGTGAACAGGTACACCACGCGGGGTCCGGCCTCGTCGAGGTGCGCGGCGACCAGAGCGAGCCGATGTCCCTGGGCGAGCAGGTTCTCGGCGTGCTGGGGCAGGGTCACGGCGCTGCTCTGGTAGGACTTGCGCATCACGTCAGCCTCCGATCGCCTGGGTGGCGGCGTGCAGCAGGTCGGTGAGCGGGCCGAGGGCGGTGCCCAGGGCGGCGCAGGCGAACAGGCCGAGCATCAGGGGCCAGAGGGCCGAGCGGCTCTCCTCGCCCGGTGATCCCGCTCCGAGCAGCATCCGGGCCGTGCGGGCGGCGAGTGCGGCGAAAGCCACCAGGACGAGCAGCAGGGCGGCCGCCGTGGCCCAGGAGAGGCCGGCGTCGGCCGCGAAGCCGGCCCGGGCGATGCCCAGTTCGGAGGCGAAGAGGCTGAACGGCGGGAACGCCATCAGCGCCGCCACCGCCAGCCCGAACAGCCCGGCTGTCGCGGGCGCCTTGGCCAGCAGCCCCCGGACCCGTCCGATCCGTGCCGTGCCGGTGAGCTGCAGGATGTGTCCGGAGGCGCAGAAGGCGACCGCCTTGGCCAGACCGTGCCCGGCGATGTGCAGCAGCGCGGCGGACAGGGCGAGCGGGCTGCCGATCGCCGCGGCCAGGGCGATCAGGCTCATGTGTTCCATGGAGGAGTAGGCCAGCATGCGTTTGTAGTCGCGCTGGGAGAGCAGCAGCCCGGCCGCGAGAGCCAGGGTGAGCAGGGCGACGGCGGCCAGCAGGACGCGGGTGAAGCCGGGGCCCAGGGCGGCGTCGGCGATGACCCGGTAACGCAGGACGGCGGCGAAGGCGACCGACAGCAGCACCCCGGACATCAGTGCGGACACCGGCGCGGGGGCCTGGCTGTGGGCGTCGGGCAGCCAGGCGTGCAGCGGGATGAGGCCGGCCTTGGCGCCGAAGCCCAGGATCACGAGGCCGATGCCGAGCCGGGTGACCGCGGGGTCGAGGTCGTTGGCGCGGGCGACGAGGGTGGGCCAGTCCAGCGCCCAGGCCTCGGCGATGCCGGCCTGCCGGGCGGCGTAGTAGATCAGCACGGTGCCGAGGAAGGCGAGCGCGATCCCGGCCGAGCAGATCACGACGTACTTCCAGGCGGCCTCCACCGAGGTGCGGGTGCGGCGGTGGCCGACGAGGAAGGCGGTGACGATGGTGGTGGCTTCGACCGCGACCCACAGCACGCCGAGATTCGCGGTGAGGACGGCCAGGCACATCGCGGCCAGGAACGCCTGGACCAGGACGTGGTAGCGCCACACGGTCCGCTCCGTGGCGCGGCCGCTCGCCCGCTCCCCGCGCAGATACGCGGGTGCCGTGCCGCAGGCGATCAAGGCGACGGTGCCGACCACCAGCAGCATCCAGGCGGTCAGGGCGTCGGCGCGTAGCAGGCCGGAGTACGCGCTGCGCGGGCCGTCATCGACGATCCCGGCCGCGAGCAGGCTCCCGCAGGTGAGGATCACGCAGGGGGAGACGAGCCCGGCCCAGTCCCGCCGCCGCGTCGTCGGTGTCGGTTCGGGTCGGGGCGCCTCCACGACCAGGACGGTGCCTTCTGTGGATGCCCGCCGGGCCTGGGCGGGCGCGGGGGCGATGGCGGCGGGTGTGTGGGGGTGCCGCCCGGCGAGCGCGTGGACGCCGGCCACGGCCAGCGGTACGGCGGCGGGCGCGGTCAGGAGCAGGGCGGAGGCGGTCGGGTTCACTGGTCGTGCAGCTCCCGCAGGTCGTCGAGGTCGGTGGTGCCGAACGCCTCCCGCATGCGGGTGGTGAGGATCTGCAGCACCAGGACCGCCAGCAGCACGTCGAAGGAGACGCCGAGTTCGACGATCAGTGGCACTCCGGAGGTGGCCAGCAGGGCGGTGGCGGTGATGCCGTTGTCCAGCAGCAGGAAGCCGACCACCTGGGCCAGCGCCCTCCTGCGGGTGACCAGGACGAAGAAGCCGATCAGGACGACGGCGAGGCCGACCGGCAGGGCGCGGGTGGCCGGTGTCGGGTTCAGCGCGGTCAGCGGGCGGGCCACCGCGTAGGCCAGCAGCGTCAGCAGGGCCGCGGTCAGCAGCGAGGCGGCCACGTTCACCAGCGGCTGGGTCTCGCGCACCTCCTCCCGGTGCGCAGGGTCGGCACTGAGCACGGTCAGGGCGCGGCGCATCAGATGCGGCACGAGGCCCGCCCGCAGCACGCCGACGCCGATGCCGACGCCGATGAGGTCCCACCGCTGTTCGTGCGCGCCCAGGAGCACGGCGAGGGCGGCGAGGGCGACGCCCTGCAGGGCGAAGACGCGGACGATGACGGCCAGTTCGCGCCGCCACAGCACGAGCACCGCGGCGAGCAGGAAGGCCCCGCAGGCCAGGTCGAGGAGCTGGGTGTAGAGGCCGCCGTTCACGACGCCCCGCTGAGGAAGTACGAGGCGACCACCGCGAGCAGCGCCAGCAGGAAGGATCCGGCGAGCAGTTCGGGCACCCGGAACAGCCGCACCTTGGCCCAGAACACCTCGGCCGCCGCGAGCACCGCGCCCAGCAGGGTGACCTTCGCCGTGAAGAGCACGAGGGCCACCACGAGGGCCGTCCACGAGGACCCGGTGGCGATGCCCCACGGCAGGAACAGGGAGGACAACAGCCCCAGCAGCAGGGTGAGCCGCATCTGGGCACCGAGTTCGACCAGGGCCAGGTCGGGGCCGGCGTATTCGAGCACCATCGCCTCGTGGATCATCGTGAGTTCGAGGTGGGTGGAGGGGTTGTCCACCGGCATCCGCCCGGTCTCCGCGAGCACCGCGACGGCGAGGGCGGCCGTGGCCAGCAGGCCGGCCGGTGAGGTGAGCCGGGCCGGCTCCTCGACCGCGCCGGCGACGATGGCGGGGATGTTGGTCGTGCCGGCCGGTATCGACAGGGCGAACACCGACAGCAGGATGGTCGGTTCGACCAGGGCGGCCACCGTCATCTCCCGCGAGGCGCCCATGCCGCCGAACGCGGTGCCGGTGTCCAGGCCGGCCAGGGCGAGCGCCAGGGTGCCCAGCGCGATCAGCGCCACGACGACGATGAGGTCCCCGTGACCGCTCACCGGGGTGTGCGTCGACAGCAGCGGGACCAGGCCGGCCGCGACCACCGTGGTGGCGACCAGCAGCGCCGGCGCGGTGCGGAAGGCGGGCCCGGTCCCCACGGGGCTGATCGGTTCCTTGCGCAGCAGTTTGCGGGCGTCCCGCCAGGGCTGGAACACGCCGGCTCCGGCCCGGCCCTCCAGGCGGGCCCGCACCTGCCGCATCCACCCGGTCAGCAGCGGCGCCCCGGCGCCGACCACCACGATCTGGCCGGCCACGGCCACATATCCGACAGCAGTCATTTCTTCGCTCTCACCAGCCCACCGCCAACGCCAACAGCAGCACGACCAGGCCCGCGAAGCCGTAGCCGAGATACAGGTGCACACTGCCGCCCGCCAGCCGCCGGGCCGCCTGCCCCGTCCCGGCCAGAGCCCGCAACACCGGCTGGTACAGGCGGTGTTCGACCCGGTCGGGTACCCGCCGCTCGAAGCGCACGCGCTCCACCAGATATGCCGACTCGCGCACCGGGGTGACGTCCACGTCCTGCTCGGGGGCGAGGACGTCGTCGAAGACGCGCTGCAGCGGCTCGGCGAACGAGGTGGCGGTGTAGGCCATGCGCGGCGTCGGTGCCCCGCCGCCGCAGTCCCACAGCCGGGCGTTCTCACGGCGCCGCCGGCGTCCGTACAGGCGGGGCAGGACGGTGGCGAGGAGCAGGGCACCGGTCAGGGCGGCGACCACCCACAGCGGCGACAGCGACGCGGAGATGTCCGCGAGCCGCACTCCGAGTCCGCGTCCGGGCAGGGCGCCGCCCGGCAGCCCGGCGGCGGCCACGGCCCGGTCCAGGCCCTCGCCCAGCAGGCCGGGCACCAGGGCCAGGGCCACGCACGCGGCGGCGAGCAGGCCCATCCCGGCAAGCATGAGGGCGGGTGCTTCCTCGGCCGTGGCGGCGGGTTCGCTGCGGGGGCGGGCGAAGAAGCCCACACCGAGCGCCTTGACGAACGCCGCCGCGGCGATGCCCGCCGACAGGGCGATCAGTGCCACCGACAGCGGCAGTGCGATCGCCACCGCGACGCCCGGCACCTGAAGGCCGTGGATCAGGGACTGCAGCAGCAGCCACTCGCTGACGAACCCGTTACCGGGCGGCAGCGCCACCGCGCCGAGCGCGGCCAGCGCGAACAGCCCGGCCGTGTACGGCATGCGGGCGCGCAGCCCGCCGAGCCGGTCCAGGTCGCGCAGGCCGGTGGCCCGCCAGACCGATCCGGCCGCGCAGAACAACAGGGCCTTGAACGCCGCGTGGTTGACCACATGCAGCAGCGCGGCGGCCAGCGCCAGCGCGGCGAGCGGCCGCTCGCCGTAGGCGGAGAAGAGTCCGCAGGCGCCGACGCCGATGAGGGCCAGGCCCATGTTCTCGCTGGTCGAGTACGCCAGCAGCCGCTTCAGGTCGGAGGCCATCGCGGCCTGCAGGATCCCGTAGACCGCGCTGATCCCGCCGACCGCCAAGAGGGCCAGCCACCACCAGGCAGGTCCGCCGCCGAGCAGGTCGAGGCCGGTGCGGATCAGGCCGTAGACGCCGAGGTTGACCATGGCGGCGCTCATCAACGCCGAGACCGGGCTGGGGGCTTCGGGGTGCGCCCGTGGCAGCCAGGCATGCAGGGGCAGTGCGCCCGCCTTCGACGTGAAGGCCAGCCCGGCCAGCACGAACACCAGCCCCCGCACGGCCGGGGAGATGCCGTGCGCGCCCGCGCGCAGTGCGGCGAAACTCTCCCCGCCCGCCTGGGCGGCGAACAGTGCGAGGGCGGCGAGCAGCAGCACCAGGCCGAGGTGCGTCATCACCGCGTACCAGACGCCCGCCTGCCGCACCCGGGCGCGTTCACGGTGCTCGGTGAGGACCAGCAGCAGCGAGGCGAGTGCCATCAGCTCCCACAGCATCAGGAACGTGGAGACCGACGCGGCCACCGGTACCAGCACCAGGGTGAGCGCGAACAGTGGCAGCACCGTCTGCGCGGTCCGTGAGCCGAGGCCGTGCTCGCCGTGGCCTGCCGCGTAGCCGATGCCGTACACGGCGACCGCGACGACGACGGCTCCGGCCACCGCCGTGAACAGGCCCGCAAGGCCGTCCATCGCCAGGTGTGCCCCGGCCAGTGGCAGCAGTCCGGGGAGGGCGGCGGCCCAGTGGCTTCCGCCCAGTGCGGCCGCGCCCGCCGTGGCGCCGCCGGCGCCGACGCCCGCCGTCAGCACTCCTACGGCCGGCACGCGCAGCCGGTACGGCAGTACGAGGCCGGCCAGCGCGCCCGCGCCGCCCAGTGCGGTGGCCGTCGCGAGGGCAGCCGGGATCAGGCTCACCGTCCGGTCACTCTCCGCAGCGCCGCTACGATCTCCGCCGGCTCGGGCGGGCACCCGGGCACCGCCAGATCCACCGGCACGACGTCGGCCACGGCGCCCTCGACGCCGTATCCGCCCGCGAACTCACCGCAGTTGATCGCGCAGTCCCCCACCGCCACCACCAGCCGCGGTTCGCCCATCGCGGCCACCGTGCGCCGCAGCGGCTCGGCCATGTTGCGTGTCACGGGCCCGGTCACCAGGGCCACGTCCGCGTGCCGGGGCGAGGCCACCAGCCGGGCTCCGTACCGCTCGGCGTCGTACACCGGGTTGAAGGCCGCGGCGATCTCGACCTCGCAGCCGTTGCAGGAACCGGCGTCGATGCACCGCACCTGCACCGAGCCGCCCAGCTCCCGCGCCCGCGGCAGCACTTCGCCGTCCGGGCGCGGCGCCGCGGGCTCGGCGACCCGGCCGACGTCGCGGATCTTGCGCAGCAGGCCCATGGACTCCTCCCGGAGAAACGGTGCGGATGGGCCGGTGGCTGACCAACCGAGCGCCACACAGCCGGAGTTACGACAATTTCCTACCGCTTCGCCACATGGTGGGCGTGCCGAGGAAGGGGTCGAGGCGGCCGTCTCCCGGTGCCACAGAGCGCTGTCCAGCCCCAGGGAGACGACCGCCGGTCACGGGGTCCCGGCTACGACGGCGGCTTCGACTCGCCCTGCACGGCCTGCAGGTCGGCCAGGAGCTCGGCCTGACCGGACAGCACGCCGGTGAGGATCGTCCGCGCGACCCGCAGCAGCTCCGCCACCTGGGGGCTGATCAGCGAGTAGTACACGGTCGAGCCCTCCTTGCGGGTCTTGACCAGGTTCGCCCGCCGCAGCACGGCCAGCTGCTGGGACAGGTGCGCGGGCTCGATACCCACCTCGGGCAGCATCTCCGCGACCGCGTGCTCACGCTCGCTCAGCAGCTCCAGGACCCGGATACGGGCCGGATGGCCGAGGGTCTTGAAGAACTCGGCCTTCAGTTGGTACAGCGGCGTGCTCATCGTGCCGTCCCCTCCCCGACACAAGAGCACGGCCCCACCGGCCGGATCTCGGCCCATCTCATCCACCCACTCGTCAAGAACATGCGGACCATCCTCGCCTGCGGCGACCGCTACGCCGAACCCGCGGACGAGAACCGAACCGTCGGACCCAGCGCTAACAATCTCAGCAATTGCCAATATTAGCAATTGCTGAGATGGCCAGCTGGGCAACGCGGGTCATCCCCTGCACGCCGCAGCGCCGCCTCAAGCTCTCCGGCCGCACGGAAGGCAGGGGCCACAGGGCCCGGCCACGGGCTACGCGCCGAGCCGCTCTCCGCCCGGCCATCCCGTCGTACGCCGCCCGAGACGCCCCGGCCCCGGGCTCGCCCGTTCCGAGCGGTGCGCGGCGCACGCGGCGGCCAGGTCGGCGTGCACCGGGATGGCCGGACAGCCGCCGGCCGGAACGAGGGGCTCGCCCGCTGGGATCGCCGCCAGCTCAAGGCCGCGGCCCGCCTCGGCGAGACGACGTGCGGCTTCGATGACGGCCAGCCGCCCTTCGGGGGACCAACCGCGCAGTTCGCCGAGGTCGACGATGACCGGCCCGGCGCCCCGGGCCACGACCCAGCCGATGGCACCGGCGAACCGGCGGACGGCCTCGGGGCCGAGGTATCCGGCGACGGACAGGATGCCGAGATCGTCGTCAGCCCTGTAGTGCCAGTCGATGGTCATGCAGGTCAGCTCCCTTGCGCAGGCGGCCGGCCGGGCCTGCTGTCCGGTCACAGAGGAAGGGTGATCGCGATGCTCTTGCCCTCGGCGTCGCCGTGCACGACCGCGGTCCCGCCGAGCTGCCGGGTGAGCTCCGCGACCATGCCGAGACCTCCACCGGTGCCGCCGGTTCGGTGCAGCGACGGCTGGTGGGGGTCGCGGTCGTGGACGGCGAAGGACAGGTGCTGTCCGCTCGCCGCGTACATCACCATGATCTGGGGGGACAGCTCGGCGGCGTGCCGAACGCAGTTGGTCACCAGTTCACCGAGGATCAGCAGCGCCACGTCCACGGCATGCTGACGCAGGCCTATCCCCCACTCGGCCAGCGCCTGTTCGGCCGTCTCGCGGGAGAGGCGGACGGCAGAGGGTTCGTTGGGCAGGGTGAGGACGTGCCGGTTGTGGAGGGCACCGAGGGCGGGCGTCATCGGATCTCCACGCGGGCGAGGCGGAAGCCGGCCACCGTCTTGGGGCGCAGGCGCGGCGGGGCGTCGCGCCGGAAGAGCTCGGCCTTGGCCTGGTACAGCGGAACGGACACGACCCCTCGGTCTCCCTGACAAGGCCCCATCACGGGGCGAGCACGCAAAGCTGTGCCCGCGGCCACTTGCGAACACGGACAATGAAGCATCTAACCAATTGCGAATTTTCGCAATTCTGCACCCCAACCTACGGCGGGGGTCGCGCCACGCACAGACGGCACCGCTGCGACAGCAGCCGGGGCCCCTCACCGCACAGCCACCGGTGCCGGATCCTGTCGACGACCGGGGATCCTGGCCGTACCTGGCGGCGCCCCGTGCCGCAGGCCGCAAGTGCTCGCGGGCGACGCGCCGCGCGCGTCAGCCGGCGCGCTGCGCGGGCAGCGTCAGCGCATGGCTTTCCTCCGGAGGTCTCCGCACTCTCCTAAGCCCCGGCCGGTGCCGATGGACCGGTCACGGTGGCCAGGCTCTCCAGGGGCAGGCGCGGATGGGCTCAAGGAAGCAAGGCCGGCAACCGCCGGCCCGGAGCCGTTCAGCGATGGTCGAGTGTTTTCGCGGAGGCGGACGCGGGCCTGCGCAGCAGCCACTGCATGAAGGTTCGGCGTGGGGGCCGTACCACCACCTTGCCGTGGACCTTCTGGCCGACCAGTTCGACGCGCAGCGTGGTCGGTGTGCCCGGGGGCGTCCGCATGCGGCGGTGTGCGAGCTTGCAGTGAATCAGGGTCAGGCCGTCGACGTCGATCTCGATGCCGGGCCTCGTGACCAGCGTCAGGCTCTTGCCCGCCATGGCCACGTCGATCCGCAGAGTGTCCTGCGTGATCACGGCCTCGGTGAGGTCGAGCGTCACGTCGCACCAGGTCACCGCGAGCTCCAGCCGCCGCGGCAGTACCCAGCGGCCGGTCCGCTCGATCGCGCCGCTGAACACCTGCTCGATCCGGATGACGTCCTTGACCTGCGCCGCCTCTGCCGCGGCACCGTCCGCGGCGGTCGACGCCGACGGCAGGTCGGCGGTGAGGTGGGCCAGTTCGCTCAGAGTCCGGGCCGACAGGGCGGATTCCAGCCGCTCGTCCAGCTCGTCCGCGGTCAGCATCCCGTCCCCCGCCGCGATACGCAGCACATCCACCACCCGGTCCCGGTCGGCGTGCGACGCGCGCAGCTCGGGCGGCGAGCCGGGGCCGGAACGCTCGCCGATGGGCGGGATCTCTCCTGACATGCTTTCGTCCTGTTCCAGTCGAACGCCTTCGCGCGACGCGGGCAGCGGCGCCCGTGGAAGACTAACGCCATATCGCGATACGGATCACCCCCTCGGGTGGCGCCTGCCGTGCCCGCCCGGACGGCGCGACGGCGCCATCCTTGGCCCGCACAACGCTCGCTGGCTCAGGGTACGTTGCCGCCCTGCCAGCCGTCGTGGTGCAGGACCTCCTCCAGGGGCCGGCGCGGCCCCGGCCGGAAGGTGGTGCGCAGCGGGTACATCGTCGCCAGCAGGGCGCCCTGGCGCACGGTGGGCGGCAGGCCCAGTATGTCGGCGACCTCCTGCTCGCGGTCCAGGTGGACCGCCGTCCAGGCGGTGGCCAGGCCACGGCTGCGGGCGGCCAGCGCATAGCTCCAGGCCGCGGGCAGCAGCGATGCCCACAGACCTGCCTGGTTGCCCTCCGGCAGTCCCGCATCGGCCAGTTCGAGGCAGGGGACGACCAGGACGGGCACCCGGTGCAGCCGGTCGGCCAGCGCGCGGGCGCCGGTGAGCACGGACCGGCGCTGCGGGGGCAGTTCGTCCATCCGCCGGAGGGCGGCGGTGTTGCGGTCGTAGAACGCCGCCCGGTACACCTCGGCGACCTGCCTGCGCACCCGCGGGGCGGTGAGCAGGATCCACCGCCAGTTCTGCCGGTTGTTGCCGTTGGGTGCCTGCAGGGCGATGCGCAGGCAGTCCTTGACCAGCTCCGGGTCCACCGCCCGTTCCAGGTCGAGGCCGCGCCGGACACAACGCGTGGTGGTCAGCAACTCGTCGATGGACGCGGGAGGTCGGGCGGTCACGGCAGCAGCACCGCCCGAACGACCAGGGCCAGGTAGGTGCTCACCACGAAGCCCATCGCGGCCGGCAACGGCCAGCCGCCACGGCGCGCGGCCAGGAACCGCCGGGTGCCCCAGGCGGGGAGGACCGCCGCCAGGCAGGGCAGCAGTCCGAGCGGGCCGTCGGGCGCGAACAGCGCGACCTGGCAGCCGATCGCACCGGCCGCGAAGCCCGCGGTGACGGCCGCGCTGCGCCGGGGGCCGAGGCCGGCGGAGTACAGGCGGGCGGTCGGCTCGGCCGTCCAGGCGGTCTTGCGGGCGAACTCGAAGTGCAGGAAGACGCAGGCGCACAGGGCGAGCAGGACCACGCCGTGCCAGTCGGCGGTAACGGTCCCGGCGGCGGCCAGCGCGCCGTACACGTAGGCGCCGAGCAGCACCTGCACCGGACAGGTGACCGCGAGGTTGAGCAGCTGCCGGTCGCGCACCGCCCGCGACGCCCCTTCCAGGACGGCGAGGAACAGCGCGTAGCCGAGGGAGGTGAGGATCAGCAGGAGGGCCGTCGCCGACTGGAGTGCGTTCAGGCCCGCGACCACCGCGGTGAGCGCGGCCATCGCACCGCGGAGTTCGGTCACGGTGATCGCACCGGTGACGAGCGGCCGGTCCGGGTGGTGCACGCGGTCGTAGGCGAGGTCCTTCTGCTCGTCCAGCATCCGCAGGAACAGCAGGGCCAGTACGACGGTGACGACCCGCACCCAGGTGGCGCCGGTCGGCCGCCAGGCGGTGCCGGTCAGTGCCACCGCCGAGCTCTCCAGGGCCAGGACCCACAGCAGTGCGTAGGTGACGTAGATGTGGGGCCGGAACATGCGCAGCACGAAGCGGCCCAGCCGGGCGGGCACGTGGGGTACGACGGCGGTGGTCACGAAGGAGATCCCCCTGTTCGGGTGTGCTGCTGGTGTGCCGGTCGGGTCGGGCTCAGGCCGGTCGGTGGGCTCCCCGGGGCGCGGAGGCGCCGGACAGGCGAGCCGGGGGCCGGTCGGCGAGTCGGATCCGGGCGTCGGTGACCAGGGTTCCGAGCTGGTGCAGTGTGCACGCGGCGTCGCCGCCCGGCGGCGCCGGAGCCGTCCGGCACTCCAGGGGCAGGTCCATCTCGGCGAAGCGGCGGAACCGCGCGGCCAGGCCGATCGGCATGGCGGCGGGCGTCACCGCCCCGGTGGCGAGGGCGGCGTTCAGTGCCAGTTGGCGGAAGGCCTCGAGCTCCAGCATCGCGGGCACGTGGTCGACCCAGTGGTCGTACAGGACAGGGTGGCCGGTCCGGGCGACCAGGCGTGCCGTGCGCGCGCCGTCGCGCGAGGTGTGCGGCGGGGAGATGACGGTGTTGGCCGGGTCGCGCCGGCCGACGAGGCCGGGGTCGACGCGCGGTCCGGGCAGCGCGACGGGGGTGTGGGGCAGGCCGAGTTCTGCGCGTTGCCCCTCCCGCAGACGTGTCCAGTCCCCCGGCGGCATCCAGCGGTAGTCGACGCGGGCCAGCAGGGCCTCGCGTGCCCCGGTGGTCGCCGTGAAGCCCAGCCGCAGTCCCGTCACGCCGGTCCGGCCGTGGAAGCGGTGCTCGACGCGGGCGCCGATGACGGTCTCGGTCGGGTGATCGTCGCGGGCCAGGGCGGACGGGTCCGGTACCTCGAACGCGAGGGACCGCAGCAGGAACTTGTGGCCCAGGGGGACATCGAAGTAGTGGTGGGCCACCACGAAGATGCTCTGCCGGCACGCCTCCAGCAGCAACAGGGGGTCGTGGTGGGTGCGGGGGCCGAGGGTGTCGTCGTAGAAGGCGTGGAGGCGGGGAAGCTGCGCGGCGAGCAGCACCTCGTCCGCACTGTGCCGCTGCACGTCGGTCAGGAAGACCTCCGCGATCGCGGCGCGGTGCACCAGCTCCCTCGGGAGTGTCCGGGTGAACTGCATGAACCGCTCCTTACGCCGACGCGACGCGGAGGGCGTCCAGGTGGAGCCGCCATGCGTCGACGTCTGCGCCGTCGAGCACGGGGGTGCGGCCGGGCTGCCGCATCGGGAGCACCGTGGATCCGACGATGACGGTGTCCCACGGGTCGAGGACGATCCCGAGTTCCCAGGCTCTTTCCAGAAGGAACCGGGGACCGGCGTCCGGGTCGATGCCGGGGTGGCGGGAGACGGCGTCGCGTATCCGTTCGGCGGCGGGGGCGAAGTCCAGGTCCCGCGGCTCGGTGGCCGTGTAGAGCTCGTGGGCCAGTCGAAGGGCGTCCGCCGTGCGGTCGTGGTCGGCCAGCGCGGAGCGGAAGAGGCGTTCACGCGCGGCGTCGTCGAAATGGACGGCCAGTTCGCGCAGGACGTCGGCGGGTTCGTCGGGGGTGTGCACCAGGTTCAGCAGGTAGCTGTAGCGGCCGAGGAGGTGACGGAGCTGGCCGGGCCGGCGGGCGTCGGGGTCGGTCGGCCCCTTGAGCCGGGTCAGATCGACCGAGGCGGGGACGGCCGGCGCATGGGTGGGCCGCACCAGCAGCACGAGGGCGTCGGCATCCTGCAGGAACAGCGCGGCGAGCCGCCTGCGGTAGGGGGTGGCCAGGTTCCACTGGAAGTACCACAGGGAGCGGATCATGGTGCGGGTCAGCCGGGTGACCGCGGCGCCGACGATCCGGAAGCCCTGCTCGGTCAGCCACTGGACCGCGGCCTCCAGCCTGCGGGCCACCACCGCGTCCGGCTTGAGCAGGACAGCGGCATGGCGGTGGGCGAAGCCGATGACGTCGTCGGTGAGCGCGGCCAGTTGTCCGTAGCTCTCCTGGTAGTAGGTGTCCGCGCCGTACCAGCGCTGTTTGTCCGGGCGGCAGGTGAGCAGCGGCGGGACGGGGATGCCGTGCGTGGTCTCGTCGGGGGCGGGATGGGTCGTCACGGGGTGCTCCCGTCGGTTCGGGCACCGGCCGGCTCCCGGCGCGGGGGCGCGCCGAGGTAGCCGGTCCTGAGGCAGTGGTCGAGGAGGCGGCGCAGATAGGGCCGGGCGCCCGCGGGCGCCGGACGGCCGCCGAACGCCGCGGCCGCCTGCGTGTCGTCGAAGCGGACGCGCCGCCGGAAGTAGGTGTCGTAGAGGGCGATGACGCGGTCGTAGTAGGGGCGTTCGCGGTCGGACAGGGCTGACGCGGAGAACGCGGACGGCGGGAGGAACCTCGGCACCTGGAAACACGGGTACTCGGCGAGGACGTCCGAGAAGTCGCGCAGAGTCAGCTCCTGGCCCACCGCGTGCAGGGTGCGGCCCGCGACGGCGTCGAAGCGGGTGGCGGCCCCGGCCACCAGGTCGGCGACGCGGTCGACGGGGACCAGGTCGAGGGCGGCGTCGTAGTGGGCGGGTACGGTGCCCACCAGGCCCCTGGTGAGGACCCTGAGCACGGGGTAGATGGTCATGAAGTCGCGGACGCGGCCCGTGCGGGCGGCGCCGGTGACGATGCTCGGACGCACCACGGTCACCGGCAGGCCCGCCACGGCGGCCTGGTGGACCATGGTCTCCGCGGCCAGTTTGCTCCTCTCGTAGTCGTTGCCCGGGCGCTGCCCGACGTCGAGTTCGTCCTCGCGGACGGTGCCGTCGCGTTCCCCGCACACGTAGGCGGTGCTGACGTGGACCAGCGGGGTTCGGTGGGTGACGGCGAGGTCCAGGACGTGCCGGGTGCCGGCGGCGTTGACGGTCTCGTACCGCTCCGCGGGCAGTCCGAAGTGGGTCACGGCGGCGCAGTGCACGATCCGGTCGGCGGTGGCGACGAGGCGCTGGTCGCCGTCGGTCAGCCCGAGGCCGGGGCGGGTGATGTCGCCGGTGATGGGTGTGAGGACGCCCGGTCCGGGGGTGAGTCTCCCGCCACTGTTGCGGACGAGGTCACCGTTGCGGTGCACCAGGGCCACCACGGTGTGGCCCCCGGCGGTGAGGCGGGCGGTCACCTCCGCGCCCACCAGCCCGCTGGCACCGGTCACCAGTACGGTCATCGTGTCGGTCAACGTGTCGGTCATCGGTCGGTGCTCCTCTCACGCGGCCCGGTGCGATGCGGCGCCGTGGCCGGCGAGCAGGTCTCGGGCCTCCTCGAGGGGCAGTTGCGCGTCGAGGTGGGCGCCGAGGCGCAGCCAGTCGTAGCCGAGTTGCAGGGTCGCCCGCCAGGCGTCACCGGAGTCGAAGGAGGCGGGGAAGGCGGCTGCGCCGGCGGCGACCCGCGCCAGGGCGACACAGGAGCGGACGTCCGTGAGGAGGTCGCCGCCGTGCTCCGCCGGGTCGGCTCCGCGCCGCAGCAGTTCCTCGGCGCGCGCCTGGACGGGGCGGACGGTCGGAGGCAGCAGGTCGATACGGCGTACGAGGTCGCAGTCGGCGGGCAGCGGGCTCACCCCGTAGGCGCTGAACAGTCCGCGCAGCGCGGCGTGCACGGCGCGGCGGGCGGTGAGTTCGGCGACCCGCCACTGACCGCACCGCAGTGCGCCGGTCAGGTCCTCCAGGGCGTTCTCGACGACCACGTTGGACCACACCAGGGCCATGGCGGCGGCGGCGAACCGGGCGGCGGGCAGCGGCACCAGTTCGATGGCGTCGGGACCGCTGACGGCGGCGCCGCGCACCGACAGCGGCGGGCGCACGGTGGAGGCCGGCGGGGTGAGGGGGCCGGGCGGCGCGGCGAGCGGCAGCGCGGGGACGACGGGACCGCCGCCCTTCCACGCCAGCCGGATCAGACCGAGACGCAGGAACGCGGCCAGCCGCGCGCCGGGGTCGGTGACGCCGGTGGCCGCGGCCGCCGCCAGCACCTGGGGCAGCGGACGGCCCGGAACGACACGGCGCCAGACGGCCCCGGTGTCCTCGCCCAGGGCGAACACCTCGCGCCGTCCGCGGACGACGTGGACCCGCTCGCCGGTCTGCCAGGTGGTCACCCCGGGGGCACGTTCGACGGTGAGCCGTTCCGGACGCCGGCGGATGCCGGTGAGACCGAGGTCCTCGGCGAAGGCGAGGCACGCGGTCAGGTAGCCGCCGGCCGCGTCGGCGACACCGGGGGCGGGGGCGGCGGCGTCCAGTTGCCAGTACCGCTCGCGTACGTCGGGCCGGTCCGCCCGGTCCAGTTGCAGGGACAGCCATTTGGGTTCGAGGTAGGTCTCGCCCAGGCCGGCCGCCCATGACTTGACCGCCTGGACGAGTCCGGCGCGGGTCCAGTCGACCGCCTCGTCCACCTCGCCGAGGCAGTGCAGCGCCATCGCGTGGCGCAGGGACTGGCGGGCCCGGTATGCCCACCAGTCGCCGGCTATACGACGCAGCCGCTCGACGGGAAGCATCGCCTTGACCTCGTCGATGAGGACGTGCCCGCGCAGGGGGTGACTGTGCAGCAGCCGCTGACAGCGGTTGAGCAAGTCCTCGGAGAGCCGGTCGGGCCGCCGGGCCGCCTTCTCCAACGTGCGGAACTGATCGGCCAACTGACGCACCGACCGGGTGCGGATCTCCACCCGGCGGCCGTCGACGAAGAGCAGCGACGGCATGGTCGGCAGGTCGCCCTCGCAGCGCCCGACGAGCAGGAAGTCGACGTCGGAGGAGGCGTTGCCGAACCCCTCCGCGACGGAGCCCTCCAGCGCCACGGACCACGCGGCGTCGCAGGGCAGTTCGGTGAGAGACTTGTCGAGCAGGTCCTGCAACTGGTCCTCGGTGAGGATCACAGGTGGATCTCCGTCCTGGGAGTGTCCGGGCTCTCGGTGGTACCGGTGTCGGGCGGGTCGGCGAGGACGGTGACCGTTCCGGCGGCGCCGTCGACGCGCAGCAGGGTGCCGGTGCGGATCTCGGTCGTGGCGTCCTTGACCTGGACCACCGTCGGAATGCCCAGTTCCCGTGCCACGACGGCGACATGGGTCAGCGGGCTGCCGCGCTCGACGACCAGAGCCGCGGCCGAGGGCAGCGCGGCCACCCAGCCGGGGTCGGTGCGGTAGGTGAGCAGGATGCCGCCGCCGATGTCGCGGGGGGTGTCGGTGACGACGGCCGGTCCTTCGGCGACGCCGGGGCCGCAGGGGGTGCCGCGCAGTTCCCGGGTACCGCTGCGGGCGCCGGGAGCGCTGCTCCAGCCGGCCCGCTCCAGGTTGCCCGACCAGTACGGGGCGCCGCGGGTGACGAAGCGGGACGGGGGGCACAGTGCGGCGTCGGCGGCCAGTCGCCCGCGGCGCAGTGCGGCCAGTTCCTTCAGCTCGGTGTGCGCGATCGTGCCCTCGTAGGCGCCCCGGACCTCTTCCAGGCGCAGCATGTACACGTCGTCCCAGGCGTCGATGGCTCCCATGCGCGCCAGATCGCGGCCCAGGGCGCGCAGCATGCGCTTGGCCACGCCGAAGGCGCGGGTGCGGCAGAACCTCAGCCGTTCCCGGTCGGCGAGCACGGTCCGGGCCTTGGCCCGCACCCTTTCGTACAGCAGGCGGCGGGGACCGCCCAGGTGCGCGTCGAGGTAGGCGTCGGCCTCGCCACCGCGGTCGCCAGCACCCGTGCCGCTCGCGCCGGTGTCCGCCGGTACGTCACGCAGCAGCGTGAACAGCGCGGCCGGATTCTCGTGCAGGTCGGGGCTCTCCAGCTTGAGTTCGTCGGGGCTGCGGTAGCCGTAGTCGGCGATGTACGTGTCGACGGCGGCGAGGAACTCGGCGTGGCCCGCCGCGTGCAGCGCCCGGTAGGCGCCGGTGTCGGGGGTGTGCTCCAGCAGGTCGCGCACCTCGGCGTCGGCGCGCGCCAGTGCGGCCAACTCGGTGAGTTTCCGGGCCGGTTCGGCGGACTCGATGCCGCCGCCAGGGGCTGCCGCCGCCCAGACGAACCATTCCGGCGCGTGCGGCAGCCATCTGCGGGTGAGCAGCGCCAGCAGGCCGACGGAGAGCAGGATCGAGGCATCCAGGACCTGCATCGGTCCCCAGCGCTCGACGAGTTGCCTCTGCAGCCCGCGGAAACGGCGGTAGGTCTCGTCACCGGGCAGGTCGTCGTAGTCGACCTTGTCGAAGATGGCGTACGCGCGGGAGAAGTCGCGGTGGAAGGTCTCCACGGACCTCCGGACGGCCAGGAACCGTCCGGTGAAGATCACCGTGCGGGCCAGCCGGGACATCGTGCCGCGCAGCCCGGCCCGGGGCGTGAAGGGATGGAGGGTGTCGGCCGCCTCGTCGGAGAGGCTTTCGGCGACGCCCAGGGACTTCTCGAGAACGCGCCGGTTGAGCGGGTACAGGGGCGCCAGGCGCACCATGCGGTACCAGTGGTGGAGGTTGTAGTAGACCCGGCCGTGGACGTACCCGAGCAGGTGCGGGGTCCATTCCTGTACCTCGCGCAGTCGCCGGCCCCGGACGCCGAGCGCGCGGGCGTAGCCGTCGTACACCTTGGCGTAGGTGTCGGCGGCGAAGCTGTAGGTGAGGGGGGAGACGACACCGCTGAAGCTCTCGATGATGTTGGAGTTGTCCCAGATCCGCAGCTCACCCTCCGGCGCCCTCGCGGCGTCGACCGCCGGAGCCGGGGTGGTGACGGGGCGGCACTGCACGACCCACAAGGTCCCGTCGGCCATGGCCCACTCGATGTCCTGAGCAGCACCGTGGAGTGCGGTGGCGCGGACGCCGAGACCGTGCAGCCGGGTGAGGTCCGCGGCGGTCAGGGCCGCCGTGGCGCGGTCCTCGTCCGCCACCGGTGACACGGCGCAGCCGGGACCGGCAGCGGCGACGTAGCGTTCCCGTTTGTCGCCGATCGCGGCGCTGAGCACGTCACCGGTGCCCGCGTCGAGCACGACGGTGTCGGCATCGACGGCGCCGCTGACCAGCCCCTCCCCCAGCCCGTGGACGGCACTGACCACATGGCGGTCCGTGCGGCCGGTCGCCGGGTCGGCGGTGAACAGGACGCCGCTGCGCTCGGCGGCCACCATGCGCTGGACGATGACGGCGACGCCCCCGGCGCCGGGCGGCAGTCCGCACTGGGCCCGGTAGCGCAGGGAGCGCTCCGAGAACCCGGAGGCCCAGCAGCGGCGGACATGGGCGGTGACCTCGTCGAGGCCCGAGACGTTGAGGAAGCTGTCGAACTGGCCGGCGAACGAGTGGTGCGAACCGTCCTCCTCCGCTCCGGAGGAGCGCACGGCCACCAGGCCGCCGCCGACGTGCCGGTAGGCCCGTGCGATGGCCGCGGCCACGCGCTCGCCGAGAGGCGCGGCCTCGACCAGACGAGCGATCTCTGCTGCGATCTGCCCGGGCCGTGTGTCCCAGCCCTCGTCGAGCAGGTCCACCAGGCGTTCGTCCAGTCCGCCGCCGCGGCAGAATTCCGCGAAGACGTCGAGGCCGAGCACGGACCACTCCGGTACTTGAAATCCGGACGCGCTCAGCGTGTGGAGGTTTCTCCCTTTTCCGCCGGCCCATTCGGCGATCTGCGAACGCTCACTGGACGGAGTGAGGACGTGAAGGAACCGGGGATCGGACGTGGTGAGCGACAACTAGTTTCCTTTCGAAGGACTCCGGCTCGACCTCACCAAGAGGTTTCACGACACTATCCAAGAAAACTCTTCCGCGACCGCGGAAGTCGCTTCAACCGAATTTCGCCGGTCGTTCATCACCGGGTTCGGACAACGAGCAGGACGTCCCGGCCACGAAGGATGCGCCGGTCACGTCGGTCCGAGTCCGTTCCGTAAGCGGGCGCCCGGCGACGCGACCAGGAGCGGAGAACGCCGGCGGCCAGCCACTCGAAGCAGCCGGGGCCTTCACTTCCCATGACCGAATATGACTGGCAGATCGCTCGAAGAAACACGCCGGAGGGATTCATTTCCGGACGCCGCCAGGTCGTTTTTCCCGGCGATTTTCCTTCAGAATTGAATTTGCATCCCGTGGAGTTCGTCACAGACTGCGTGGGGTCCCGGTACGACGCCGTCCGCGGGAGGGGTGGCGCGCGGTGACGCGCGGAGGCGTGCGGCGGGCCACTATAGTGAGCTGCCGATCACGCGATGGCGGCGACACCCTGTCCGGGGGGCGTGCACGGTGCTTCAAGTGGAGTTCGGTGACGGGGCGTTGAGCCGATTACGGGTGGCCCGCGAGCCCGACCCGCTGTGGGAGACGGTGCTGAGCCTCCACCTGCTGCAGAACCGGCAGGAACCACTGGTGTACGACCCGTGGCGGCAGGAGGTCAGGTCCGCGCTGCACGGCGCCGGACTCACCGCCGACGTACGGGCGTTGATGGCACTGTGCCCGCCGGCCAAGTACTTCCCCGACTTCCTCACTCCCTGCAGCGGTGACACGGATCTGGAGGGGGCCGTCGACCGGGTCCTGTCCACGCCCCGGGCCCGGCTCGTCGCCGAACTCACCCGGCTGTCCGCCGATCTGCGCGGTCCGGCGCCCCGCAGCGTGAGCTGGGTGGCCACCGGCGACCCCGCGGCACTGCGCTGGCTCGGCCTGACCCTGCGGCGCTACCACGCCGTCGCGGTGGAGCCGTACACGGCCGCGATCCGGGCGCGCGTCGCCCAGGACCGTGCCCGGCGTGCGGAGGCGGCACTGAGCGGCGGCGCCGAGGGACTCCTCGCCAGCTACGCCGAGCAGCCCGGCTGGCGACACCAGGGCACTCGGCTCGCGGCCCCCTATCCGCAGCCCCGACTGCTTCGGCTGCGGGGCCGCACGCTGACCGTGGTCCCGGGCTTCTTCTGCGTACGGGCCCCGTTGACGCTGGTGGACGACGCGCTGCCGCCGGTCCTGGTGCACCCCCTCGCCCCCGAGCCGGGCTGGCTGCCACGGCTGCGCTCCGGAACGGCCGCACCGTCCCTGGCCCAGCTGATCGGCGCCTCCCGTGCCCAGCTGCTGGAGACGCTGGGCACGCCGATGACGACGACGGCGCTCGCCGCGGCACTGCGGCTCGCGCCGTCGACGGCCAGCCGGCACGCGGCGGTCCTGCGCGAGGCGGGACTGGTCGCCACCCGCCGCGCGGGCAACAGGGTTCTGCACCACCGCACCATCCTGGGGCGGGCCCTGCTCGACCGAGCGAACCCCGCCGCTGCGGCACCGGACGCACCGTAGGACCCGCACGGTGCGCCGGCACCGCGCCGGGCGGTGAGGGGTCGGCAGTTCGGGACGCCGGGCAGCCAGGCGTCGGGGACGTCGATGAAGATGTTGGAGACGTAGCCGCCGTAGTCCGGCAGATACGACCAGGCGTCGTTGCTGTAGCCGCCGTAGTTGACGAGTTGGCCGTGCACCTGGCACTTCACACGGACCGTCGTCGGGCCGGGCAGGCTGGCCACGCGGGTGGAGTCGGTGGTCGCCTGAGCCCGGATGCTGACGTCCGTACCCCAGGTCGGGAAGGACTTGGTGTCGCCGCCGTCGGTCCACAGATAGGTGACGGTCACCCACCCGTTGTCGTTCAGGCCGATGTTGTAGAAGGTACCGTCGGCCAGGTCGATTCCGGCCGGGTTGGCCACCTGGCGGCCGAACTCGTCGCGCCCGCCGTTGTATCCGTTCTGGTAGGCGGCCTGTGCCTCGGGCAGGCCGCGGGCGAGGTCCTTCCACTGCTCGCGCTGGGAGGAGGGGTTCCAGTAGTCGTCGTGCGTGTTCCACGGGCCGACGTCCCACACCGGTGCCGTCTCGCACCGCGCGGGCCCGCACACCTGCACCGAGTACTGGCCGCTGCCGTTGGGCGACAGGGCGCGCCGCGAGGGCAGGGCGACGAAGTGGTCGTTGCCGGCGATGACGTGTCCGTTGGCGGTGGTGCCGCCGACCAGGCCCTCACGGGTGGCGTAGACGCGCGCGGAGAAGGCGGAGGCCGCGGCGAGTGCGGGCTGCTCGGGCGGCGTGGCCGCGAGGACGGCGGTCAGGGTGAGGCCACGGACGGCGGGTGTGGCTCCGTCCTTGGTGCCCCACAGGGTCACCCGGGCCTGAACGTCGCTGACGGACGTGGGCAGTTGGGCCGGGGTGCCCGCGGTGGTCTGCCGCCATTCGGTCCAGGCGCCGTCGGCGTCCCGGCCGCGGACGTCGACCGCCACGCTCGCGCCGCTCGGCACCTTCGCGTCCAGGCCCACGGTGACCCGGTTGACCGTCCGGTCGAGGTGGTGCGTGGGAAGGAGGGCCGAGGCGTATCCGCGGCCGCGGCCCAGCGACGCGGGGCTGAGGGACGCGTCAAGCACGCGCAACGCGCCCCGGCTGTAATGGACGTTGACGTCGCCGGGAGCGAGATCGGAGAGATCCGCGCGCCAGGACACCGGGGACGCGTCGGCGTGCGTGGCGGCGGCGGCCTGCGGGGCCGTGCCCAGGGCGGTGCCGGCCAGGGCCAGCAGGCAGGTGGCGCCGGCCAGCGCGGGCAGGAGGCGGGATCTGCCACGGGTGGCGGAACCTCGGAGGTCTCGGAGGTGGGGGGTCGGCATGGGGGCTCCTGAAGGACGTGTGTCGTGGGCGTCGGTGAGGGTGGTTGCCGGCGACGTGGTTCGCCGGCGTGGACGAGCTGCTGGTGTCGGCGTCGGGTGGGAAGGTGGGGAGCGGGCGGGTCCTGGAGGAAGGCCGCGGCTCATGTGGGGGTGCTCCGTCCACGGGGTGGGTGGGCGCGATCGCCGGCCTCCCCGGCGTGGGGCGTGCGGGGCTACGGCGGTCGATCGCTTCGGCATGCCGCGTGCCGGGATGCGGCAGTCGATGGGGCGAGGCGCGGCCTTGGTCGGCGCCGGGCCGCCGTCGGCGCGGGCCACGGCGGTCCGCCCACGGTCCGCCGGATCCGGCGGGCACACGGGCGTGCCCGGATCCGATCAGCACACGGGAACGCCGGGAATCCGCTCACCGCTCGTGTCGACGTAGACGTTGGTCATGTAGCCGCCGTACTGCGGGAGATGGGCCCACCAGTCACTGCTGCGGGGCCCGTCGGAGATCGGCCGCCCGCGCTTCTGGCAGTCGACCAGGACCTCCACGCCCGCCGGCAGCGTCGTGATCACGGCCGAGTCGGTCGTGGCGTCGGCGCGCACGCGCACGCCTGAACCGAGCGTGCCGAGCCAGGTGCCCGAAGGGCGTTGGGCGCCGGGGACGTCGAGGGAGGCGACGAGGTGGGTGAGGTGCGTGTAGGCGCTGCCGTAGGGCGTGCCGACGGGGTGCAGGGTCAGCACGGCCACGATGGCCCGGTCGTCGGCGCCGACCGTGCCGGTGGAGTGCAGTGCGGGCCTTGCCAGGTCGACCGTGGCGGTGGAGGCGGCGGTCGTCGGGTGCCGGGGCGGTGCGGCCTCGGTGGCGCCGCGGGTTCGGCGGCTTGCGGGCGCGGCGGCGGACGTGGCGGCCGGTGTACCCGCGTCCGCCGTAGGGCCGCCGGAGGTGAAGCCGGACCAGCCCTGCTTCACGGCCCAGGGGCCGACGGAGGCGGAGGGGATGCCGAAGCGCTGGTCGTAGCCGTCGTTGGCGCAGCGGGTCGAGCGGCGCAGGTTTCCCATGACGACCTCGCGTACGGCGGCGGGCGCCTGGTCGAGGAGGTAGCGGTAGATCCGTACGGTGTCCGACGCCGTGAGTGCGGTGTACCCCCAGTGCCCGGGGTATGCCGCGGGTGGGGGCGCGGTGCCCGTCAGGCCGAGCCGCGTGGCGGTCCGCTCGATGATCCGGCTGCCGCCCCGCTGCGTCCAGTAGTAGCTGGCCACGCCGTCGTCGCTGCCGCGCAGCATGGCCTCCAGCCGTGTCCGGTCGGCGGCCGGGACCTGGTGGTCCGGGCCGAGGTCCCACAACACGTCGAGCGCCAGGAGGAGTTTGACGACGGACGCGGACCTGAACTGCGTCTCGGCGTTGAGCTGCTCGGTGTAGCGGCCTGTGGTCCGGTCGAAGACGGCGATGCCCGTGGTGACGCCCGCGGGTCCGTCCGGCCCGGACGGACCCCGCGCGGAGGGAGTGGCCGAGGCGCTGGTCGCCACCAGTGCGCCGAGCACCAGGCAGGCCACGGTCAGGCTCGTCAGCCGGCGGCCAAGGGCGGGCGCTTCGCTGCGCCGGGGAGGGTCGGCGGGCGCTGAGGGCGGCTGGACCGTGCGGCCGGCCGCCACGCGGGATTCCGGCGTAGGGGAGGGCTTTCGCAGGCAGGGCTTTCTAGGTGGCATGTCCGGCCCGGAAGGTGCTGCGACAGTCGCGGCCTTCACGTCCGTCGGGTGCACTGCCGTCGTGTCCGTCAGCCGTGTCGGAGCCACGTCCGTCAGATTCTCCACAGCCACGTCCGCAAGGGTGACCGGATCCGCGTCCGTCAGCTCTGCCCGCGCCCCGACCGTCAGCTCTGCCCGCGCCCCGACCGTCAGGTCTGCCGGAGGCCGGTGCTCCGGCCCGCGTCTGTGCATCGTCGCCCACTCCCTCGGTCGGCCCGTTCCGCGAGCCGGCACCGGCCGGCCGTACGCGGGCCGTCGCAGCATGAGCTCCCGAGATTGTCATGTGCAAGACATTGCATACTGAGCGAAAGACGCGTGGCCTCACCCGCTGCCTTCCCCCACGAAGGACGGCGTCATCGGCAACGTCCAAGTCGACACCCCGGCATCCCAACCAGCGTGCGTACCCGCCCTGCTGATCCGGTGCCTCGGCGCCCCATCCCCGATGACCTCAGATGTGAGCATCCACACCTTCTTCACCATTGCGCCGGCCGCCCCAGCGCGGCAAAGTGTTCGAACTGCGGCACCCTGCACGCGAGTTGCCCGCACGCGTCGCGGCATGGCGTCACGGACGAAGCGGAAGGAAGACGTGTGAGCCCGAGGTCGGTCCGGGGATTCGCGGTGGTCTCGGCCTCCGCGGTCACCGCTGTCGGAAGCGTCGTCGGCGTTGCCTCCCACAGCACCGCGCAGACGAACGACGCCGAGCCCACCGCAGCCGACGTCACGCTCCTCGCGGACCTGCCCGCAGGGCAGCAGGCCCAGGTGCAGACAGCTTCCCTGACGCGGCAGGCCGACGCCCAGGCCGTCCAGGCCGACGCGAGCGCCAGGAAGGACGCCGAGGAGGCCGCCCGCAAGGCCGCCGCCGAGACTGCCATCGCCAAGAAGGCCTCCGCCGAGAAGAAGGCCAAGGAGCGCGCCGAAGCCAAGAAGTCCACCGGTGGCAGCGGCGTCCCGTCGGTCCAGAGTTCCTACACGGCCGCCCAGATCCAGGCTGTGGCCCGGCAGATAGTGCCCAGCGGCCAGTTCCAGTGCTTCAGCGACATCGTGGAGCACGAGTCCGGCTGGAACATGCACGCGATGAACGCTTCATCCGGCGCCTACGGCCTGATGCAGGCGCTGCCCGCCTCCAAGTACTCGTCCGCCGGCTCCGACTGGCAGACGAACCCGGCCACCCAGATCAAGTGGGGCCTGAACTACATGAACAGCAGCTACGGCAGCCCCTGTCAGGCGTGGGCCTTCTGGCAGACGCACCACGCGTACTGAGCCTTCCTGGCACGGCGACCGGCCACTTCGCCGGCGACGACTCCGCGACACCACAGCGGGCGGCATCGAACTCGGCTGCGCCAGAACGGTGGTGACGGCCACAACCCGGTTTGAGCCGGGCGCACGGACAACGCCATGATGGAGCCGTCCGCGCAGTCCGGCACCGGGAGCAGCAGATGTGGCGAGACCAGAAGTCAGCCCCGTCCGAGCTCCGTCCGCAGAACGTGCCGCACAATGCGAGAACGCCGTCGTCGCACGCGGCGCGCCGGACGGAGCGCGTTCTCGTCGGTGACGGCGGGGCCGGAACTCACTGACGGGCGCGGGGCGCCGGGGGCGCGGCTCGCTGCACAACTGCGAAGCGACGGGATGAAAGAGCGTGGCACGAGTCGTCGAATGGGAACCGGGCACGGCCGTGGGGAACGTGCACGTGCCGCCTCTGGCCGCACCGGAGTCGGCCGCCTGGGCCCGGAGACTGCTCGACGACGGCTGGGCGGCGGTGTTCCTGCCCGGCGAGCCCGCCCGCCTCGGCCGGTTGCTGCTCTGGCGACCCGCCGGGGCGGCTGCCACCAGCGGCAGGACACCTGCCGACATCACGGTACCCGCCGGCGTTCGCACCGAGGCGGCCGAGCTCGTGCTGCCGCACGGCCGCTCCGTCAGACGGCGCAGGACAGAGGGGTACGCGCTGCCCGTCGCCGTCGCCGTCGCCGCCCTGGTGGGGGCACGACCCACGCACCCCTCCGCCACCGCGTGGCAGGCCGCCGCCCGCTTCGCGCTGCGGCTGCTCGCCGACGGCCGTCTTCATCCGGCGCTCTCCCCCGCGGGCTACGACACGTGGAAGGCGGGACCCCTGACCGCCGACCAGCGACAGACGCTGGACGCCCTCGCCGCCGCCTGCCCGCCCCACGCCCACTGTCTTCCCCAGCCGGGCCCGCCCCCGCTGCGGATCGCCGAACCGGCCGGACTGGTACGCCAGTTCTGCGACGCGGTGGCCGACGAACTCGTCCGCACCCCCGCCGCTCCGCTCGCCGTGGGAGCCCTGCCGTACGCCTGGCGCGAGGCGCGTGCCGTACCCGCCCTGCGCGAGTGGGCCGAGGAGACCGCGGCCGCGTTCACCACCGACGTCAGCGTCTCGCTGCGGGTCGATGTACCGGAGGGGCGCCGTCGGCAGTTCCGGGCCGTCCTGCAGGTGCACACCGCCGCGGACCCGGCGCTCGTCGTGGAGGCCGCACAGCTGTGGAGCGAGCCCGCCGAGACCGAACGCCTGCTCGGCCCGCGCGCCGAGACGGAGACGCTGCTCGCCCTGCGCCGCGGCGCCCGCGTCTGGCCCCCGCTCGACCGGCTGCTCAAGGACGCCGCTCCGGACCAGCTGCGGCTGACCGACGACGAGGCGCTCGACCTGCTGGGCGACGCCACCGACACGCTGCGCGCGGCCGGTGTCGCCGTGCACTGGCCGCGCGAGCTGGTCAGGGCACTCACCGCGACCGCGGAGATCGGGCAACGCACCGCGCCCGGCTCCAGCGCCGGCGGCATCCTCGACACCGACAGCCTCCTCGAGTTCCGCTGGCGGCTCTCGCTCGGCGGCGAACCGCTCACGGAGGCCGAGATGGACGCCCTCGCCGAGGCACGGCGCCCCCTCGTCCGGCTGCGCGACCAGTGGGTGGTCGCCGATCCGAAGCTGGTGGCCCGCGCCCGGAGCCGCCGTATGGAACCCCTCACCCCCATGGAAGCGCTGGGAGCCGCACTGACCGGCGAGGTGGAGCGGGACGGGGAGACTCTGCACTGCGCGGCGGTCGGGGCGCTCGGCGACCTCGCCGACCGTATCCGCGACCCTGAGTCGCGGGCCCCCGCCGCCCAGCCGGCCGCTCTGAAGGCCACACTGCGCGACTACCAGAAACGGGGCCTCGCCTGGCTGGCGCAGATGTGCGAACTCTCGCTCGGCGGGTGTCTCGCCGACGACATGGGCCTGGGCAAGACCATCACGCTGCTCGCCCTGCACCTGCACCGCCAGACCGACCCCGCCACCGCGGGCCCCACCCTCGTCGTCTGCCCCGCCTCGCTGCTCGGCAACTGGCAGCGCGAGGCGGCCCGGTTCGCCCCGGCCACTCCGGTGCGCCGCTACCACGGCGGCGACCGCCACCTCAAGGACCTCGGCGACGACGAGATCGTCCTCGTCACGTACGGAGTGCTGCGCCGCGACCGGGAGATGCTCGCCGAAAACGACTGGTCGCTGATCGCCGCCGACGAGGCCCAGCACGTCAAGAACCCCTACGCCGTCACCGCCCGCGAGCTGCGCGCCCTGCCCGCCCGCGCCCGCGTCGCCTTGACCGGCACCCCCGTGGAGAACAATCTCTCCGAGCTGTGGGCGCTCCTCGACTGGACCACTCCCGGACTCCTCGGACCGCTCGCCGCCTTCCGCGAGCGCCACGCCCGCGCCATCGAGTCGGGCGAGGACCCGCGGGCCGCCGATCGGCTGTCCCGTCTCATCCGGCCGTTCCTGCTGCGCCGCAGGAAGGCCGACCCGGGCATCGCCCCCGAACTGCCCGCCAAGACCGAGACCGACCGCGTCGTTGCGCTCACCGCCGAACAGGCGAGCCTGTACGAGGCGGTGGTCCGCGAGACGATGGCGGAGATCGCCGAGGCCGAGGGCATCGCACGCCGTGGTCTGGTCCTGAAACTGCTCACCGCCCTCAAACAGATCTGCAACCACCCCGCGCAGTACCTGCGCCAGTCGGCACCGCTGCACGGCCGCTCCGGCAAACTGGCGCTCCTCGACGAACTGCTCGACACGATCACCGCCGAAGGCGAATCGGTGCTGGTCTTCACCCAGTACAAGCAGATGGCGGCCCTGCTGGAGAAGCACCTCGCGCAACGGGGCGTCTCCACCCTCTTCCTGCACGGGGGCACGCCCGTCGGCCTCCGCGAGGACATGGTCGACCGCTTCCAGCGTGGCGAGGTGCCGGTGTTCCTGCTCTCCCTCAAGGCCGCGGGCACCGGCCTGAACCTCACCCGCGCCACGCATGTCGTGCACTACGACCGCTGGTGGAACCCGGCCGTCGAGGACCAGGCCACCGACCGCGCCTACCGCATCGGCCAGGACAAGCCCGTGCAGGTCCACAAACTCCTCGCCGAGGGCACGGTGGAGGACAAGGTGGCGAGGCTGCTGGAATCCAAGCGCGCGCTCGCCGACGCCGTGGTCGGCTCCGGCGAGGCCGCTCTGACCGAGCTGTCCGACGCCGATCTCGCCGAACTCGTCGCCCTGGGAAGGCAGTCATGAGCCCCTCGGAGCCCGGCCCGCGCCGCGCGCCCGGCCGCGGAAGGCGCGCCTTCGCCGCGACCTGGTGGGGCCGGGCCTGGGTGACGGCCCTGGAGGACTCCACCCTGGACTCCGGACGCCTGTCCCGCGGCCGCACCTACGCCCGCAAGGACATGGTCGGTCCCGTCACGATCGCCCCCGGCCAGGTCAGAGCCGCCGTCCAGGGCAGCAGGCCCCGCCCCTACCGCTCCGCCGTCCACCTGCCCGTCCTCACCGACACCCAGTGGGACACCCTCCTGGACACCGTCGCGGCCCGGGCCGGGCACCTCGCCGCACTCCTCGACGGCGAGATGCCCGCCGAACTCGTCGACGACGCCCGCCACGCCGGCGTCCCCCTGCTCCCGCAGCCGGCCGAACTCGACCCCGAATGCTCCTGCCCCGACTGGGGCCACCCCTGCAAACACGCCGCCGCGCTGTGCTACGCCATCGCCGCCACCATCGACGCCGACCCCTTCGTGCTGTTCGCCCTGCGCGGCCGCGGACGGGAGGAACTCCTCTCCCGACTGCGCGCCCGCCGCAGCACGGTGCATGCGACCGCCACCCCGCGGGCCCCCGCCGGGATCCCGGCCGCCGGCGCCTACGCGGCCTGGGCGGCCCAGGCGCAGCACCCTCCCGCCCTCCCCGCGCCGGACCCCCGCGCCTCCGCGCTGCCGGACATCCCGCCACCCGCCTCCGGCCCGTCCGCGACGGACCTCGAACGACTCATGGCGGACACCGCCGCACGCGCCGCACGCCTGCTCAACGGTGACACCACCAGCCTGCACCTGAGCCAGCACGAGGACGCGGTACGGATCGCGGCGAGCGGCTGCGGACCCGAGTTGTTCCATCACCTGATCCAGAACACCGGTGCCAGGCCGGCCGCGTTCGCCCGTCTCACCCGCGCCTGGCGCTACGGCGGCCCGACCGGCCTCACGGTCGCCGAACAGCCCCACACCCCCGGCCCGGCGGTGATGGCAGCCGCCCGCACCGCCGTCACCGAGGCCCTCACCGAGATGACCACGACCACGGCCGGCCTCAGGGTCTGGCGCAACCGCCTCACCCTGGGCGGCCAGGGCATCCAGCTGCGGCTGGGACCCGACACGCTCTGGTATCCCTACCTCCAGCACGAGGACGGTGAATGGTGGCCGGCGGCGCCGGGCGAGCCGGACCCCGTCACGGCGCTCACCGCCGTCTGGCAGCACGCCGAAAGGTGACGCCCGCCCCACGGCGACAGCGACAGGACGTGCTTCGGATCGGTGGGTGACGCGGTACCGGTGCTCGGGTCAGCGGGCGATGCGGTACCGGTGTTCCGGGCGGCCGTTGGTGCCGTAGCGGAGCTCCAGGCGGACCGTGCCCTCCTTGGCCAGGTAGGACAGGTACCGCTGGGCCGTGGCGCGGGAGACGCCGGTCGCCTCGGCGGCCTCCGCGGCCGAGAGCGCGCGCTGGGCCGCGCGCAGGGCCTGGTGGATCGCGGTGAGCGTGGGTGCCGAGTGGCCCTTGGCCGGTACCCGGGGGACGGCGGGCGGGCGGGCGGCGCTGAACAGGGCGTCCACGTCGGCCTGGTCGGCCGTGGACGCCCGGCTGAGCGCGTCCACGCGGTCGCGGAGCTGGCGGTAGGCGTTGAGGCGCTCGGCGAGGTCGGCGGAACCGAAGGGCTTCACCAGGTAGCCGATGGCGCCCAGTTTCATCGCCGCGCGGACCGAGGAGATGTCGTGGTCGGCGGTGATCATCAGGGCGTCGGGGCGGGTGGCACCCTGGTCCTGACTGAGCCGCCGCAGCACGTCGAGTCCGCTGCCGTCGGGCAGGAAGATGTCGAGCAGCAGCAGATCGGGGTGCAGGGCGCGGACCGCGGCCAGGGCCTCGGCCACGGACGCCGCCTCGCCGACCACTGCGAAACCCGCGACCCGGCGCACGTAGTCACCGTGGATCTGGCCGACCCGGAAGTCGTCGTCCACCACGAGGGTCCGGATCATCAGAGGTCGCCTCCCGTCGGCAGCGCCGTCGTGAACAGGGCGTCCCGCGGGGCCGGGGCCGCCGTCGCGTCCGGCTGCGGCAGTACGACCGTGAACACCGCGCCCGGGCCCTCGCCCACCGTGATCGTGCCACCGTGGCGCTGCACCAGCCGGTGCACCAGGGCCAGCCCCAGGCCGCGGCGCGCGGTGCCCCGCTCGGGACGGGACGACCAGCCGTCCTCGAAGATCGACTGGGCGGAGCCCGGGGCGATGCCGGGACCGTTGTCCGCCACCCGTACGAGGATGAGCTCGTCGCCCTCCACCAGCGTCAACCGGATCAGCCGCCCGGCGTCGGCGGGTGGCGCCTCGGCCGTCGCGTCGATGGCGTTGTCGAGCAGGTTGCCGACGATGGTCAGCAGCCGCCGCAGGTGCGGCGGGTCGTCGCCGAGCGCGGAGTCGTCGGTGAGCTCGATGCGTACCCCGCGCTCCGCGGCGACGGTGGTCTTGGCCACGACGAGCCCGACCATCAGCGGGTTCCCGATGTGCTCGCGCACGGCCTCGGTCAGGGCCTGCCCGGAACGGGCCGTCTCGATGGCGTACTCGTAGGCGGACGCGTGCTCGCCGATGTCCAGCAGTCCGGCCAGGGTGTGCATCCGGTTGGTGAACTCGTGCTGCTGGGCCCGCAGGGCGTCGGTCAGCCCGCGTACGGAGTCCAGCTCGCGCAGCAGGCCGATCAGTTCGGTGCGGTCCCGCACGGTGACGACGGCGCCCAGTTCCCGGCCGTGCAGGGTGACCGGCCTGCGGTTGACGACCAGGCAGTGGTCGTCGGTCAGCACGCTGACGTCGGCGCCGGGCAGGGTGCCGTCCAGGGCGCGGCGCAGCCTGCCGTCGGGCAGCACCTCCTCCAGCCGCCGGCCGAGCGCGCTCCCGAGGCCGAGCAGCCGCCGGGCCTCGTCGTTGACGACGGTGATCCTCCTGTCGGGGTCGAAGGCGACCACTCCCTCCCGGATACCGTGCAGCATCGCCTCCCGGTCCTGCAGCAGACCGGCGATCTCCTCCAGTTCCAGACCGAAGGTGGTCCGCTTCAACCGCCGCGCCAGCAAATAGGCCGCCGCCGCGCCGATCGCGGTGGCGATGGCGGCGTACAGCCCGAAGGTGGGCAGCTCGCGCCACAGCTCGCCGAGCACGTCGTGCTCCGGGATGCCCACGGACACCTCGCCGACCAGCGCGCCGGAGGGCCCGTACAAGGGGGCCTTGCCGTTGGCGGAGCGGCCGGTCGCGCCGTGGTTGATGCCGACGTGCGACCGGCCGTCCCTCACCACGACCGGCTCGGCCACCGGCTCGCCGATCAGAGCGGGGATGGGGTGCGAGTGACGTATCCGGTGCAGGTCGATCACGACCACGTACGACGCCTCGGACGTCCGGCGGATCCGTTCCGCGACCGTCTGCACCACGTCGCCGCCCCCGTGCTCCATGGCCTGCCGGATCTGCGGGTCCGCCGCCGCGGTCTGCGCGATCGCCAGCGCCCGCTGCTCGTAGGACCGGTCGAGTTCGGCGCGCTGGGCGAAGGCGAACAGGACGAAGCCGATCAGGCCGGTGAGGGTGAGGATGACCAGCTGGTTGGCGAGGATCCGCGTGGAAAGCCGACGCTTTCCGCCGCGGCCGGTGCGAAAGGGGATGGCTGTCACGGGTGCCTCTTCATGCTGGTCGAGCAGTGTTGCGGGGCGGCCCACACGCCGTACCCGGGTGGCGCGATTGTGCCCGATGGCCGAGATGCTGCCCATACCCCGTTCCGTGAGCAGAACGAGCAGAAGCCCGCTTTACGCAACTATCGCGAGATAGCTCGGAAACAGCGACGCAACACCCCGCCGCCTCTAGCGTCTGCCTTCCTCGGCCTGCGAGGAACTCCGAAAGAAGGAAGGAAGCGGCCCCATCATGGCTTCGCGCAACGATGTCGCGACGAGCCCGGGCGCCGATGCGGCGGACCAGACGAACGCGCGCATCGAGATCTCCGGGCTCACCAAGCGATTCCTGACCCCTGCCGGTGAGGTGTTCACGGCGCTTCAAGGCGTTTCGTTCACCGTGGAGCCGGGCCAGTTCTGCGCCGTGGTGGGTCCCACCGGCTGCGGCAAGTCGACCACCCTGAGCATGGTGTCCGGGCTCGACCGCCCCAGCGAGGGCTCGGTGAGGGTCGGCGGCCGCGAGGTGAACGGCATCACCGACGGCGTCAGTTTCATGTTCCAGACCGACGCGCTGCTGCCCTGGAAGACCGTCCTCGGCAACGTGCTGATGGGCCCCGTCTTCCGCGGGGTGCCCAAGCAGCAGGCGCAGGCCTCGGCGCGCGACTGGCTGCGCCGGGTCGGCCTCGCGGGCTTCGAGGACCGCTATCCCCACCAGCTGTCCGGCGGCATGCGCAAGCGCGTCGCGATGGCCGCTGCCCTGATCAACGAACCCAAGATCCTGATCATGGACGAGCCGTTCGGCGCCCTGGACGTGCAGACCAAGGCGATCATGTCGACCGAGCTGCTGAGCCTGTGGGAGCAGATCCGGCCGTCCGTCGTCTTCATCACCCACGACCTGGACGAGGCGGTGGCACTCGCCGACCGAGTGGTCGTGATGACGTCCAGCCCCGGCTCGGTCAAGGCGGTCTTCGACATCGACCTGCCCCGCCCGCGCGGTTCCGTCCAGGAGATCCGCTTCCAGCCCCGCTTCATCGAACTCCAGCACCAGATCTGGGACACGCTGCGCGAAGAAGTGGAGCGCGCCTACGCACTCACAGCAGGAGACACGGAATGAGTACGACGTCCACCGCCTCCACGCTCTCCGTGACCGAAGGCGGCAAGAACCCGGGCGTGAACGCCGCGCAGCGGGCCGCCCGGCGCCGGGTCGCCCTGGTGTGGGCGGGCCGGGCCGGCCTGACCGTCTTCGTCATCGGCGGCTGGCAGGCGTTCACCACCTGGGGCATCGTCGACCCGTTCTTCTTCGGGCAGCCGTCCGGGATCTGGCAGCGGCTGATCGACCTCTTCGAGCACGGCACCCAGTTCGGCTCCTTCTACTCGAACATCTGGACCACCATCCAGGAGGCGCTGGCCGGCTTCGCCGTGGGCGCGATCACCGGCGTCGTCTTCGGCGTCGTGCTCGGGCAGAGCCGCTACCTCTCCGACGTGCTCGGCCCCTACATCAAGATGGTCAACGCCATCCCGCGCATCGTCCTCGGCTCGATCTTCATCGTCGCCTTCGGCATCGGCGTCACCCCGAAGATCCTGCTCGCCGCGGTGCTGGTCTTCTTCATCGTCTTCTTCAACGCCTTCCAGGGCGTGCGCGAGGTCGACCGCAACGTCCTCGCCAACGTCCGGGTGCTCGGCGCCTCCCGGATGCAGATCACCCGGCACGTCATCGTGCCCTCCGCCCTGACCTGGATCATCGCCAGCCTGCACAGTGCCTTCGGCTTCGCCATCGTCGGCGCGCTCGTCGGCGAGGTGCTCGGCGCGCAGAGCGGGCTGGGCCTGGTCATCAAGACCGCGCAGAACAACTTCGACCCCAACGGCGTGTTCGCCACGATGCTCGTCATCGCGGTGATCGTGCTCGGCGCGGAGTGGCTGATCGGCAAGCTCGAACACCGGCTGCTCTCCTGGCGCCCGCCCGCCGCCTCCGAGACGAACGTCCTCTGAGCCTCGAGCCCCGCTCCCCGCTCCCCGCTCCCCGGTTTCCGTTCTCCGGTTTCCGTTCTCCCCGGTTCTCCGTGCTCCCGCACCCGAGAGCAGTCCCCGTATTTCCCGCAAGGGCACCCGCAACCCCGGAAAGGTGAAAGCCCCGCCATGCTCAACAGAACCCTCACCGCGTCGATCATCACCGTCCTCGCCCTCGGCGCCGTCACCGCGTGTTCCAGCAACTCCGGCAGCTCCGTGTCGTCCGGTTCCGGCTCCACCCCGACCGTCAAGCTCATGGTCGGCGGCATCGACAAGCAGATCTACCTGCCCTACCAGCTCGCCCAGAACCTCGGCTTCTACAAGAAGTACGGCGTCAAGGTCCAGCTGAGCACCGAGCAGAACGGCGGTGTCGGCGCCGAGGAGGCCATGGCCTCGGGCCAGGTGGACATGGCCGGCGCCTGGTACAACCACACGATCGAGTTCCAGGCCAAGGGCAAGGCGGTCGAGGACATCGTCCAGCTGTCCGGTGCGCCCGGCGAGCGCGAGATGTGCGCCAAGAAGAGCGGCGTGAAGTCGGCCGCGGACTTCAAGGGCAAGACCCTCGGTGTGACCGACCTGGGCTCGGGCACCGACACCCTCACCCAGTTCATGGCGGCCAAGAAGGGCATCAAGACCGGCCAGTTCCACCGGCTCGCGGTCGGCGCGGGCTCCACCGCCGTCGCCGCACTGCAGAACGGCAAGGCGGACTGCGTCATGACGACACAGCCGACCGTCACGGCGATCGAGAAGAAGGGCGTCGGCACCTCCGCGGTCGACCTGGCCACCACCACGGGGGCCAAGGCGGCCCTCGGCGGCGCGTTCCCGGGCGCGAGCGTCCTCGCCCGCACCGACTGGGTGAACGCGCACAAGGACACGGTGCAGAAGGTCGTCGACGCGCTCGTGGCCACCATGCACTGGATCAACTCGCACAGCGCGGCCGACATCGCCGACAAGCTGCCCTCGTCGTTCGTGCAGAACCAGCTGGTCACCAAGGCCGACTACGTCACGGCCCTGAACGAGGACAAGGGCCAGTTCCTGCCCGACGGGATCATGCCGGCCGGCGGACCGAAGACCTCGCTGGCCACCGAGCAACTGGTCGGGAACGTGACCTCGTCGGTGGACCTGGGCAAGACGTTCACCAACGAGTTCGCCCTCAACGCCAACAAGAAGGAGGGCTTCACCACCACGACGACCCCGGCCGGGGCCGACGGCTGATCCTGCGCCGCTCACGGGGCCGTCCGGGCGAGCACCGCCCGGACGGCCCTTTGCGCCGAGGCCGCGTGAGCCCCACGCGGGCGGACGCGCACGCGGTGCCCGGCGGTCGCCCGGCCGAACAGGAGGCGCGGCGGGCCCGGACCGTGCCCGTCCCGCGGCACACGCGTGGTACCGCGACCGGTCCGACGCCTGACTCACCGTCACCGGTCGGCGGGTCGTACGGCGCGCCGGCTCGCGGGCACCCCGCCGGTCCGCGCACCCGTGCGCGGATGGTGGTCGAGCCAGCGGTGGGCGGCGAGTTTGACCCGGTCCTCGACCAGGAACCAGGCAATCGCGTATCCCCACACAGCGGCCGCCCAGCCCCAGCCGAGCGGAGTCATCAGGGCGCCGTAGACGGCGATGAGGGTCGCGATGATCTGGGTGCCGAGGACCGCGCCGAGCAGGATCGGGGCGGGGGCCGGGCGGGTCCAGAACGGATGGCGGGTGCGGGTGACGAAGATCGTGAGGTGCCCGGAGACGGACAGTTTCAGATAGATCAGGGTGCGTACGAGATCCCGGTCGAGACCGAAGACCTGGTCGGCGAGGGCGAACAGCAGGAAGGTCTCGGCCACGCCCATCAAGCCGATCGCGGCGGCGATGACCATCACGGTGCGCATGTCCCAGGAGGCCGGCTCGTCCGCGCCGCGGACGTGGTCGTAGGCGATGGACAGGATCGCCCCGTCGTTGAGCAGCGCCAGAAACACGATCATGACGGGGGTGACGGGAAAGAAGGCGAACGCGACGATCGCCAGGGTGATCAGCAGCAGGACGCGGATCGTCTCGGCGATGCGGTACGTGGCGTACGAGACCATGCGGGCGAAGATCTCCCGGGCCTGGCGGATGGCGTCGACGATGACCGACAGGCCGGGGGCGAGCAGGACCACGTCGGCCGCGGCACGGGCGGCGTCGGTGGCGCCGGAGACGGCGATGCCGGCATCCGCCTGTTTGAGGGCGGGGGCGTCGTTGACCCCGTCGCCGGTCATGCCCACGATGTGGCCGCGGTCCTGGAGCAGTTTCACGATCGTGTACTTGTGCTCGGGGAACACCTGGGCGAAGCCGTCCGCGGCCTCCACCCGCGCCACCGGCGACTGCTGCTCCCGCCCGTCCGCCGCCGCAGCGTGCCGGACCGTCCCGTCCGTCTCTTCGGCGGCCGTCTCTTCGGCGGCCGTGAGGGTGTCCGCGGGAAGGATGCGCTCGCCCAGCCCGATCCGACGGGCGATCTCCCGGCCGATGGCCACCTGGTCGCCGGTGACCATCTTGACGTCCAGACCCAGCGCCCGGGCCGCGGCGACGGTGTCGGCGGAGTCCTCGCGGGGCGGGTCGGCCAGCGGCAGCACGCCCAGCAGCCGCCAGTCGTCGGCCGCGTCACCGGTGGTGCGGGCCACGCCCAGGGAGCGGTAGCCGCGGGCGGCGAAGTCCTCCGCCACCGTCGCGACCCGCCGCGCGGCCGGATCACCGGCGCACAGTGCGGCGATCACCTGCGGAGCGCCCTTGCTCACCCTGAACCGCCCGCCGTCCGCGACGGCGACGGTGGCCTCGGCACGCTTGGCGACCGGGTCGAACGGTACGAAGTCCATCACCCGCCCGTCGACGGGCGCATCCGTGGACGCCGCGGCGAGGACGGCCAGGTCGATCGGGTCGCCGTCCTCCGCCCGTGAGGCCAGAGCCGCCGCGCCGAGCAGGTCGGGCGTCTCGATGCCGGGGGCGGCCCAGGGGGTGGCCACCTCGAGCCGGTTCTGGGTCAGGGTGCCGGTCTTGTCCGAGCACAGCACGTCGATGCCGCCCAGTTCCTCCACCGCCGGCAGGTGCGAGACCACCGCCTGGCGCCGGGCGAGCTGGCGGGCGCCGACCGCCATCGTCACCGACAGCACCGCCGGCAGCGCCACCGGCACCGACGCGATCAGCACCACCAGGGCGAACTCCAGCACTCCCAGCACCCTGCTGCCGCGCGCCACCGACACCGCCACCGTCACGGCGACCAGGGCGATCGCCGCCACGATCAGGTACTGGCCGATCTTGACCACGGCACGCTGGAAGTGGCTGACCGTGCCGGCCTGCTGCACCAACGCGGTCGTACGGCCGAAGAAGCTGGCCGCCCCGGTGGCGTACACCAGCGCATCGGCCGCACCGCGCACCACCACCGCCCCCGAATACAGCACGTCCCCCGTCCCGCGGCCGACCGGCAGCGACTCGCCCGTCAGCGCCGACTGGTCCACGTCCAGCCCACCCGAGTCCAGCAGACGGGCGTCCGCCGGGATCACGTCCCCCAGCCGCAGGCGGATCACGTCCCCGGGCACCAGCTCCCGTACCGCCACCGTCTGCCAGGTGCCGTCCCGCAGGACCCGGGCCGTGGTCGCCAGACGCTGCTTGAGCGCGGCGATGGCACCGGCCGCCTGGTGCTCCTCGGCGAACGCCACCCCGCCGTTCATCGCCAGCAGCACCCCGATGATCGCCGCGTCGGTCCAGTGCCGCACCAGCAGAGACAGCACCAGCGCGACCTCGATCATCCAGGCGATCGGCCCCCAGAAATAGCCCAGGAACTCCAGCAGCGGGCTGCGCCGTACTTCGGCGATCTCGTTGGGTCCCGTCCGCTGCAGCCGCCCGCGCGCCTGCTCTCCGCTCAGCCCCCGCTCGGAGCTGTCCAGGGCCGCCAACACAGCCGGCAGCGGATCCTCCGCCAGGGCTGCCTGGCCCGTCGGGCTGTGCCGTTCCTCTCCGCCGACCATGCGTGGCCTCCTGCACCAGGCGTGTGCCTGGAACGGTCGTGGCTGCGCCCGGCCCCCGGCCCGCAGGCGGGGAACCCCGCCTGCGGCAGGCGTCACCGAGCGCGCCGATCGTCACCGGTTCGCCTTCCATTCTCGTCCGGATCGCGGTCCGGGCCGGACATCTGTGTTCGGCCGTTCTGCCGCCCGCTGTGTCCTCGGTCGTTCTGCCGCGCGGTCCGCGGCGGGCGGTCAGGAAGGCGACCGCGCAGACGGCCGACCCGTGCGCGTGCGGGTGCACCGGGAGCACGGCGGCCCGTCTTCCGAACATCCTCAGCCGGTGTCAGCGGGCCCGCCCGGCGGTACGATCAGGGCGGACGCCCAAGGCGACCGCCCTGGGTGCTCGCCCAATACTCCGGAGATTCCCATGACTCCGACATCGGTGGAGCGAGGCAACGAGACGCGGGCCCGGTTGCTGGAGGCAGCGGCGCAGCTGATCGTCGAGGTCGGGTGGGGTGCGGTGACCACCCGGAAGGTGGCCGACCGGGCCGGGGTGCGGCAGGGACTGGTGCACTACCACTTCCCCACCGTCACCGATCTGCTCATCGACGCCGCGCTGGACTCCGCCCGCCGCGAGGTGGAAGGGGCCATGACCGCGCTCATGGACGCGACCGACCCGGCTCTGGGGATGGAGCAGATGCTGACCATGATGGCGACGTACTCGGCCGGCGATCCGGCGACCGTGCTGTACTCCGAGATGCTGCTCGCCTCGGCACGGCACGAGCGGCTGCGTGTCGGGTTGTCCCGGCTGATGCGCACCTGGCGCGCCGCGGCGGGCGACTGGCTGCGGCGGAACGGAGCAGACGGGGACACGGACACGGCGGCCGTCCTCCTCGGAGCCGCGATCGACGGGCTGGTGATGTACTGCATCGTCGACCCCACCGTCGCCGACCTGCCGGTGGCCGGCCCGCTGCTGCGTCTGGTCGGGTTCAGTGACAGCTCATCGGAGAGTGACAGCTCATCGAAGAGTGACGGGGCACCGGAGCGTGCCAGGGCACGGCAGGGCGACGGGTCGCCGGAGAGCGCCGCAGGCGCCCCGCCCGACCACGTGCAGGAGAGCAACGCCGCGTTCCCGCCTGCCGGATCCGGTACGGCGACAGCGGACGACACCGGGAGGGACGTGCGATGACGGAGGAGAGGGCGGCGCTGAAGGCCCCGGTACCACGCGGCGGCGTACACCTGCGGGGCGTCGTCAAGACCTACGGCACGGGTGAGGCGCGGCTCAGCGCGCTCGACGGCGTCGACCTGGACATCGCGCCGGGCGAACTGGTGGTGGTGCTGGGGCCCAGCGGCTCGGGCAAGACCACGCTGCTCAATGTGATCGGCGGCATCGAGTCCGCCGACGAGGGCGAACTGACGGTGGCGGGAGTGGAGTTGACCGGCCGTGCGCCCAAGGAGCTCGTCGCCTTCCGCCGTGACCGGGTGGGGTTCGTCTTCCAGTTCTTCAACCTCGTACCGACCCTGACGGCGCGTGAGAACGTCGAGGTGATCGTCGAGTTGACCGGCCGCGGGCAACGCCGCGACGTGCCCCGGCTGCTGGAACAGGTCGGCCTCGCGGACCGCATGGACCACTTCCCCGCCCAGCTCTCCGGCGGCCAGCAGCAGCGCGTCTCCATCGCCCGCGCCCTTGCCACCGACCCCGACCTGCTGCTCGCCGACGAACCGACGGGCGCCCTCGACGTGGCCACCGGCAAGACCGTGCTCAACGTCCTGCAGGAGACCAACCGCCAGGGCCGTGGCGTACTGATGGTCACCCACAACGCGTCCATCGCCTCGATGGCACACCGCGTGATCACCATGCGGGACGGCCGCATCCAGTCCGTGGAGCGCAACCCCTCACCCTCCGACGCGATGGCCGTGAGCTGGTGACGTCGTGAACCGCATCCTGTTCGCCAAGACCCGCCGGGATCTGCGCCGCCGCCTCCCCCAGTTCGCCGCGATCGCGGTGACCGTCCTGGTCGGCGTCGTGCTGTTCATCTCCAGCTACGAGGCCTACCAGAACCTGAGTGCCTCCTACGACCGCACCTACGCCCGACTGCGCTTCGCCGACGTGACCGCGAGCGGCGGCAGCCCCCAGCAGGTCGCCGCGGCCGCCCGTCGTACCCCCGGTGTCGCGGCCGTGGCCGGCCGCACGCAGGGCGATCTGCCGCTACGCGTCGGCGGCGACAAGCTGCTGGGCCGGATTGTCGGCCTGCCCGCCGGCGCCCAGCCCGACGTCGACCGCGTCGATGTCACCTCCGGCCGCTATCTCGCTCCCGGCGATCCCACCGGAGTCCTGGTCGAGCGGCACGCGGCCCAGACCTTCACGCTGTCACCGGGCGACCGGCTGCGCGCCTTCGACGGATCGGCCTGGCGCACCTTCACCGTCCGCGGGATCGTGGACTCGGCCGAGTACCTCTGGCCCGCCCGCAACCGCCAGACACCCCTGAGCGATCCGCACTCCTTCGCCGTGATCTTCGCTCCTGAGGCCACCGCCCGCGGGCTGGCCGGGCCGTACGCCGACAGCCAGACGCTCGTACGCTTCACCGACGACGCCCGCGACACCAGCAATACCGCCACGACGCGGCGCGTGACGGCAGACCTGCGGGCAGCCGGTGCGGTCGACGTCGTCCCGCGCTCCGAGCAGGCTTCGGTGGCGACCCTGCAGGAGGACCTGGACGGCTTCCAGCAGCTCGGCCTGACGTTCCCGCTGCTGTTCCTGGCCGCGGCCGCCGTCGCCGCGTACGTGCTCATCACCCGCCTGGTGCTCTCCGAGCGCAAGGTGATCGCCACCTTCCTCGCCGCGGGCGCCCCGCGCAGGCTCGTCGTGCGCCACTACCTCAGCCACGGCACCCTGGCCGGCTCCGCGGGCGCCGTCGCCGGGGTCGTGCTCGGCACCCTCGCCACCGACGCGGTCACCCGCGCCTACACCGGTGCCCTGAAGGTCCCGGACACCGTCATCGAGCACCGCTGGCCCGTCGCCGCGGTCGGTCTCGCCTTCGGCCTGCTCGTCGGCCTCGTCGGCGGCATCGCCCCGGCCCTGGCCGCATCCCGCGAGGCACCCGCCGAGGCCATGCGCGGAGACGGCCGCGCCCTGACGCCACCGGGTCCGTGGAGCCGTGCCATCGCCCGGGCTCGCTGGATCCCGGTCACCGCCCGGCTGGCGCTGCGCGAACTGACCCGCAGCCGGCGCCGCACCCTGGCCACCATGACCGGCACCGTCCTCTCCCTCGTCCTGGTGCTCGCCTCCGTCGGGATGATCACCAGCATGCGTTCGATGATGAACGTGCAGTACGGGACGGTGCAGAAGGAGGACGCCACGGTGACGGCCGACACCCACGCCACCGGCCTGGAGAACAGCCTGCGTGCCGTCCCCGGGGTCGCGCGCGTCGAAGCGGTGGCCACCGTACCGGTGACGCTCTCGGCCCACGGCCACTCCTACGCCACCTCGCTCATGGGATACGAGCGGAACACGGCCATGCACGGCTTCCGCGGGTCCGACGGGACCACCCTGCGGCTGCCGGCCCGCGGTGTGCTCGCCGGCAAGGCGATCACCGGCAGGCTGCACGTCAGGGTCGGCGACATGATCACCGTCGACTCCCCCGGAGCGGGAGGGCGCCAGGCCCGTCTCGCGGGCGTGCTCGACGAACCGCTCGGCACGTTCGTCTACGCAACGGACAGCACGGCGCGCGCACTCACCGGTGCCGACGCCCACTCCTACCAGCTGCGCTTCGCCCAGGGCTCGACCGCACACGCCCGGGACGCCGCCCGTGCCACGATCAGCAACCTGGACGGCGTGGTCGCCTACACCGACGCCAAGGCCCTGCGCCAGCAGTTCGACAAGTACCTGGGGCTGTTCTGGCTCTTCGTCGGCATCATGCTCGTCCTCGGCGCCATTCTCGCCCTCACCGTCATCTACGTGACGATGACCGTCAACGTCGCCGAACGCACCGGCGAGCTGGCGACGCTGCGCGCCGCGGGCGTCCCGTTGCGCCGGGTCGCCGGCCTGCTCGCCATGGAGAACCTCACCGCCACCCTCGTCGCCGTACCTCTGGGGCTGGTGGCGGGAGCCGCCGCCGCGTGGGCGGCGCTGCGGTCCTTCAGCAGCGACATGTTCCGCATGGAACTCACCCTGGGCTGGGGGGCGCTGCTGTCCGCCGCCGTCGCCGTGCTCGCGGCGTCGCTGCTGTCGCAGATTCCGGCGATCCGCGTGGTCCGCGGCCTGGACATCGCCCGCGTCGTACGCGAACGCGCCCAGTAGTGCCGCACCCCGCGAAGACCGACGCGCGCTGGGCGCGCGCCGCCGCCCTGGCGTATCCCGGGAACCGTGCTCGCCTCGGCGGCACGTCCGCGCCACAGGCGGGTTCCCCCCGTGCGGGACAGGACGGCTGAGCGGGGCTCGATCGTCGCCGGTTCACGAGTGTCACAGTGCTGTCCGAAACGCATCTGTCCGGCCCTCACCCTGCACATTTAGTGATCGTCGCCGTATTCATCATACTGTCACCGGCAGTCGGCGGAGTAAGGGAGTTGACCCTCATGCACAACCAGGACGCGGCCTCATCGGAGGCCGGCGGTGAACGGCTGGTCGCCGGCCGGTACCGACTGCTGTCCGTGCTCGGCGAGGGCGGCATGGGCACCGTGTGGCGGGCGAGCGACGAAGTGCTGCACCGCGACGTCGCGGTCAAGGAGGTCCGTGCCTCCATCGAGCTGCCCGCCGAGCGCAGCAGGCAGATGCACGTCCGGCTGGAGCGGGAGGCGTGGGCCGCGGCACGGGTCAACGCCCGTGGTGTCGTGACCGTCCACGACGTCGTGACCTTCGACGGCCGGCCGTGGATCGTCATGGAATTCGTCCCCGGCCCCTCCCTCGCCGACGTGATCAGCGCCGAGGGCGCCCTGGCGCCGACGGAGGTCGCGCGCATCGGCGTCGAGGTGCTCGCCGCACTGCGCGCCGCCCATGGAGCCGGTGTACTGCACCGCGACGTGAAGCCCGCCAACGTGCTGCTCGCCGACGAAGGGCGCGTGGTCCTGACCGACTTCGGCATAGCGACCGTGGAGGGCGACACCGCGCTGACGATGACCGGCGAGGTCGTCGGATCCCCCGAATACCTCGCTCCCGAGCGGGCGTTGGGCCGAACGCCGGGCACCGCTTCCGACCTGTGGTCTCTCGGGGCGCTCCTCTACACGGCCGTGCAGGGACGTTCGCCGTTCCGCCGGACGTCCGCCCTGTCGACGCTGCGCGCCGTCGTGGACGACGAGCTTCCGCCGCCGCACCGGGCCGGACCGCTGACGTCGGTCATCGAGGGACTGATGCGCAAGCGTCCCGAGGAGCGGATGGGTCCCGAAGAGGCCGAGCGTGAACTCGCCCTGGCCGCACGAGCGTTGGCGGCGCCATCTGGGGCAGGGACCGACACCACGGTGGTGACCACGGCTTCGGCTACGTCTTCGGCTACGGCTACGGCTTCTGCCACGGAGGGCGTCACGGCCGCGGTCACCGCGCCGGTCACGACCACGGAGAAGACCCCTGCCGACGCGACGGCGACCGCGACCACCGCGACACAGGCGCCCGCGGCCGACGGGGCTGCCACTGCTCCGGTGACCGCACCCACACCCGTGGCCGCACCGCTGGGTGCGTTCGGGCCTCCGCCGAGCAGCGAGGGATTCGGGTCCAGGGCGGTGGCACCGGCTCCGGCAGCCGGCTCCGGGCACGACACCGGTTCCACGCCCGCCTCCGCCCGGCGCGGCCGCCGCAGCGCCTATCTGATCGGGGCGGCGGCGACCGTACTGGTCCTGCTCGGTGCGGGCCTCGCCTACACGCTCACGAACCAGGACGACAAAGGCACCAAGGACGCCGGAACCGGGACCGCCGGCAGCGCGTCCAAGCCGGTGTCGGTGGCCGTCACCGGCGACTCCACCACGTACGACGGGAGTTGTCCGCCGGGAGAGGGCCAGGCTCCCTGGTTCACCGCGACGTTCAGGACGGACCGGGCCCCGGTCCAGTTCTCCTACCGGTGGGTCTCCGACGACGGAGCGGTGGTGGACCGAGAGTGGCGGACCCTGTCGTTCCGTGAGGGCGACCCGACGACCAAGAAGGAGACCGTGCGCCTGTCGACGTGGGCGCAGGGCGGGATACTGAAGAGCACGATGGCCGTGGAGATCAAGTCGCCGTTCGACACGAAGTCCAACTCTGTGGCTTTTTCCATCACTTGCCGACCGAACAGCGCGTGACGAGGCAACGTTTCGTTCATACTTGGACCAATCTGTTTCCCCCAAGGAGTTTCCGTGCTGTCGGTCATCGTTGGACGCACCGGTCCCTTCACCGGTCAGAGCGTGGTCCTCGGAGACGCTTCGCTGACATTCGGGCGCAAGAGTGACAACGACGTCATCATCGTCAGCGTCAGCGCTTCCCGTTTCCACGCCGAGATCGTCACGGAGAACGGCGCGTACGTCCTCCACGACCGCGGCAGCCGGAACGGCACCTTCGTCAACCAACAACGGGTGGAACGTCATGAGTTGGCGCCCGGCGACACCATACGCATCGGCGACGAGACGTTCCTGTTCGAGACGCAGGAAGCCGTGGAGACGGTCATGGACCTCTCCCAAATGGCCCTGCCGCGCGCCGACGCGGTCGTGGACCCGGGGATCCTCCGGGTCACCGTGACCGGTGGTGGGCCCGTCGGCCTCGCCTTCGCCCTGATGCTGGAGGAGGCGTTACCCGGACGGGTCGCGATCACCGTCTACGACGGCCGGTGGGTCCGCAACGGCACGTCCGTGGTCTGGAAGGACGCCACCCAGGGCAACGTCCGCCGCCAGCAGGTCGTCACCGTCCAGAGCCGGCAGTACCTGGCGCTGCCGGAGGAGATGCGGTCGGCGATGTTCGGCGACAGCGGCCAGTTCTCCGAGATGTGGCCGCTGGGCCCGGACTCCGTGGACGGCAGGCCGCCGCGCAACATCCGCATCGCCTACATCGAGGACCAGCTGCTCGAACTGGCCAACCGCAAGTCCGCGATCCGGCTGGTGCCCAAGCGGTTCGACGCCACCGAGCAGGAACAACTGATCGCCCGCGACCATGTGCTGGTCATCAGCGAGGGCGGCCGATCGCGTACCCGTGAGCACTTCGCCGACCGCTTCGGCTCGGCCGACGCCTCCATCTACTCCCTCGACGGTGAGCACATCCAGGACGTGGTGCTCGGACTCAAGGTCAAGTCCCGTCTGTCGGACCCGATGAGCGTGCTGCTGACCGTGGCGCAGAACCGGTTCCTGCTCAATTCGCTGCGCGGCGAGGGCTTTCTGAACATGCGCCTCACCCGAGAGGAGGCACGCAACGTCATCGGCATCGACCCGGTGCGCCAGGTCTTCGAGGAGTGCATCGCGGCCCGGCCGTGTGTGATGAGCCGCCACGAGGACAACGAGTTCGTCTGCCCGACCCACGGCACGCTGTTCCTTCCGGCGCTGCTGCGCGGCTCGCCGCTGTGGAAGCGGATCCTTGAAGGGCTGCGGCTGTTCGACGTACCCGAGGAGGACCTCAGCGCGATCACTTCGTTCCGCCTCGACATGGTGCAGCGCCCGCGGTTCACGGCCCAGCTCACCCGCCCGACCGCGGACCGTCCGGGGACGTACGGGTTCCTCCTGGGGGACGCGGCCAACGCCATCCACTTCTGGCCCGGGCGGGGCCTCAACAGCGGTCTGGCCTCGGCCGTCTCGCTGGCCCGCTCCCTCAGCCGGGTCTGGCGCGGTCGGCCGCTGCGCGACGCGGACTTCATCCGGCACGAGGCGGCGATGTCGATGCTTCAGTACCGGCACAAGAGCCGGGCGTGGAACGCCATGGTCACGACGGACGAGCGGGGTGTCACCCGGGCGATCAAGGACATCATCGACGGCAGCATGGAGGCCACAGCACCGTCGGGGTCGGGCGCCGCGAGCCGCCACCCCTTCGGCCCGGCTGCGGCCTCGGCGCCGGCCTCAACGTCGGCCGAAGCCGACCTGGAGATCCTCCTGGATCGCATGCGGACGATCCGCGAGCGGCTGGCACCCCGCCTGCCGGGCCTCCCCGACGACGACGCGCTCCGGGCCCACCTCTCCGCTCTGGCGCCCGCGACCCTGCGCACGCTCCAGGAGAGCGGTGCGTGGGACACGCTGATCGTCGGTGGCGAGGAAGCCGACATCGACATGTTCTACCAGCAGGACGCTCCGGTCTTCGTCCCGGCGACTCCCCGCCCCGAACCGATCCCCGACCCGCGCGCCGCGGCGCTCCTGGACCCGGCCTGACGGTCCGTCCCGGCGAACAGGTACCCGGACGGCCACCGGAACGGTCAACGACCCCACCGACGGGATCACTCACGATCTCGACGTCGCCGCCCACAGCGACGGCGGCGCGGGCTTCGCCGAGCGGAAATTGCCTCTGCTGATGCGGTAGGACGGTTCGGACTCAGATGCAAAGACTCCGTTGCAAGCATTCTTTTGCATCGCTATCTTTGTCACCATGAACGAGCCCCAGGACTCGCATGTGCGCAATCTCGATGCCCGATCCCTGCGCGGGCTCGCACACCCACTGCGCATGCAACTGCTGGACGCACTGCGTTTCAGCGGCCCGGCCACCGCGTCTCAACTCGCCGAAAGACTCGGCGAGTCCAGCGGCGCGACCAGCTACCACCTGCGACAGCTCGCCTTTCACGGCTTCATCGAGGACGCCCCGGAACGCGGCAAGGGCCGGGAGCGGTGGTGGAAGGCGGTCCACAAGGGCCTGCGCTTCGACGACGCACTGCTCACGGACGCCAGCCCGGACGTGCGCGGGGCCGCCGACATGTACCTCCATGAGGTCGCCACCGCCCAGACCCGGGACCTGTCGACCTGGCTCGGCAACCGCCAGGCATGGCCGGAGGAATGGAACCGCACCTGGGACATGAGCAGCGCGACGCTACGGCTGACGCCCGAACTGACCCAGGAGCTCGTCGAGAAGATGCACGCGCTCGTGGACGCCTACCGCGACCGGGCCGCCGACGAGGACGACGCCAACACCGCCCAGGTACGCATCCACACCCATGCTTTCCCCCTCACCACGGAGTGAAAGGCCACAGCCCGATGCACCCCGAGACCTATCTTGCCCTGCACCATGCCCGCGCCGCCGAACTCCGCGCCGAAGCGGACGCGTACCGTCGCGCCGCAGCGGCCCGGCACCCCCGGGACCTCCGTACCCGTCTCGGCTGGGCGCTCGTGGAAGTCGGCCTGCGGATGGCCGCCGCCCCCAAGGCGGCAACCGCCCTTCCTTAGCGCCGTTCACGACCACCGCCTCCATGGGAAACATGACGGTGAGGATGGGGAATTGACTGTCGCCCAACCCGCCCGATAGCCGACGACCGCACCGCCTGCCCTATCTGAAGCGCGGGGTGGGCACTGGGGGCGCGGGACGATCGAGCCGGGTGATGAGGGTGCGGGCGACCCGCTGGAGTTCCTCGTCGTGTTCGAGCCTCTGGAGTCCGTCGCCGCGCTCCGGCTGGGCCAGTTGCTCGCGGAGCAGGGGCAGTGCCGGTGCCGCCAGGGCGCCCATCCGGTCCAGGCACGCCACGACCGCGTTGGCCGTCGCCGGTTTCTGGGCGAGAGCTTGCAGCAGGACGTCCAGGACGGCCGGCGCCTCGTCCTCGCCGCCGATCTCCCACAGCGCGGCCGCGCTAGGCACCCGCACCCACTCGTAGCCGTGCGTCAAAAGACCCCGCAGACGTGGCAGCGCGGCGGAGGCGGGCGGCCCGATCTTGCCGAGCACATCGGCCGCCTCGCTGACGCGGAAGGTGATCGGGTCATCGAGGAGGTCGAGCAGGAGCGGCAAGACCTCGGCCAGGTCGCCGCCGACGGCCCACAGTGCGGTGACGGCGGCGGGCCGTACGTGCGCATCGGTGTGGGTGGTCAGCGACTGGATAGCCTCGCGTGCGCCGGCTGCCGCCGGACCGAACGCCCGCAATGCCTTCAGGGCTGATGCCGTGACGCCGTGCTGCTCATGGCGTACAGCGGCGCCGAGCGCGACGACCACCGTATCGATCGCAGCCGGGTCGCGAAGCGCGGCCAAGGCGGCCAGGATCGCGTTGGCGCTCATCCTGGTCCACTCCTGGGAGAGGTCGAGGCGTCGCAGGTGGCCGCGGAGCCGGGGCACCAACTCGTCCGCAGCGTGCGGCAGATGCCGGGCGACCTGGATGGCGCGCCAGGAATCGACGCCGCTGTCCAATGCGGCCAGCACACTCGGCAGAGCGCGTATGTCACCAAGGCGTGCCAGGGCCCGTGCGGCCGCCTGGTGGCTTTTGCGCAGCCGTGCATCGGGGGTGGCCCAGACGTTCGTGCCGTGGGCCGTACGTTGGGCGTCGATGTGTGCGGCGAGTGCTTCCCGGGCCGGGTCGGCGATCGGGTGACAGACCTCCAGGACGGCCGCGGCCTCGCTGGCCACCTCCAGGTCCGGCGTGGTGAGTTGGCCGGCGACCAGCATCAGGAGGCGGGTGTGGTCTCCACGCCAGGTCCGCATCAGCTCCCCGCTCATCCGGACCGCGTCCAGGCGCGTGCCGGGGTCGGGGCTGGCCAGCTGCTCGGCCAGCACCGCGGTGCGCTCAGCCACCCGGCCCCCCAGCGCTTCGTGGAAAGTGCGCAGCAGGCCGGTGGTCGGTGCGTACATCTGCGCGCTGTGGTCGAGATCCTCGAAGGCGGCGACGATCTGGGGCGGAACTCCCTGGGTGGGGACCGGGGGACGGCTCGGGGCCGGTCTGATCGGCTGCACGGGCAGGTCTCGGGCGCTCTTGTGCAACAGGGCGACAGCGGCAGGTACGACGTCGTCGCCGATCTGGCCCGGCGCGCAGCGGGCCCGCTGGATCAGGGCCGCGAGCCGGGTCACCGGCCCCCACGCCGGGTCGGCGGCCAGCCTAGTGAGCCAATCCATCACGTCTGACGAGGCCGCGGGCATGCGCAGCGCCAGGGTGGCCGCCGCGTCCAGGATCCGCAGACGCGCCGCGACACCGCGCTCGGCGGTCAGCCGGGCGCGCAGCAGGGCGGTGGCCTGGCCGGCATCGTCGAGGAACAGCCCCAGCCCGGGGATCGCGGCCAGGCGCACGTTCGGGTCCGGGTCGCCGGCGAGTTCGGCGAACTCCACGCCCCGCGCGCGCAGGAACGTGACGGCCTGCACGCAGCCCGTCGGCGGGTAGTACTCGATCTCCGTGCCGTCGTCCGCGAAGCCCTGCTCGAGGGACTCCCGCCCGATGCTGACCACCAATGCGACCACGGCGGCCCGGTCGGGTGTGGCGCCGTCGACGGCCAGCTCGAACAGGAAGGGCAGGCTGGCCGCGGTGGACGGGTAGACGCTGCTCTGGTGGTGGACGGCACTGTAGAAGCGGTCGAGGGCCTTGCGGCGCTCCTCCATGTGCGGGCAGCGCAGCGCCCTCAGCAGCGCCGGTATCTCCCCGGCTGCGCCGTACGCGTGCTCCAGCAACGACCAGTCGATGTCATCAAGGCCCTCGAACATGATCCGAACCATGCCAGGCAGCACTGACAAGCGAGCCGTTACGGCCGACTCGACGCCACCCACGTGGACCCCTGAGGCGGGTGTCGTGGCGCCACCAGGCCGGGGATCCGGTCCACACCCCCACGCTGGTACAAGAGCGTCTGACTGCCAGGCCCTATGCCTGCTGGGGTACGGCAGTAGCGGTGCGGGTGAGGCGGGCCCGGAGGCGGGTCGCGTCCTGGCCGGGCGGGAGGCCGTAGGTGCTGCGGTACTCACGGTTGAACTGGGTGGCGCTCGCGTATCCGATCGCCTGCGCGATCTGGGCCGCGGTGGCGCCTCCGGCGACCAGGCGCCGCCGTGCCTCCTGCAGCCGTAGGTGTTTCTGGTACCTGAGCGGGCTCATGCCGGTGGCTGCTTTGAAGTGCCGGTGCAGGCTGGCGGGGCTCATGTGTGCCATGGCCGCGATCTTGTCGATGCTGAGCGGCTCGGTGTAGCGGGCACAGATCCATTGGGCCACCTCACGCACCCGAGACGTGGTCGAGTCGCCCAGCGACCACTGGCGCAGGATGGGGCCGAGGGAGCTGCGCAGCAGCCGGTAGAGGATCTCGCTCTCGACGCGGGCCGCGAGGGGGCGGATGTCGTCGGGGGTGTCGAGGAGCTCGACATAGCGCGTGAGCGCGTCGATGAGTTCCGGTGTCATCGACGCGGCCACCTGCGCTTCGACCGTCAATGGGGTGGCCGGTCCCGTCTCGTGCAGCTCGACGAGCAGTTCCGTGAGCGCCTGGCTGTCGAATCGCAGGACGGCGGAGCGGTAGGGCGCCTTCTCCACCGCGACGGTGACGGGCAGGGCGATGGTGGTGAACAGCATCTCGCCGGCGTGAGCGACATGGGCGAACTCGCCCGCGGTGGTGCGTTTCCTGCCGGCGGCGACGAAGCAGAGCATCGGATCCTCCAGCCGGTCGGTGGGCTCGACGGTCTGGTCGAGCGCGACCAGGGTGAGCCGGGGGACGGCGGTCGCCGAGCCCACTCCCACGAAGTGCCGGTCGATGGCCGAGGCGAGGCGGTCCAGCATGACACCCTCCATGCTTGAGAGGATCAGGCAAGTCTATGCGACCGGTGCCCCATGCCCTCCGGGTGCCGCGTCCCTAGCGTTGGGGACATGGCACAACGCACCACCAAACCCGCACAGCGCCCCCTCCACGGCCAGGCGGTTATGTGGTGTCGAAAAGCGCGACGCCAGGTTCCTGATGGACGGTGGCGATGCTGCACTGTCCGTCCGGAGCCCCGTGGGCGATCGTCGTGACCGTCGCACCGAGCTCGATCCGTCCTGGCCTTGAGGCAGATTCAAAACGGATCATCTGCAGCGTCAACATCCCTCCCGCCTGCCTTGCAATCGACCCCACCCGTTCGGCTGAGCGGGGCGCTCGGACAATTCGGGCTCCGTCGCCGCGAAGGCCCGGCGGCCGGAAACGCCGCGTGTCGGCACCGCGGACTTGACCGCCCACCAGTAGGACCGCGGCCTATCCCGTGTGACCCCCGTCAGGGAAGCCGCCCCTTGTTCCGTACGGCCCGCAGCAGCGTGGCCGTTGATCGAAAGGCTTGAACCATGACTCGTCGTCTTGACGGAACCGTCGCCCTGGTCACCGGGGCCTCCAGCGGTATCGGTCACGCCACCGCCCTGGAACTCGCCCGAGAGGGTGCCTCCGTGGCTCTGGTCGGCCGACGCGAAGACCGGCTCACCGGCCTCGCCGGGGACATCACCGACGCCGGCGGCACGGCCCTGGTCGTGCCCGCCGACATCACCGACGCCCAGGCCGCCGGGGACGCGGTCGAGCGGACCGTCGAGCACCTGGGACGCCTGGACACACTGGTCAACAATGCCGGCCTGATGCTGCTCGGGCCCGCGCCCGGCGCGGACCTCAACGACTGGCGGCGCATGATCGACATCAACCTCATGGGCCTGATGTACACCGCTCACGCGGCCCTACCCCATCTGGTCAAGGCCGCCACGGGCGGGCCGCGCCGGGTCGCCGACATCGTCAACATCGGCTCCCTCGCCGGACGCGGCGCCTTCGCCATGTCCGCCGTGTACTGCGCCACCAAGTTCGGTGTCGGCGCCTTCAGCGAGGCGCTGCGCCAGGAGCTGGCACGCCAGCACGTGCGGGTCTCCGTCGTGGAGCCGGGCAGTGTCGACACGGAACTGCGCACGCACAACCCGGACGTCATCCAGCAGCACATTGTCGCCGCGCTGGGCGACATCGACCGCCTGCAGAGCCAGGACGTCGCCGACACCGTCGGCTACATCGTCACCCGCCCCCGCCACGTGGCCGTGGCCGAACTGCTCGTCCGCCCCACCGAGCAGGTCTGACCACGAGGCCGGCCGATGAAGATGAACCGGCCCGGCAGCCGACCCGGTCGACCCGGTCGACCCGGTCGAGCCGGTCGAGCCGGTCGAGCCGGTCGAGCCGGTGCCAGGATCAACACCGGCATGGTCGAGCTGGGGGGCGGGCGACGTGCATCCCGCCGTCGCCATCGCGGTTGCGGCCACGCCGTCAGGCCGGCGTCCGCCACGGCGCTTTCGCGGAACACGGCCCCGTCCAGGCCCTCTACCGGGACGGAACCGTGAGAGCGTTACCGCGCGAGGCGCGGCGAGTGCGTCCGTGTCATGAGCGGCGACTGCGCCCGGCCGCGTACACGGTGCCGGCTCCGACCGCGAGCACCAGGGCCGCGCCACCCGCGATCAGGCCGACGGGCGCGCTGGATCCGGTCTCCGCCAGCGGGGGCGTGCTCTCGCTGGGCGTCGGCTGCGGAGTGGTGGGCGGTACCGACTGCTGCGGCGGCACATCCGGCGTCGTCGGCGGCGTCGGGGGTGTCTTGGCAGGCGTCGTCGGCGGAGTCGTGGGCTCCTTGGGCGGCGTGCTGCCCGACGGGGTCGTCGGGGTGCTTGGCACCGGCTTCGACGGGGAAGGGCCGCCCGGCGATTCCGGTGTAGCGGGCGTGCACGGCTTCTCCCCGCCGTTCCACGCCGCTATCAGGTGGTAGGGGGTGACGACGCCGCCGGGCTCGTAGGGGGCCGGGCCATGGCCCTCGCCCGTCCCGCCGTCGTAGGTGACGTCGTCGCCGTACAGGTCGATCTGGCCGTAGCAGTCCGGCGCCTTCACGGTCAGTTTCTGCCAGGACCGCTTCGCGTCCTGCGCGCCGGGGATGTCGGCGGCGGTGAGGTGGACGGTGGCCTTGTCGACCAGGGTCTGGTGGCCGGAGGTGTACCAGTTGGGGCCCTCGGTGGTGTACTCGGCCAGGGAGACAGGGTACGTGCAGCCGTCCCCGACGGTCTGGCCCGGCGCCAGCCGGACCTCGACGGTGCCCGGGGCGGTGTCCCAGAGATGGAGCCCGCCCTGCGAGGTCCAGTCCGCGCCCACGACGTTTCCGTCGGCGCCGACGATGCGGTACTGGACGGTCGCCGACGGGCACGCGCCGGACGAGGCGGCGCTGGCCGTACCGGCTGCGAGCACGGGACAGGCGACGGCGGTGAAAGCGGTTGCAGCCAGTACGGCGAGAGTTCTTGTTCCTTGGGAACGCGACAAGTTGAGCCTCTACCAGGGTGAAGGTGTGGGAGGTGGCCGAGCGCGGACGACAGGTGCACGAAGGGAAGACGGTCGAGGACGCGCTGTCTGCGTGCACGGTCGTGACGCTCTCGTCGCTCCGCTCGGCAGTAGCCCGGCGGAGCAATCTGAATTCTTGTCACCTTTCACAGCGTCCGTCAATTCTTCACAGACCCAACACAGTTCACTTCTGGCACATGACGGCAGCAGGTCCTACGCGAACACCACCAAACCGGCAACAGATGACGTCGGCGTCGCCGCCCTTGCCGCCGAACCGCCCGGAACGCGTCGCAGAAACCGCTCTCCCGTGGGCGCGTCCCCGTCTCGGGCGGGCACCTGAAGGTCACCGGCGGGGCGCTGTGCACGAGGACCACACGCGGCCGCCGGGTGATCAGCCACCACGACGCGCCGGGGCTTGCTTAGCAGGAGAGCAGCGGATCGAACATTCCGCCGGAGTGGCGGCACACCGGGCCGAGGGCGAGAGGGGGGCCGTCGATCGTACGGACCGCATCGCCCACGGCACGGCGTGCCGGCGGGTGTTCAGCAGCTGAGGTTGCCGCCCGTGGGGACGCCGAGGATCGAGGTGAAGTTCTGGTAGGCGTTGATCCGGCTCTGCACCTGTGCGGGGTTGCCGCCGTTGCATTCGATGCTGCCGTTGATCGAGCGGATGGTCTCGCCGAATCCGGCGCCGTTGACCATGGCGTTGTGCGGCGTCATGGTGCCCGGCCCGGTCTGGGTGTTCCAGTACCACAGGCCCGTCTTCCAGGCGACGGCCGAGTCGGTCTGCACCAGGTTGGGATTGTTCAGCAGGTCGATGCCCAGGGCGTCACCGGCCGCCTTGTAGTTGAAGTTCCAGCTGAGCTGGATCGGACCGCGTCCGTAGTAGGCGGACTGGCCCGCCGGGCAGCCGTAGGACCGGGAAGTGTCGCAGTAGTGCGAGTAGTTGGCGGTGTTCTGCTCGACGATGTAGACGAGGCCGCCGGTCTCGTGGCTGACGTTGGCGAGGAAGGCCGCCGCCTCCTGCTTCTTGACCGTGTCGCTGCCGGTGGTGGCGAAGCCGGGGTACGCGCTGAGCGCCGCGGTCAGACCGCTGTAGGTGTAGAAGGAGTTCCGGTTCGGGAACATCTGGTTGAACTGCGCTTCGCTCACCACGAACGATCCATTGGTCGGAGGGTTGGTACCGCCGCCTCCGGTGCAGCTGTACGGGTCCCAGTACCAGGTGCTGATCGTCGGGTCGTAGCCCGGGTTGTCGTGGGATGCCTTGTAGTAGTTGCCGTTGGTGTACTGAACGATGTCGCCGGCCACGTAGGCACGGCCCGCGACCCAGGCCGGATAGCTGCAGCCGCTTCCCCCGCCGCTGCCGCCCGAGCCGCCCGTGCAGGAGCCCTGGTCGGCCCAGACTCCGGAACCGCCGGTCGACGGCGTCTCGCCCTGGGTCCACCATTTGGCCAGCCAGTTGTGCCCGTTGTACGAAGCGCTCATGCCACCGGTGTAGACCGAGGAGGAGTTCCAGCTGGCGGCGCAGGTGGCGGCCGATGCGGTTGTCGTCATCGGCCCCAGGAGAACAAGCCCTACCGCGGTGGCAAGTGCGGCGATGAACGCCATGAGGCGCCGTCTGGACATGCGACCACTCCTTCGAGGGGGGTGAGCGGGGTGACTTCAAACTGAAGCGAAATGGTCTGGACCTGTCAAGGTCTAGACCAAGTTCTGTTGCGTTGGGCTGCTCAAGACCCTGGACGCGCCGCACTGGGAAGGCCGGCCATGCTGGAGACCGAGGCTGTCGTCCTGCGGAAAGGTCGGTCGTCACGGCAGAATGTGCCGTCTGATGAAACGTCTGGTTCCGCTACGGGGCCGTCAGTTGCGGAGGCTGGGATGACCGAACCGCGTGACCCGTCGGAGTCCCTTCAGCCCATGCCGGTACCGAACTGGCTGGATCAGGTGTGCGAGGCACTCCACGAACCGACGGCACATCGCTCCGGGCTGCCGTACACCGCTGCCGAGGTGCCGTTCGTCGCGGTGCACCACTGGCATGCAGGTGCGGTCGCGGACCTGATCGGTGAGGCGACGGGCCGGCGCGGCGTGGATGCGGCGCCGCACGATGCCGTGCGCGCGGTGCACGCACGCGCGGCGGCCGGTGAAGCCATCGGCGAACATGCCTGGTCGGCGGTGCTGGAACCGGCCTTGGCCGACGTGTACCGGCTTGCCTATCCCCGCGAACAGGTGCACTCTCGGGCTTCGTCGGCAGCGGCCTCCTTCGCGCGCTCGCGCGGTTGGTTCGAGGGCGAGGCCGAACACTACGGCGAGACCTACGCGCGCCTGAACACGGAGGTGAGCGAGCGCGTGCACGCGGAGGCCAACGCGCTCGCGAACGCCGCCGCGTACAGCGCGGCCTTTGCCTCCCACGATGCGGAGGACTACGCCCGCGCCTGGCCCTTCGCGATGGTGCGGGCGTGGATCGCCGCCTACAGCGGGCCGGCCGACACCGACGGGTCGGCCGCCCGGGAGGCCCGTACACGCCTCCGGGACGGCCTCGTCGACGCGGTCGGGCGCGCACGCGTGAGCAGGTGAGCGCGGGAGGCGACGTCAGCCCTTGACGGGGCCGCCGTTGATCGCGACGCGCCGACCGTATCGGGCGTAGGGATAGTAGTCGTAGGACGCATGATGCTGGACGCAGCGGTTGTCCCAGAAGACGAGGGTGCCCGGGGTCCAGCGGACGCGGCAGTGCAGGACCGGCCTGGACGCGATGGTGTCGAAGAGCAGGGCGAGCAGGGCCTGGCTCTCCTGCGGGGCGAGCTGCGGGATACGGCTGGTGTAGGCCTTGTTGACGTAGAGCAGCTTGCGGTCGGTCTCCGGGTGACGGGCGACGAGCGGGTGCTCGCTCCTGGGGATGACGTAGTCCGGGGGCGGGGTGTAACCCGCCAGGGCCTGGGCGCCGTCGTGGATTGCGGTGAGCGGGTCCAGCAGGGAGCGCATGGCCGGCGAGAGCATGGCGTAGGCGAGGTGCATGTTGGCGAAGAGAGTGTCGCCTCCGCAGCCCGGTTGGGGGATCTCGGTGAGGTAGAGCATCGACCCGAGCGAGGGTTCGGCGTCGGCCGTGCCGTCGGCGTGCCAGCCGTTGCCCGCCACGTTCGCCGCGGCCGCGGTCGTGCGGATCTCCAGGATGTAGGGGTCGCCCTCGGGAGGCGGTGGATTGACGGGACGCAGCTCGCCGAAGGCGGCGGCGAAACGCTTGTGGTCCTCGACGGTGATCGTCTGATCACGGAAGACCAGGACGTGGTGATCGCGGAACGCGGCGCGTATCTCGTCCAGTTGCTCCGCCGGTAGGTCTTCCGACAGGTCGGCGCCGGAGACTTCCGCGCCCAGAACGGGGGTGATCCGTTCCACCGTGATCGTGCGGTAGGGGTGCAGGGGACGCGTGGTCACCGCTTCCAGTGCGTCGCGTTCGTAGGACTCCATGACATCCTCCACAGGGGGTTGGGTTACAGGCCGCGGTCGAGCAGCTCGGCGAGGACGATGCGGCCGAAGGCGAGGTTGCCGTGGATCTCGTCGTCCGCCTCACACAGTTCGGGGCGCTGCAGGCCGTCCGGACCGGTGGTCCTGCCGCGCAGGTCCACGACCTCGACGCCGCGCTGCGACACGGCCAGCCGGATGCGTTCCTGGGCGGCCATGAACACCGCCGGATCGGACTGGCCGGGGATCCGCTGCGGCGGCATCACCGCCAGGACGCGCAGTCCGAGGCCCACGGCGTGTTCGTAGAAGCCGAGGGCGTCGCGGACAACGGCGCGCACGATGGCGCCGAACAGGGGGGCGGCGAGGAAACCCGGCGGGACGGCTCCCGAACGGTCGCGGTAGAGGTCCCAGTTCTCCCGCAGCGCGACGAAGTGCGCGCAGAATCCGAACGTGGCGACCAGCGGGACGCCCAGCCCGGCGAGGACGTCGACGCCGAGCTCCTGGAGGAAACGGCGGTAGTGCTCCTCGGCCTCGTCGGACCGGAAGACGACGTCGGTGCCGCCGGGGGTGTCGCGGGTGGTGAAGAAGCGGTCGGTGAACTCCCGGCCGGCACCGATGGGGCCGCCCTGGAAGGGGATACCGGACTGCCGCGCCGCACGTCCGATCGGTCCCGCGTGGGAGTCGCCGAGCAGCAGGAACCTAGCGGGGGCTGTAGTAGTCAAGGACGGCGTCCTCACAGGCGGCCTCTCCTGGGCGGGTGACGGTGTCGCGGGCGGGCCGCGGTCGCGTGGGGCGGCGGTGGAGTCCTGCCACGAAGTGCCGCATCACGAAGGCGACTCCCTCGGGGGTCACGGTGCGCTGGTTCGGGCCGAAGAACCGGCCGGTGAAGACCGGGCCGGTGATGAGCTCGTAGGACGGGAAGTAGTCGATGTCCGGGTCCTCCAGGGCGAGTTGACCGGCGACCGCGCGCAGTACGGACTTGGTGTAGCCGTTGGCGGTCAGCGCGTGGCCGCCGGTGGCGGTCGCGGTCAGCGGCTGCGGTGACACCGTCAGCAGGATGCGCAGGCCGGGGTTCACCTCACGTGCCATCGCGATCGCCTCGGCCATGTCCCGGTGCGCTTCCGCGAAGGTGAAGTTGTGCAGGGTGTACCGCTCGGCGTCGAAGGTGCCGCGGACGGTGCCGGGACAGGTGGGGTGGACGGTGCCGTCGGCGGCGTCGCGCCATGCCTCGGTGAGTCCCATGGTGAACACCAGGCATCCGGCGGTGGTGACGGCCGTGCGGACGGCGGCCAGCGTGACCTCGCGTGACCGCAGCATCTCGGCCGGCGAGGCGAAGCCCTCGGGCTCGATCGCGGGGCGGTAGGGGTCGACCCAGCGGTCGCCGTCGGGCCAGGCCTCCTCGGGCGGCGGCAGGTGGCCGAGGGCCCACGACAGCCACTGGCGCAGGACCGCGGGTGTGTAGATGTTGCCGGTGCGGAAGGAGAAGGCGCCGTAGCCGCGGTCCTGACGCTGCTGCCGGGTCAGGCCGGGCGGGGCGGGTTCGGCGTCGAGCCAGTTCATGCCCGAATCCAGCAGGGCCCGGCCGATCTGCGCGGCGAAGCAGGAGCCCGCGGTGACGACCGGGTCGTCCTGGCCGAGGACGAACTTGGGAGTCCAGACGTCCTCGATGTCCAGCGGGTCCGGTTCGGCGACGGCGGGCCGCCAGAACGACCGCAGGGGCAGGGATCGATAGGGGTTCACCGGGCGTGCTCCGATCCTGGCTCGCGTGGGGTCCGGGCATCGGCTGCCGGATCGGCCAGCGTTGCCGTGATGGTTTCGGCCACCTCGTTCACATGGGGTGGCGCGACGATGCCGTAGTGGTCGGTGGGCAGGGACCGCCGTACGGCGGTGGGGGGCAGACAGGCTGTCCACTGCCGGTCCGTCTCCTGCGCGCCGCCGGGTGCGGGCAGGCCCGGCGTGGGGTGTTCGGCCAGCCACAGGACGGTGGGGGTGAGGGCGAGGGGCCGCACCCGGTGCTCGCCCAGGCTGCGCAGATTGGCCCGGCAGCGGTCGGCCAGTCTCTCGGCGTACGCCTGCGCGTGTGGTGCCGGCAACGATGAGTTCCCGGCGCCGAGTTCGGCGGCGAACACCTTCTCGAGACGGGCCTCGTCGTAGGCGGCGACCAGTGCGTCCGCCCGCGGAGGCGGCGGGTCCAGCAGATGGAGCGCCTCCAGGGGCTGCCCGGCCGCCTCGGCGAGGCCTGCCATCTCCATGGCCACCCGGGCACCGTAGGACCATCCGGCCAGGTGGAGGCGGTGGCCGGGGCCGCCGAAGCGGTCGCGAAGTGCCGCGTCGTAGTGACGGGCACGCTCGGCCAGCGTCCACGCGGGCGTGCCGGGGTCACGCAGTGCCGGATCGGCGATGAGGCAGACCGTCGGCGCGGGCCCGAGTGCTGTCACCAGGGACCGGTACACCTGGATGTCCCCGCCCACCGGATGGATCAGGCACAGGACGGCCGGGCCGGCTCCCTCCTGCCAGACGTCGAGCACGACCCGGGGATCGACGTTCCTGGGCGTCCGGGCGGTGGGCTCCGCGGGGGTGAGGGCCGCGTCCATGTGCTTGAGGATCTCGTTGAGGCTGACCCGGTGGCTGAAGGACCCCAGGTCGTAGGCGACGCCGTAGTCGTCCTCGATCCGGGCGATCAGGCTGATCAGGGTCAGCGAGTCGGCGCCGAGGTCGTACAGGGAGTCGTCCGGGTCCAGATCGTCCACGCCGAGCAGGTCCTGGATGACGCGGGACAGGGCGGCGGCACGTTCCCCGGCGCCGTCCCGGTCGGCCCGGCCCGCCTCGCCGTCCGCGTCGTGGGCGGGCCCGGACCGGGCGGTGAGCGGTTGCGCCGGGCCGTCGGCGGAGGGGGCGTAGAACGTGCGCGAGGCAGCGATGTCGGTGGTGGACACGAGAAGCTGCGGCAGTCGCACGGCCAGGGCCCGAGCAAGGACCTCCTTGCCTTCCTCGACCGTCAGACCGACCTCCAGATGGGCCTGGTGGCGGCTGTCCGTGTCGAGGACCCGGGTCGCCATTCCGGTCTCCCGCCAGACGTCCCAGTCGATGCCGATCCGGGCCGTCGTCTCCCCTTCCCCGGCACGGTGGTGGGCGAAGCCGTCGAGGAGGCTCGCGCCGGCCGCGTAGTCGCTCTGGCCGACGCCGCCGAGCAGGGCGGACATCGAGGAGCAGTACACCGCGATCTCCGGCCGGAAGGTCTCGATCAGGTGCTCCACGACGAGTGCGCCGTTCTCCCGGGCCGCGGTCGCCTCGCGCATCGCCGTGGCGTCGCGGCGTACGAGCAGTGCACCGGCACCCGTCCCGGCCGCGTGGATCACGCCGTCCAGCCGTCGGGTTCGCTCGGCGACGGCCGCCACGACCTCGTGCACCGGCGCAGCCGCCAGGTCCGCCGCGACCAGATCGACGCGGTCGGCCCAGCGGGTCAGCTCCTCGGGCAGCCCTGGGTTCCTCGACAGAAGCAGCACCCGGCCGCGGGAGTGTTCCAGCAGCCAGGAGGCGAGGGCGCGGCCCATGCCGCCCGTGCCGCCGAGTATCAGATGGACCGTGTCTTCGCCGGACGGTGCCAGGGTGTTCGTCGCGGGCGGCGCCGAGACCGGCGTGGTGCCCGGCCGCCACCAGTGGCCCTGGCGCAGTGCCAGCTGCCGGGGCAGTGCCGGATCGGCGGTACGGCCGCTTCGGCGTGCTTCGGCAACGGCGGAGGCCACGTGTCCGGCCCAGCGGGTGAGGTCGCCGTCGGGGAGGTCCAGCCAGTGGCCGTCCAGGGCGCCCTCCTGGGGAGCCACCTCCACCGGCCCTGCCAGGAGGGCCAGTTCGGGCCGGTCCACCGTCCCGAGCACGGGCCGCGCGCCGTACGACAGCCACCACACGCGGGGGGAGGCGGACCGGCCGGCCAGCGCCTGGGCCAGGGCCGCGGTGGTGTCCAGGCATGCATGGCGGGCGTGTTCGAGCGTATCGGGGCCGATGGGGCCCTTCACGGCCAGCGGCAGCGCGTGCACCCACTCCACGTCGGTCAGGGCGTCGTCGGCGCCGTCCTCGGACAGCGCGTCGAGCAGCAGGCGCAACGACGCCGGGTCGGACGGGTCGGCCGCGAAGACGTCGGGTCCGCTACGGGCGAAGCCGCTGGACGGGTGCACCCGCACCACCCGTGAGGCCACGGCCTCGAAGGGGGCGATCGCCGTCCGCGGCAGGGTCTGCGCGACGAACACCACGACGGGCGCGCGGTCGGCCGGTGCGGTGGTGGCCAGGGCGGTGGCGTGGCGCAGCCGGACCCAGTGCGGCTGGTGCAGCCAGTCGGCCGGCGACAGCCGCTGGGGTTTCGTGTCCGCAGCGCTGGGCCCGCGGTCGAAGTCGTACCGCGCGAGCGCGAAGGACGGGGGTGGGAAGTCCCAGGGCGCCGGGGCCGGACCCCGCTGCCAGTCGACGGGCCTTCCGGCCGTCCAGTCCTCCGCGATGTCGCGCGCCGTGCGGCCGGCAGCCGGCACCGCGGCGGCCTCCTGGTCCGCGAAGCCGTACGGTGTCTCCCCGGCCGCCACCGATCGCAGCCACCGAACGGCGGCCGCGGCCTCCGCGACGGGAGCCGCGGTCCGCAGGCGTCGGGGCGCACGTCCGGCCTGCAGATGGCGCAGCACCGACTCGTAGCGCTCGGGCCGCAGTTGGAGGTAGTCGGCGATCCGGGCGGCGTCGGCGGCGAGGGCGTCCGCGCTGGAGGCGGACAGCACCAGGCACGCGGGGACGTCGCCGGTTGCGGCGGTGCCGGTCCCGGTGTCCTGTTCCACGATGACGTGGGCGTTGGTGCCGCCGATCCCGAAACTGCTGACGGCGGCGACCCGTTCACGTCCCTCGGGCCAGGGACCGGCCTGGGCCGGGACGTGGAAGGGCGTGGGGTCGGGGCCGATCTCCGGGTTGAAGGCGCGGAAGTTGAGGTGGGGCGGGATGCTCCCGTGGTGGACGGCGAGGACGGCCCGTACGAGGCCCACCACACCGGCCGCCGCGCCCAGGTGCCCGATCTGGCTCTTGACGGAGCCGAGGGCGCAGCGGCCGGACTCGCTCACGTCGAAGGCCTGGCGCAACGCGCCGACCTCGACGGGGTCACCCAGCCGGGTGCCGGTTCCGTGGGCCTCGACGTAGCCGACGTCCGCGCCGGTGCGTCCGGCGCGGGCCAGCGCGGTGCGGATCACCTCGCGCTGCCCGGCCAGGGACGGTGCGCTGTAACTCATCTTGTCCGCGCCGTCGTTGTTGATCGCGGAACCCGTGATCACCGCGTAGACGGTGTCGCCGTCGCGCCGTGCCTGCCGCAGCGTTTTGAGGACGACGGCGCCGGCGCCGCTCGCGCCGACCGTTCCACTCGCGTCGTCGCTGAAGGGCCTGCAGGCACCGTCCGCGGAGAAGATGTGCTGCGGGCGGTAGCGGTAGCCGCCGGTCAGGCCGGGGTCGACGAGCACGCCTGCGGCGAGCATCGCCTCGGCCTCGCCCTGCCGGAGCAGGCCCGCCGCGAGGTGCACGGCGACCAGGGAACTGGAGCACGCCGTCTGGGCGCTGAAGGCGGGACCGGTCAGCCCGAGGTGGTAGGCCGCCTTGGTGGCCAGGAAGTCCTTCTCATGGTGCAGGGCGAGCTGGAAGCCGTCGGGCAGCCGGCCCGGGTCCGCCTCGCGCAGCATGGACTGGAAGTAGGTGTTCTCCCCCGCACCGGCCACCAGCCCCACGCGCATCGTCGAGGTGTCCGCGGCGCCCGCGTGTGCGAGGGCCTGCACGCAGGCCATCAGCAGGTGACGCTGCTGGGGGTCCATCAGGCGCGCTTCCTGCGGGCTGATGCCGAAGTGGCCCGGGTCGAAGTCGAACATCCCGTCGAGCGTGCTGTGCACGCCGACGACGCCGTCCGGGGCGTCGACGCTCCGGATGCCGGTGCCGCCCGCCACCACCAGGTCCCAGAAGCCGGCCAGATCCGGGGCGCCGGGCACCCGTACCGCCATGCCGACGACCGCGATCGGTTCGCCGGGACTCGGCAATCCGCCCTCTCGCGTGGTCCGTTCGGCGGGTGTCCGGGTGCCGGGGAGGCCGTCCGGGCCGAGGTGGCGGGCCAGGGAGCGGACGGTGACGTGCTCGAAGAGGTCCGTGACGCTGAAGCGCAGACCGAGTTCGGTGGCGCAGTGCAGGTGGAAGCGCATGAGAGCGAGGCTGGAGGCACCCGCCTCGAAGAAGGTCTGGTCCGGTCCGATCGTCGACCCGGTGACCGTCTCGAAGGCGGCGGTGAGCTGCTCCTCCTGGGCCGACAGCGCGGTGCGGGTGACCGCCGGACGGCGCAGCTCCTCGCCCGGTGCCGCGAGCGCCGCCATCCGGTCGAGCTTGCCGCTGGCGGTGCGGGGCATCGTCCGCAGTCTCCGGAAGCGGTCCACGCGGACGTAGGACGGCAGCAGCGCCGAGAGATGGGAGGTCAGGTCGTCGGCGGACGGGGGCTCACCACGCAGCTCCAGACAGGCCGTCAGCCGGTCGCCGTCACGCGCGACGACGGCGTTGGCCACCGCCGGATGGCGCAGCAGGGCCGCCTCGACGGAGCCGAGTTCCAGCCGGTGCCCGCTCACTTTGATCTGCTGGTCGTCGCGGCCCGCGTAGTGCAGCAGGCCCTCGTGGTCGAACCACGCCCGATCCCCGCTGCGGTAGAACAGGCCCTCGCCGGGCGGCTCGACGAAGCGGGTGTCGTCGAGACCGGGTTCGTCGAGGTAGCAGCGGGCGGTCATGGTGCCGCCGATCAGCAGCTCGCCGGTGCACCCGGGCGGAACCGGGTCGCCCTGGGCGTCCACCACGCGCAGCTCGGCGCCTGCCACGGGGCGGCCGATGGCGGGCCGCTCGGGCCACCGCTGCGGGTCGCCCTCCAGGCACAGGGCACTGACCACGTGCGTCTCGGTCGGCCCGTAGTGGTTGAACAGGCGGGCGCCGGGCAGTGCCGCGAACCAGCGGCGGACGGTGTCGGTACACACCAGTTGCTCGCCCGCGGTGATCACCTCACGCAGCCGGGACGGGAACCTGCCCAGACGTACCCCGTACTCCGCGAGCAGTTGCAGGGCCACGTAGGGCATGAAGATCCGCTCGGTGCCCGCGGCCTCGAGCCGCTCCAGGAGCGCGGGGGCGTCCTGACGCCATTCGGGGCGGATGAGCTGGAGGGTGCCGCCGGTGCACAGGGTGCCGAAGATCTCCTGGAAGGACACGTCGAACGCCAGCATCGAGAACTGCTGGGTGACGGCCGGGGCGGTGAGGCCGCCGGGGCCGGACTGCCACCGGATCAGGTCGCACAGCGTGCGGTCGGAGATCTGGACGCCTTTGGGGACGCCGGTGGAGCCGGAGGTGAACAGCGTGTACAGCGGCCGGGCGCCGTCGTGCGTACGTCCGTCGTACGGGGCGTTCGCGACACCGCCCTGCCGCGGCGGCGGATCCAGCAGGACGACGAGGTGGCGCACCGTGCCGTGCGGGAGCAGTGTGTCCAGCGCCGGCGCGCCGTCGGGTGTGACCAGGACGCACAGCGGGTCGACCCGGGTCAGTACGCGGCGCAGGGTGTCGGCCGGGTACGACGGGTCGAGCGGTACGGCGGTGACGTTCAGGCGCGCCAGCGCGAGCAGGGCGACGACGTGCTCGGCGGACGGGTTCAGGTACAGGGCCACGCGGCAGGGGCTGCCGTCGGCCGGGATCGGGTAGTGGCCGGCCAGGTCCGCGGCGAGGTCTGCCGCGAGGGCGTCGAGCGCGGCGTAGCTCAGGGTGCTTCCGTCCGCCGTGGCCACCGCAGGGGCGTCCGGGGTGCGGGCGACCTGCCGTGCGAAGCCTTCGGCGATGGTGGTGAAGCCCGGTGTGGGGGCGGGCCCGCGCCCGTGAACCGGCAGGGACCGCCGGTAGGGTGCCACCAGTTCCCGCGCGGTGGACCGGCCGCCGGACGCCAGCGCGTCCACGCCCCGCCGCAGCAGCTCGGCCATCGCCTCGACGGCCTCGCCGGTGAAGCGGTCCTCGGCGTACTCCCACAGCACGTCGAGGCCGTCGGGGTGCTCGACGACGGAGACCGTCATCGGGCACTTGGCCTCCGACGCGGCCCACCACAGGGGGCGCTGGGCGCAACCGGGTAGCCGCAGCGCCCCGAAGTCGGTGTTCTCCAGGACGAACAGGAAGTCGAACGGGGTGCTGTCGCCGACGGCGTCCCAGCCGGCCAGAACGTCCGCGAGCGCCACGTCCTGGCGCCGCAGCACCTGCCCGGTGCCGGTCCCGGTGCGGGCGAGCTGCGCGCGAAGGTCTTCACCGGGCACGACGGTCACGGGCAGCAGCACGGTGTTCGCCATCATGCCCACGCTGTCCTCGAACTCGCGCACCGGGCGGTTGGCGACCGGCGCGGCGATACGCGGGCGGACCAGGCCGGTCACACCGTACAGACTCCAGGAGAACACGCTCAGCAGGACCTGGAAGCGGGTCAGCCCGAGTTCGGCGCACACCCGGTCCACCTGAGCCCGGCGTTCGACGTCGAGCGTCGTGCGCAGCAGCCGCGCCCGGGGGGCCGCAAGCGCGTTCTCGGCGGGCAGCGTCTCCTGGGGCTCCGCCAAGTCCTGGTAGTGCGCCAGGAGTTCGTCGCGCTGTGCGCGGTAGGACGCGGTGGTGAACCAGTCGCTCTGCCAGGCCGCGAAGTCCAGCGGGGTCGGAGCCGGAGCCGTGTTCGGGTCGGTCGCGGTGACGGAGCCGGTGGTCTCGGCGTAGCAGGTGGACAGATCCCGCAGCAGGATGCCGAGCGACCAGCCGTCGACGGCGATGTGGTGCAGGTGCAGCAGGAGCGTTCCGCCGCCCTCGCGCGGCAGCCAGCAGGCCCGCAGCATGCGGGGCACGGCGAGGTCGAACGGCTCGTCGAAGAAGGCGGCGGCGAAGGCGCGCGCCTCCTCCTCGTCACCGGCCTGCCACGTGGCCGGCTCCTGCCAGGGATCGTACGGTTCGCCGACCGTCTGCCGCAGTCCGCGCGGTCCGAGGGTGAAGCCCGTCCGCAGTGCCGCGTGGCGTGCCACCAGGCTCCGCAGCGCCTGCCGGAGCGCAGCGGCGTCGACGGGCCCGTCCAGGCGGAAGGCCTGGTTGACGGAGTACGCCCGGGAGCCCGTTGCGCGGCGCTGCAGCAGCCACAGCCGCTGCTGCTCGCTGGTGGCGGGCGCCGAGTGGGCACCGGCGACCACCGGTGCCGGGCAGGCGTTCTCCTCGCCGGGGCCGGGCGCGGTCACGGCCTGGGCGATCGCCGCCAGGTCGCCGTGCAGGACGTCCGCCTGCGTCAGGTGGCGACCCCACCGCCGCCGTACGGCGAAGCAGAACCGCAGGGCCTTCAGCGAGTCACCGCCGGCCGCGATCCACCGGTCCTCGGGGCCGAGGCCGGCGGTGGCCAGGATCTCCTCGGCCAACGCGACGACCGCGCGCTCCGTCTCCGTCGCGGCCGGTCTGCCGCTCGCGGCCGGCCGCCAGGGACGGCCTGCCTGCCGCAGCAGCGCGGCCTGGTCGACCTTGCCGTTGGCGTTGAGGGGCAGCTCCGCCACGCGATGGATCTGGTGCGGGCGCATGTAGACGGGAAGGTGGGCCGCGAGGTGGCCGTCCAACTCCTCCCAGGACAGGTCCTGTTGCAGGACGACGAATGCCAGCAGTTCGTGCGGCCCGTCCTGGCCCGCACGCCGCGTGCACACGTAGGCCCGCCGGATCGCCGGATGGGACAGAACATGCCGTTCCACCTCGCCGGGCTCGATCCGGAAGCCGCGGACCTTGACCTGGCGGTCGGTGCGTCCGACGTACTCCACCCGGCCCTCGGCATCCGCCCGGACGAGGTCGCCGGTGCGGTAGTACCGGTCCTTTCCTCCGTCGAGCCAGGGAAGCCGCACGAAGCGCCGCTCGGTCTCCTCGGGGAGGTTGCGGTAGCCGACCGCGAGTCCGGCACCGCTCAGCAGGAGTTCGGCGACCTCGCCGGGCGCCGCGACCCTCTCCGTGCCCGGCACGACCAGGACGCCGCCGGTCTGCGGCAGGGGCCGGCCGATCGGCACCACGTCACCGTCGAAGTCCCGCGGGATCGGATGGCACAGGGCGAAGGTGGTGGACTCCGTCGGCCCGTAGACATTGAACAGGCGGGTGCCGCTGCCGGCGTTGTGCCGGTACCAGCGGCGCATCACCCGGGGGTCGAGCTGCTCGCCGCCCACCAGAACCTCACCGGCCCCGGCGAAGCAGTCCGGCACGGCCGTCACCACCGCGTCGAACAGCGCGGTCGTGATGAAGACGGTGTCCACCCGCTCGTGCCGTAGCGCCGCCGCGAGCCGCTCGGGAACCCGTACGTCCGCGTCGCGCAGGACCACGCAGCAGCCGCCGGTCAGCAGGGGAACCCAGACCTCGAAGCTCAGCGCGTCGAACGCCGGGTTCGCCAGGCAGGCGTAGCGCAGTCCTGGCCCGACACGGATGTAGCCGGGACGCGCGAGCCGCATGATCCCCGCGTCGCCGACCTGGACGCCCTTGGGCCGTCCCGTCGTTCCGGAGGTGTAGAACAGGAAGGACACCTCACCGGCGGGCCGCGGCGGCTGCACGGTGTCCGCGGCATCCGGGAGTTCGGGCAGCACCGTGTCCACGGCGAGCGCCTTCGTGCCCTGCGGAAGTCCGGTGGCACGCTCGGGAGCGGTGTGCACCAGCGCCGCCGCCCCGGAGTCCCGCAGGATGAAGTGGCGGCGTTCGGCGGGGCTTTGTGTGTCCAGCGGCACCACCTGCGCGCCCAGCCGCAGAATGCCCAGCATCACGCAGACCAGCCGCCATGAGCGCGGCAGCGCCACCGCCACGGTCTGCCCGGGCAGCACGCCGTGGCGGGCAAGTGCCCCCGCCACGGCGGCGGCCGCGGTGTTCAGTGTCGCGTAGTCCAGCCGTACGTCGCCGTCGGCGACCGCGTCCGCCGTCGGTGTGCGCAGGGCCTGGCGATGTATCTCCAGGGCGAGTCCCGCCTGGGTGCCCGGGTCCTCGGCGACGGCGGTGGGGGACGTCTCGACGCGCGGTTTCATCGGGCCTCCGACCTGACGGAAAAGGCCGTGCGCTCCGCCGCCGCCTCGCCGAGGCCGGTCTGCAGCCGGTCCAGTTCGGCGGCGAGGACGGTGGCGACACGCGGCAGTTCGTCGCTCTCCAACATGTCCCAGTGGCCGCAGGCCACCGGCTCGACCAGCAGTCCACCGCCGACCCGGCTGCGCCAGAACGCGCGCAGCCGGGCCGCCGCGTCGGCGCCGCCCTCGTCCTCCACGGCCGTCGCCTGCATCAGGACGACCCGGGCCGGCGAATCGGGCACGGCGTAGGCGCGCGCCGTCTCGCGGTGGTGGTTGTAGACGGTCAGGTACCGGGCGACCTGGTCGTCGTCGATGCCCGGGTACATGCCGTTGAAGCGGACCAGCTTCTGCCGGAACTCCGTCATGCCGACCGGCGTGATCGCGTCGCGCTGCTCCGCGTCCTCGGCGCCGTGGGTGTCGAGCAGGACCACGCTCGCCCTCTCGTGCCCGGCCGCCACCAGGCGGCGTCCCATCTCGTACGCGATCAGGCCGCCGTAGGAGAGCCCGCACAGCACCAGGGCCTCGTCCGGCCGGGGGTCGACGAGCCGCAGATACTCCTCGGCCATCGCCTCGACGCCGGGCAGGGTGGACTCGCCCGGGTTGATGCCGGGCGCCTGCAGTCCCACCACGCCGACGTCGTCGGGCAGCGCCGTGGACAGCGGCAGGTAGCAGAAGGCTGTGCCGCCGGCGGGGTGCACGCACACCACGCGCCGCCGTCCGCCGCCGCTGCGGAACTCCACCAGGCTGCTGTGCTCCGCAGGCCGGGCGGCCTCGGTCGCGCGGCCGCGCACCCGCTCGGCAAGTGCCTCGATGGTGGGATGCAGCATGACGTCCCGGACCGGCAGCGGTACGCCGAGTTCCTCCTCGACGGCGGACGCCATCTTGATCGCCGCGATCGACGTGCCGCCGAGCTCGAAGAAGTTGTCACCGATCCCGACGTCCGGGTGCAGCAGCACCCGCCGCCAGATCCGGTACAGCGCCATCTCGACGTGGTCGCGGGGAGCGGCCGTGTTGACCCGCCCGGTACGGGCCTGCGCCGCGGCCCGCAGGACCGCTGTCCGGTCCACCTTGCCACTGCGGTTCAACGGCAGCCGTCCGAACTCGGCGACCACGGCGGGGATCATGTAGTCCGGCAGGCGGTCCTCGAGGGCCGCGCGCCATTCGTACGGCGTCCGGGGCTCCCCGGCGTCGCATGCCACCCCGGCGACCAGGTGGGGGCCGCCCGCTGTGTCGGCGGCTGCCAGTACCACGGCCTCGCGTACACCGTGCACCGCGAGCAGCGCCGCCTCGACCTCGCCGGGTTCGATGCGGAAGCCGCGCAGCTTGAGCTGGTCGTCGCGGCGGCCGACGTACTCGGCGTTGCCGTCCGGCAGCCAGCGTGCCAGGTCGCCGGTGCGGTAGACGCGTTCGCCGGGCACGAAGGGGTCGGGGAGGAACCGCTCGTGGGTGAGGTCCGGCCGGTTCAGATATCCGCGGGCCAGGCTCGCTCCGCCGAGGTAGACCTCACCGGGAACCCCTATCGGCACCGGGCGCATGCGGTCGTCGAGCAGGTACAGGCGGGTGCCGCGCAGCGGTCGCCCGATGGGACACGACCGCTCGTACGGCTGCGGGTCGGTGTAGGCGGTGGAGTAGAGCGTCGCCTCGGTCGGGCCGTAGCCGAAGCAGATGCGCAGACCGGGCAGCAGCTCGCGCATGCGGTGCAGGGCGCCCTCCGGCAGGGACTCCACTCCGGTGAGGAGCTGGCGCAGGCGCAGCCCGGCCAGTCGCGTGGCGGGATCCTCGTCGATCCACAGGACGTAGGACGGAGGCAGGAAGGCCTGGGTGACCTCGTGGTCGCGCAACCAGCCCATCAGCGCCCCGGGGTCGCCGCGCAGCTCCTCGGGAACGATGTGGAGCACCGCTCCCGTGGTCAGCGGCATGAGGAGTTCGTGCACCGAGGCGTCGAAGCCGATGCTCGACCAGGCCGATGACGCCTCCCCGGGTGCGTCCCCCATGAGGTCGCGCCAGTGGTCGAAGAGATTGACGACGCTGCCGTGCGTCACCGCCACGCCCTTGGGGCGCCCGGTCGATCCCGAGGTGTAGATGACGTAGGCGAGCCGGGTGGGGTCCACGTCGATGCCCGGCGCGTCGTCGTGCGGCGCGCCGGCCTCCACCTTCGCGAGGTTCTCCCACAGCCGGCCGTCGTGCGTGGTGTCCGCCTGATCGGTCAGCACGAGTGCCGGTGCGGCGTCACGCACCATGGCAGCGAGCCGTTCAGGGGGCTGTCCGGGGTCGAGGGGCAGGTAGGCGGCCCCGGCCTTGAGGATGCCGAGCACGCCGACGACGAGCTCGGCGGTGCGTCCGGTGTGCAGGCCCACCACACGGTCAGGTCCGACACCGCGGGCGATCAGTGCGCCGGCCAGGCGGTTGGCCCGGCGGTCCAGCGTCGCGTAGTCCAGTTCCGTGTCACCGGCCACCACCGCCGGCTGCCGGGGCCGTTCGCGGACCTGCACCGCGAACCGTTCCAGCAGGCCGGGCCGGTGCGGTGCGCCCGGTGCGGCGGCGGGCCCTGTGCTGAAGGCCGCGAGGAGTTCCCGCTGCTCGTCCTCGTCCAGCAATGTCAGGTCGGCGATCGCGGCTCCGGGCCGCTGAGTCATCAGGCGCAGCACGCGCAGGAACTGGCGTACGTACCGTTCCATGGTCGCCCGGTCGAAGAGCGCCACCGCGTAGTCGATCTCCCCGGTGAGGTGCAGGCCCTCGTCGGCCAGCGCCAGCACCATGTCGAACTTCGCGGGGACGTGAGCGGCGTCCTCCCGTAACTCCACCTTCATGTCCGGGAGTTCGAGCTCGCTCCGCATCGAGGGGACCCAGGCGAACATGGTCTGGAACAGCGCCGTGCAGGCAGGGCTGCGCGGTGGGTTCACCAGCTCCACGACCCGCTCGAAGGGCAGGTCGACGTGTCCGAGGGCATCACGGATGCGTTGGTTCACCTGTCGCAGGACGTCGCTGACGCTGCGGGAGCGGGACAGGTCCGCGCGCAGGGCGAGGGTGTTGACGAAGAAGCCGATCAGGCCGTCGACGTCTCCGCGGCGGCGGTTCGACGTGGGAGCGCCGACAACGATGTCATCCTGCCCGGAGAGCAGGGACAACAGCACCGACCAGCCGGCCAGCACGGTCGCGTACAAGGAGACATCGTTGTCGGCGGCCAGGTCGCGCAGGGCCTGTGTCAGGTCGGCACCGACGGTCACGGGCACCCGGTCGCCTCGAAAATCCTGCTCGGGCGGGCGTGGCCGGTCGGTGGGCAGGGAGAGCACGGCCGGGGCACCGGCCAGGGTGGTGGACCAGTAGTCGGCGTGCGCCGCGGGCTCCTCCCCCGCCATCCACTCCCACTGCCAGCGGGTGTAGTCGCTGTACTGCCATGTCAGTTCGGGCAGCGACGGATCGTCGCCTTGCCGGAGCGCGGTGTACACCAGGCCCAGTTCTCGCAGCAGCAAAGAGCGCGACCAGCCGTCGAAGATGATGTGATGGGCCGTCAGCAGCAGGACGTGATGGTCCGGTTCGAGCGCCACGAGGCAGCCGCGCACCATGGGCTCCTCACCCGGACGGAACGGGGTGGCCTCCACTTCCCGCCGTGTCCGCGCGAACCGCTCGGCCGCGTCCGGAACTCCGGCCAGATCCACGAAGCGCACCGGGAACCCGGTCTGCGGCGGATCGACGACCTGAAGAGCCGAACCGCCGGACGGCACCAGCCGGGTGCGCAGGGCCTCGTGCCTGGCCGCGAGCAGATGCAGCGCCTGGAGGAGCAGGTCCCGGTCCAGCGGCCCCCGGATGTCGAAGGGCATCGGTTCGTTGTAGGCGGCACTGGCGTCACCGTCCATGCGCGCCATGACCCACAGCCGCTCCTGAGCCAGCGACAGGGGCGCGGGAGAGCCGGCGGTGCCGGAGTGATGGGGGACTGCAATGCTGGAGGAAGGCACGGATTACCCCTCACGAGAATAGAACGCGACGAAAACGGGATCCTGCGTTTTCAAACCTCATAGTTCGCGCCATCACGTGCGGGCATGCCCACCGTGCCCGCTTTCGAGCAATTCAGCCCGGCATCCGGTATGCGCGCGTCGACGGCAATTCATCCAACAGGAAATCCTCGGCGAAACCACAACGGGCCGATCGACGATCCGGTGTGACTCTTCTTTTGCCGAGCCGATTTGCGAACAGTACCGCAGGCTTCCAGTGGTCTCGATTGCGATACCCGCACGCCACAAAAGGCGTGAGATGCACGCGAAGGAACAGTCGGGGAAAATGTCGATTTATGCGACCGCCTCAGCAGTAGCTCATTTGTGCCCATTTTAGATGCCTACTGATTGAGTGGTCAACAGTGACCCACGCCACATTCTTTCGACTGCGAGCCGTCGCACGCGAAAGACGGGCGAATTGGTTGTCCAAAAATAGTCGATGGCAAAGTGCCCATCGCCGCCTGTTCGGACATTCGCAATACCTCAAAAGAAGCCGGCCCTCGACATGGCAGGCGTTCTGCGCAGGAGTGCGGCTTTTGACAGAGTGTCCGGTCGTTGAATTCCGGCCGAGAGCGAGCCTGCCGGACTCCGCCTCCCGGCACGCACCACGGCATCTCCCTTCAGGGCGGTGCGGGTCCGCGGTCCGCGGCCCGCGGTCCTCGGCGGCGTGGCCGCCCCCGTCCTGGATGGCATGGCACGCCCTCGGGCCGATGCGCTTGAAGGACGGTTCGCGAATCCGTCATCCTGCGCATTCAAGGCGGCAACGGCGAAAAAGCCCTCGTCCGCGACCCGGACGCAGGTTCCTGCCGAACCCTGGAACAGCCCGCCGCTCCTCAGCGTGCGCAAGACCATCACTGTGGTGTGGGTGACCGCCTTCACCGTCACCGGCGTGGGCTCGCCCCTGCTGCCCCGCTATCAGCCGGACAAGCACCGCCCGCACGACCCTGACCATCGCCGGCATCGCTCTCCCAACCCTGTTCACGGTCCGCCACCCCGACCTTGCCCGCGCCCGCTCGTCGCCGCGCAGCGGACCGCCGCAACGACGCAGGACGGCACCAAAACAACGCAGGACAGCACCGAGTAGGCACCGCACCCGCGGCGAGGGCGCTTCCATGTGCTGCCACATGGAAGCGCCCTCGCCGCACCCGCTACGCCGTCATCTTCAGCGCTCGCCCTTCAGGAGCGGCCGGCGTCAGCGCTCCCCCTTCCGCAGCCGGAGTTGGGCGTGGATCGCCTTGAGGGCATCGCCCTCGCCCGACTCGGGGATGGTGGGCGACTGGAAGTCCGCCTCCTCCGAGCCGTCCTCCATGGCGATGCTCACATGGGTGACGATTTCGATGCCGCCGCCACTGGCCACCTCCAGCCGGAACTCACGGGCCTGCGTGACCTGATAGCGCCTGCTGTTCCTGCCGTTCCTGGACGACTCGTTCAGATCGCCGCGCAGGGCGTTGCCCGACCGGTGGTTGGTGTGCGTGGTGAGGGAGACGATGTCGCGGTAGTAGTACTCGTAGGTCTTGTCCTCCAGCAGTTCGCCGGTGACGAAGTCCCAGGTGCACAGGCAGGCGCTGAGATGGGACTCCGTCATCGCGACCAGGACGGCCCGGTAGCGGGAGAAGCGGACGATGCCGTCCCCGCCGACCTGGATCTCGGAGCTGGCGTCCTGGCCGTACAGCGGCACCAGACGGGTCACCAGCCTCAGCCCGGAGATGTTCAGCCGCTGGTGGGCGTGCTGGGCCACGAACGCCTTGTCCTCGTCGAACCACTGCGCGACCTGCTCGTCGGTGGGCCGCGGATGGCTCGCCTCCCATGCCGCGTCGAACTCCTTCTTCTTCTCCAGGTAGCGGCCCGCCGCCTTCACCCCGACGATCGCGCCCGCGACCAGCAGCAGGAAGCCGAGGAACGCGCCCCCGCCGGACGCCGCGACCAGCGTGACCAGTCCGATCACGGCGCCACCGCCGCCACCCAGCATCAGCGCCTGATCGGTGCTCGCGTCCAGCGGTTCGGGCACCGGCGTGAAGTACTTCCGCATGAGCTTGGCGCGCTCGGTGTTACGGCCCCGGGGCTCGCGGTTGCGGCCCGACTGCGGCAGCGGCGCCACCCCGACGCGCTCGACGAGAGCCCGCCACACGGCGGACTCGGTCGCCTCGACCAGCGTGACGATCTCCATGATGTGCCGTACGTCGGCGTCGTGCGCGGAGGCCATCAGCTCGCGCGGGGTCGGCGGGTCGTACGCGCGTCCCTGGCCCTCGTAGTGGTCCTCGCGTATGACGGCCCACAGCGCGTAGGCGTGCGGGCGGGCGCCGGCTGCGCGCACCGCCGCCTGGAGCTGCTCCTCGATGGAACGGATCGTCGGCCCGTCGACGGTGCGCGGGGTGCGGCCCGCCAGCATGGCGAGGGCGAGGTAGTAGCGGAGGTCGCCGTCCGCGTCGCCCAGCTCGATCGCCTTCCTGAACCGGGCCTCGGCCTCCGGGTACAGCCGGGCCTGCAGCGCCTGGATGCCCAGGTAGCGGTGGTTCTCGTCCTTGCCGAAGTGAAAGTTGACCGTGCCGATGGTGTCCGCGTTGAACTGACCGCCAACGTGCTGTCCCCGCTGGTCGTAACTGGTCATGCCTGCCCCCCGAACAACACCTTGACCAGGCCCTCTACGTGCCCGACGAGCGGAGCGAGCGCGCTCACCCCGGCGAGCGTCTCCTTGACCCGCTCGACCAGAACGGCGAGCCGTCGCTTCTTGGCCTGCTCGGCGGCCGGCTCACCCGCCTCGGCGGCCTCGGCCTGCTGCGCCTCCCGCAACGTGCCGACCGCTCCCGCGTACGTCTCGTCGTCGATCCCCTTCTCCCGGTGCAACTCCTCCACCGCACCGAGCAGTTCGGCGATCGCGTCCCGCAACGCCGCGCCGCCCGACCCGTCCCCTTGCACGACTCCGGTCCCCCCGAAGTCCTTCATGGTCACCGTCTCGGCGTTGACCTGATTCCCTACCGTCTGGCCCGTCTGATTGAAGGTAGCCATGCCGAATTTCCCCCTACTTTTCCCCTTGCTCGCGGGCACGAGGAACGCTTGATTCCGGACGCCCGAGGAATGCAGAGCGTAACGAAAATTCATGTGACAAGCACCGAAATCCATCAACTCGGCAATTACGTTCAATAACCTAAGCTGTAGGCCAGAAATAATCATCAAGTCGGTCAATTCGAATCACATACGGCCGCGACCCGCCTCTTCCCAGGGAGTGCCGGAATTGATTCGAACCGTGGAGACCTCCCCGCAGGGGAAGTGGGGAGTCACGGCATCCGGGCAACGCGTGTATGCCGCCGAGTTCTGTGAGCGTGCGGTACGGATCGCCAGAGAGACCGGGAAGACGATCCCGCAGGTCGACGAGGAACGGGACGGCATGACCTTCGTCACTCCTGCCGGCAACGGGTGAGCACCACCCGTCAGCGTCAACGACCAGGTCACCGCACCTGCGCCACTGACGCCCGGACACCGACAACACTCCCATTCCGCCACGCTCATGACGTCTCGCCGGCTGACAACGCTCGAGCCCCGCTGCGACCCGAGAGCGAGCCGTTCTCCCACGCCTCGGTGACCTCCGCCGGCGGCGCGGCCGGAACTGGAGCGGGGACGTTCACCGTCTACGCCACCGATGAACGTGACCATGCGTCCACGGCGACCGGTCAGTACGTCGACGGCCTGCTCCCCCGCGTAGCACCCCCCACTCGGCGCCGATGCGCCCGTTCCGGTTCGTCAAGCCGTCCGCCAGGCACCCGGGCAACTCGGTGACCGCACCAAGACGCCGAAATCCTGAGTCTAAGCTGAGGAAGATTTCGTGGCGTGGGGCACTTGTCGTGCGTCGTGGCCGACAACCGGACCGCTCGCGACGGTGTGTGACGACCGGCCGGCGCCCGGGGACGCCTGGTCCGTGGTGGGCCGTGACACGAGGAGGTCAGGTGGCGGTATCAGGCGCGGGAGAGAAGTCGGCGGGGCTGGGCGTGCCCGCGCTCGTTTCGATCGGTGTCGGCGGCATGGTCGGTGGAGGCATCTTCTCGGTCCTGGGCCTGACCGTGCAGGTCGCAGGTGCGGGCGCCTACCTCTCGTTCCTCGTCGGCGGCATCGTGGCGGCCCTGACGGGTGTGTCCTACGCCCTGCTGTCGGTACGGGTCCGCAACCGCGGTGGGACGGCCGCCTTCCTCGACCAGTCCTTCGGCACGAAAGTGGCCGGACCTCTCAACCTGCTGCTGTGGCTCAGTTACTTCGTGATGCTGGGGCTCTACGCCGTCGCCTTCGGCTCCTACCTGGCCGCACTGCTGGGTCTGCCCGCCGGCTCGAACCGCCTGCTCGGCAGCATCGTCGTGGTCTGCTTCGCCGCGCTCAATCTGGCCGGTGCCCAGGTGGTCGGCCGGGCGGAGGCAGTGCTCGTCTACTTCAAGGTGACCGTCCTGCTGGTCTTCTGCATCGGCGGCCTGGCATTCGTCGATACGGCCCGGGTCTCACCGTCCGCGTTTCCGCACGGTGGCGCCATCGTCTACGCCGGAACCCTGATCTTCCTCGGCTACGAGGGCTTCGAACTGATCGCCAACGCCGCAGAGGACGCCAAAGAGCCGGAACGCACCCTCCCACGCGCGTATCTCCTCTCCATCGCCAGCGTGATCGTCCTGTACGTGCTGGTCGCCTTCGTCGCGGTCGGCAACCTCACCTCATCGCAGATCACACACGACCGGGACTACGCACTGGCGGTCGCGGCCCGGCCGCTGCTGGGCCAGGCAGGGTTCTCTCTCATCGCGATCGCCGCGGTCGTCTCCACCGCCAGCGCCATCAACGCCACCCTGTACGGCACCGCCAAGTTCACCTACCTGATGGCCCGCCACGGCGAACTGCCCGAACACCTCGCCGAGCCGGTCTGGCACCGCCCGATCGGCGGTCTCATCGCCACCACCCTCGGCACCCTCCTGGTCGTCAACCTGGTCGACATCGAAGGCATCAGCCTGATGGGATCGGCCGGGTTCCTGATCGTCTTCGCCGCCGTGAACCTCGCCGCTTCCCGACTTCCCGATGCCCGCCCCGCAGCGAGGGCCGCCGCCGGATGCGGCGTGGCAGCGTGCGCCGGATGCCTTGTCGCGCTGACCACCTACGCCGCCACCACCATCCCACGGCAACTCGCCGTGTTCGGCGCCATGCTCGGGGTCGCCGTACTGGCCGAGGCCGTCATCCGGGCCCGGGGCCGCGCCCTGCCCCGGGATGCCAGGCCGCACACCCCTGCGCCGAAGCGGTGACCAAGCCCGAGGACGAGGCGACCGCGGCACCCGCCGCCCCACTGATGGCCGTGGCCGAGCGGCACATTGCTGCCGGCCCGTGGACGCCCGGCGGCCCGGCCTGACGCCGGCGGTCGGCTCCGACGAAGTGCGACGAAAGCGCGCACACGCAGCACGCTCGACTCACCGATGTCTCAACCTCACTGCGCATCAAGCCGGTTGGCGTCGCCGCTACTGATCACCATGGTTGACTGGCGGGCATGTCGACCTCACTCGGTGTGACCCGACCGAACCAGGTTTCCTACATGTTGCGCGCCGCTGCGGGCGACGCCGGTCGGGCCTACAAACAGCAGATGATCGATCTACTGGACATCGCGCACGGCCAGACGGTGCTCGATGCGGGCTGCGGCCCGGGAACGGACCTTCCGGCGCTCGCCGAGCAAGTCGGCAAGGACGGCAGGGTGATCGGCATCGACCGTGACCCCGCCATGCTGGCCAAGGCCCGGGAACGCACCAGCGGACTGCCGGCGGTGGAGATCCGAGAGGGCGACGTCCACGCCCTTCCCGTCGCTGCCGAGTCGGTGGATCGAGCAAAGATCGACCGGGTCCTCATGCATGTCGCCGATCCCGCCGAAGTACTCGCGCAACTGCACCGCGTCACCCGCCCGGGAGGAGTGGTCGGTCTCGTCGAGCCGGACTGGGACACCCTGGTGGTCGACGCCGAAGACCTCGACACCAGCCGAGCCTTCACCCGCTACACCACCGACCACGTCGTCCGAAACGCCACCATCGGACGCAGCCTGGCCCGCCTCGCAGACGGCGTCGGATTCGACGTCCGCACCGTGGTGACGACCACTCCCGTCTTCCGGGACTTTCACGACGCCGACCACACCCTGGGGCTGGGCCGCACCATGCACCTGGCCATCGACGAGCATCACATTGACCAGCAACGAGGCCATCGCTGGTTCACCGGCCTCTCCACGGGCCAGTTCTACGCCTCCTTCACTCTCATCACGGTGATCTGCTCCCGCTGAAGCACGATCCGGTCGCTCAAGGCCGGCGCGTCCGGCGTGGGGCCCGCCGCGCGACGCCCCGCTTGGTTTCCGGCACCCTTCCTCTGACGCACCCATGGTGTCAGTGATACCGTAGATACCATGTCCGATCCCAAAGCGATGAGCCTGCGTTTTCCCGACCCTGCGCAGCGGGCCGCCATCGCGGCGGCGGCCAAGCAGGCGGGGGTCAGCATGCAGGAGTACATCCTCTCCGCCGCCTACGACCGCGCGACCGCCGTGGAACGGCACTTCCTGGACGGCTTCAAGGCCTCCATGGACCGTAGCGGCGCGGCGTTCGCGGCCGAGCCCGGCAATCTCGACCCCGGCCCCGAGCAGCGGGCGGCCGAGCAGGCCGCGCTGCGCGAGCTCGAGGACCGGGAGCGAGGCCACGCCGCGTGACCCAGCCGGAACCGCTCCACCCGCTCGACGTCACCTTCCTTCTGCACGCCGCCGAACTGCTCGACGGCGATCCACAGGTCGACGACTACGGCCCGCTCTACGCCGCCGTCGCCCGGGTCAACGCCAAGGCGATGGAACGCGACATCTACGGCTCCCCGTACCTCAAAGCCGCCGCACTGCTGCAGACCCTGGCGAGACTGCCGAGCCTTGAGCACGCGAACGAAGCCTTCGCCTGGCACGCCACCGAGGCCTATCTGATCCTCAACGGACGCCCGCTCGACTACCCGCCCAAGGCAGCGGTCGCGCTCGTACACGACGCGGCCTCCCAAGCTGTCGGTGTCCCCCGAATCGCCCGCCAACTGCGCGACTGGACGGTCACGTGATCCGCGTCCGCCGAGCGCGCGCCGCGATGTGAGACTTGCGGCATGGACATGGGCCGTGAGTCGCGGTGGGAAAAGGACGCAATGACGGTGGAGATCGTTTTCGCCCTGGTCACTGCCATCGTGCTGGCGGCCGCGGTCTTCGCCGTCGCTCTGACCCTCGTGCTGGCCTTCGGCATCTCCGGGGCCGCGAGGAAGGACGCGCTGGTGGCTGGTGCGCTCCTCGGGACGGCGGCCGGAGTATGGCGTCTGGTACGGGTGTTGCTTCGGTTCGACCAGCAGCGCCGGATGGGCCGCTGACTGCGGCCCTTCTCCTTGAGGCCGATCTTCTTGAGGCGTTCCTCGTCCTCGACGAAGGAGGGCGTCGTACGCGGCGGCGGTGTCCGCAGGTTGGCTCCGGGTGATGGAGTCGAGCCGAACCTGACAGGTACGCGGGGCACCGTTGCCGTAGAACGTCAGGCGCCACGGTAGAACGGGCGCTGCCGACGGACCCGCTCCACGCGACGTACGGACACCGCACGGCACGGCCTTGAATCGCACCCCTTTTCGACTCACCCTCTGTCTTGACTCGGACACCGGCCGTACACTGCCAACTCAGGGGAGTTCAGGGCTGATTGACTGGGGGAGCCGTCATGTCCTGGGACCAGAACGCGCATCCGGACTTCGTCGTTCCACCCATGCCGACCGCACCGCCGCCCGCTCCGGCGGACCCGCTGCGCGCCGTCGCCGTCGCGCTGCTCAACCTCAGCGGACTGGGTCTCGGCTATGCCCTCGTCCGCCGCTGGGTCCTGATGATCGCTTGCCTGGTCGCGACGGGCATCCTGCTCCTGGTGGCACTGCCCGCGGACCCGGACGGCGTCCCGGGCGCGCTGCTCGTCCTGTATCTGATCGTCCTGGTGGCCGCGGCCGTGCACGGTGCGCGGCTGGGCCTGCGGACGCGACTGGCGTGGCCGCCGAACGCCCTGGTCGCGGCCGTGCTCGGCATCGTGCTCCTGGCCGTACCCGCCGGCGGGGCCGTCCTGTACGACCACGCGCGGGACGAGGCCACCGAGCAGATGCTCCTGGACCGGCTGGCGCGGGCCGACGAGAAGGTGAGCCGGGCCGGGGCGCAGTCCTTCGCGGTGGCCGAGGCGGACTACCGCCAGGCCCTGTCCGTCTACCACGGTCTGGCTGCGGACCACCCGCACTCACGGGCCGCCGCCAAGGTGCCGAGCCGGCTCAAGACCTACTACACCACCGTCGCCGGCCCCTACGCGGAACAGAACTACTGCGACGCCGTACCGCCGTTGAAGTACCTCCGCACCGTGCCGCGCACGATCGGCAAGAAGACCCTCGGGACCCTGTCCACATGGCCCGACGACAGGCTGGCCACCTCGCTCTACGCGTGCGCGGCGGCGTCCATGAGCAGCGAGACCTGGACCACGCAGGTCAACGATCTCCTGGCGACGTTCCCCAAGTCCGAGCAGGCCAGGAAGGTGGGACCCACCGTCGACGCCGAGGTGGGCAAGGCCGTGAAGGCAGTGGGCGGCAGCGACCCCTGTGCGGCCGTCCGGCGCCTGGACTCCCTGTCCACGCAGATCCGTGGAGTGTCGGGAGAGCAGGCCGGAATCGCCGACACGCTCGCCAAGTCGGCCGACCGGGCGCAGCGGAGCGCGGTGTCGGGGACGTACAACTGCGGTGTCGCCCAGTACAAGGACGGCAGCTTCAGCGAAGCCGTCACCAGCATGGACAAGTTCGTCAAGGACAACCCCGGCAGCGCGCACAGCGGCCGCGCCCGGAAGATCGCCATCGCCGCGGAGGTCGCCGAGACGGTGCCCGCCGCCGGCAAGCGTCTGCCGACCACCCGCTCCGGCGGCAGCATCGCCGTCACGGTCAAGAACGACAGCCCCGACAACATCACCGTCCTGTACACCGGCCCGGTGACCGGGAGCTTCTCCCTCAAGGCCTGCGGCAGTTGTACGACCTACTCCGCGCTGGGAAGTTCCCTGTTCAACTCGAAGCCGTGCAGCGACAGCGGGAAGAACTACCCGCAGAAGACCATCCGCCTGCCCGCGGGAACCACCTACTTCGTCCACAAGTCCCAGAGCGGGCTCGGCAAGACCCCTGCCTCGGACACCGCCAAACTCAGGTCCGGCTACATCTACACCGAGTGCGCCTACACGACGAGCCTGAGCTACTGACCGACCTGGTACGCGCCGCACCTCGCGCAGGGCGGAAGGGCCTCGTGGTCGCCGGTCAGGGAACGGAACGGGAACGGAGTCAGGGACAGTCCGGGTGACTCGGACGTCCGCACTCCGCGGGCTCCTCCCCTCCGTTCCGCGACCGTTCAGGAGACCCTTCATGCACCCCCTGCTGCGCATCAGTGAGGAAGTGGGTGACGCGCTGGCCGAGAGGCGGCCCGTCGTCGCCCTCGAATCGACGGTCATCGCGCACGGTCTGCCCTATCCGGGCAACGTGGAGACCGCGCTGGCCATCGAGAAGGCGGTCCGCGAGTCGGGAGCGGTGCCGGCGACCGTCGGGCTGGACGACGGCCGGTTCACCGTCGGCCTGTCCCCCGACGACATGGAGCGGTTCGCGGTCGGCACCGATGTGCCCAAGGTGTCGAGCCGGGACGTCGGTGTCGTGCTCGCCGGCGGCGGCATGGGGGCCACCACGGTGGCGTCCTCCCTCGTGGCCGCCGACCTCGCCGGCATCCCGTTCTTCTCCACGGCGGGGATCGGCGGCGTGCACCGTGGCGCGGGCGAGAGCTTCGACATCTCCGCCGACCTCGTGCAGTTCACCCGCAGCCGGGTGGCGGTCGTGTGTGCCGGTGCCAAGAGCATCCTCGACCTGGGGATGACCCTGGAGTACCTGGAGACCCTGGGCGTGCCGGTGATCGGCTACCGCTTCGACGACTTCCCCGCCTTCTACTGCCGCTCCAGCGGTCTGCGCGTCCCGCGGCGGATCGACGACCCCGGCGACGTGGCGCGCGCGGTGCGGATGCACTGGGCGGCCGGCCTGCCGGGCGGCCCCCTGATCACCGCGCCCATCGACGAGGAACACGCCCTCGACAGCGAGGTCATGGAAGGAGTGATCCAGCAGGCGCTGCGGGCCGCCGAGGGCGACGGGGTGCGCGGTCCCGCCGCCACCCCGTATCTGATGAAGGCCGTCTCGCGGGCCACCGAGGGCCGTTCGGCCGCCGCCAACCGAGAGGTCCTGATCAGCACGGCCCGGCTCGCCGGACATCTGGCCGTCGCCTACGCCACCACCGCGGAACCGGCCGGGGAGGCCGCATGACCTCCGCCATCGTCTTCGACATCGACGGCACCCTTGCCAACACCCCCGCCGCGATCGCCGAGTTGATCGGCGACGTGGTGCGCGGTCTCGGCGCGTCGCCCGGCCGGTCCCAGGTGCTGGCGACGGTCGGGAAGCCCCTGGAAGCCTCCCTCGCGGGCCTGTTGGGCGTGGCCGTCGACGACGCGGCGACGGCCGAGGCCGCCGCCCGCTACCGCGCCCGCTTCGCCACGGACGTCCTGAGCCAGGGCCCCGCGCTCCTGCTGCCGGGCGTGCCCGAGGGCCTGGACCGGCTGCGGGCGGCCGGGCACCTGCTCGGGATCGCCACCTCCAAGATCTCCGCCGGCGCGCTCGCGCTGCTGAAGGCCACGGGCGTCGTCGACCGGTTCGACACCGTCGTCTGCCACGACATGGTCGAACGCGGCAAGCCCCACCCCGACATGGCGCTGCGCGCACTGGCCGACCTCGGCGCATCGCCGGCGGAGTCCTGGTACGTCGGCGACACCGTCACCGACATGGCGATGGCCCGTGCCGCGGCCCTGCGCACGGTGGGCGTCTCCTACGGGGTCGACTCCGCCGCGGCCCTCACCGCCGCCGGCGCCGACCACGTCGTGACCGACTTCCCCTCGGTGATCCGCGTGCTCCTGCACGAAACCACCGTCACCTCCCCCGACCACGCCGGGCCCCGCCCGGAACCGACCGGAGCCCTCTCATGACCGTCCAGACCTCGCGCACCTCCCCCCACGCCCACGCACCCGCCCCCTCCCCCGAGGTCACCTCATTCAGCGGCCGGATGAAGGCCGCGCTGCTCGCCCTGTCCATCGCGCAGTTCCTGGTGGCACTCGACTACTCGATCATCTACGTGGCCCTGCCCAGCATCGGTTCAGGACTCGGGCTGCCGCCCGAACGGCTCCAGTGGGTGGTGTCCGCCTACGCCGTGTTCTTCGCCAGCTTCCTCGTCGTCGGCGGCCGGGCCGCCGATCTGACCGGGCCGCGCCGCCTCTTCCTCGGCGCCCTCGGCCTGTTCGGCGCCGGCTCGCTGGCGGCCGGACTGGCGGGCGACCCGTGGCTGCTGGTCGCCTCCCGTGCCGCGCAGGGCGTCGGGGCCGCCGCCCTGACTCCGGCCATGCTGGCGCTCATCGGGGCCGCCTTCCCGGCCGGTCCCGTGCGCTCCCGGGCGCTCGCGGTCTGGGGTGCGATCGGCGCGGTGGGGCTCGCGGCCGGGGTGCTGATCGGCGGCGTGCTGACCTCCGCCCTCTCCTGGCGGTGGGTGTTCTTCGTGAACGTGCCGCTCATCCTCGTCACGGTCGTCCTCGCCCTGCGGGTGCTGCCCACCGGGGAACGCGCCCAGACGTCGGTACGGCGTCTGAACATCCCCGGCGCGGCCCTGTTCACCGGCGCGGTCCTCTTCCTGGTCGCCGCGCTCACCCAGGCCGCGGTCGACGGCTGGACCTCCCCCTCCTGCCTCGGCTGCCTCGCCGCCGCGGTCGCGCTCGGCACGGCCTGGACGGCGTACGACCGGCGGCCGGCGGCCACCCCGCTCATCCCGGCGGCCCTGCTGCGGGTCCGCTCACTGGCGGGCGCCAGCGCGATGTCGGCGCTCTACATGGCGAGCGTCGGCGCGGAGTTCTTCCTGATCACCCTCTTCCTCCAGAACATGTGGGGCTACGGCCCGCTCGGCGCCGGCATCGCCTTCCTGCCGCTCGCGCTCAGCGTGGTGGCGGGCAACCTCGTCACCGGCCGGCTCGCCGGCTCCTGGGGGATCCGTCCCACCCTCGCCACCGGGTTCACGGTCGGCGCGGCGGGGCTGGCCCTGCTCGGGCTCGGCACCGGCGGCCCGGGCTACTGGACCGCCGTGCTGCCGGGCCTGCTGGTCAGCGGACTGGGCCAGGGGATGGCCTTCGCGGGCATGTACATCGCGGGCACCAAGGACGTACCGGACAGCGACCAGGGCACCGCGTCGGCCGTGCTGACGACGACGCAGTACACCGGGGGCGCCATGGGGCTGGCCGTCCTGGTGCTCGTACTGGGCGACGCGCCGGGGAGCGGGGCGTTCGGCCGGGCCTACGCGCTGACCGCCGTACTCGCCCTGGTCGCCGCGGCGGTGGCCCTGCGGACGCTCACGCCGCACCCGGCCGCCGGGGCCGAGCGGGATGCCGGAGGCGAGCGGTGACGCTGCCCCGTGTGATCGAACCCGGTACGGGCCCCACCACCGTCGTGGGCGGCACCCCGGTCTCCTTCCTCGTCACCGGGGACGACACGGCCGGCCGCTTCGGACTCACCGAGCACCGGCTCCCGCCCCGCGCCCCGGGAGCGCCGCTGCACTTCCACAACGAGCTGACGGAGATGTTCTACGTGGCGAGCGGCGACGTGCTGCTCACCCTGGGCGGGGAGCGGCGTGTGGCGGGTCCGGGCACGTTCATGACGGTGCCGCCCGGGACCACCCACGCGTTCGGCAACCCCGGCGCCGATCCCGCGACGCTGCTGGTGATGTTCACCCCGGACGGCGGCCGGGAGACGTACTTCCGCGAACTGGGCGAGCTGCTGGACTCCTCGCCCGAACCCACCCCCGAGATGCTGGCGGAACTGGCCCGCAGATTCGACCAGTTCCCCGCGACCGAGGGCCTCGTGGCCCCCGAGAAGTGAGGAGAGATCCGTGCCTGTGGTGACCGTGGACTGGTGGAAGGGCAACGACCGACGGAAACGAGCCGATCTCGTGGACGAGGTGACCACGACGGTGGCCCGGATCGCGGGATGCCCGAGAGAGGCCGTGACCGTGCTGGTGCGGGACGTCGAGCAGGACCACTGGGGGCGTGGCGGTGTGCTGGCCGACGCTCCCGCCGAGGACCCGGCGCTCCGCCCGTCGGGCGCCGAACCCGCCGCGGCGGGGGCCCGTTGACCGGACGTGGTGGACACGGTGGGTGGCCGGCAGCGCACCGCTGCCGGCCGCTCGTCGTGTGCGAAAGGGCCCGGCGCGGGAGGGCGCCGCGTTCACAAACTGGTCCCCCGTCCCCGCCACGGGCCCGAACGGCGGTGCGCCCGCCTCGGGCGCCGGGACCCGCCGCCCGAGGCGCGCACCGCACCGGGCCGATGCCGTGCGGAGCCCTTCCCCGGCCGCCCCGCCCCTGCCGGCCGGGCGGCGATCGGGCAGGAAACGGGCACGCCTCCACCGTGAACAGGCACACGCATGCCCGGTTCGCCCGTCACCGACGCGCCCCGTCGGCACCCCCGACGGGCCACTACGCACGGTCACAACTCCTGTACGGGACCGTCCCGTTCCGCGGATCGGCGTGCTCGCGCCGGGCACCCGCGACGGGCGGCGGCTGCACACGGGCCGTGACACCCGCCGGCCGGACCTCGGTCGACCGGGGCCGTCGCTCCCGTCCCAGGTCCACACCTGGTCCAGACCCTTGCGGAAACTTGTCCGATACGCGCCAGCGCGCCTGCTTCGGCACATGTAAGAGCCACGAAGCCGCGACCGTCTGTACATATCGTGAGTCAGAATGTGAACGTCGACGACGGCCGCTCTGTGCCGTTCCCTGCAGAACGTGAAGGAACGGGACGCCGTCCCCGGTCCGGCCGCGCGGTCCGCTCTGCAGGCGAGCGGCGGCACGGCGGCCGCACCCGGACCGAGGAGAGGACCCGCGCCATGCGCCAGCCAGCGCCGATTCGCTTTCGCATCCTCGGCTCTCTGGAATGTTGGGACGGGGACGAACGGGTCCACGTCGGAGGGCCCGTCAGCGAACGGGTCCTGGTGACCCTGCTGCTGGAACCGCAGCGCGTGCTGCCGGTGCACCGGCTCGTCGAGGCGGTGTGGGACGAGGACGCGCCCGCCACCGCCGCGCACCAGGTCCGCAAGGCCGTCGCGGAACTACGGCAGCGCATCCCCGACGGGCGCAACCTCATCGCCACGGACGGACCCGGCTACCGCGCCGCCGTCACCACCGAACAGCTGGACCTGCTCCAGTTCACCGACGCCCTGCGCCGGGCCCGCGACCACGCGTCCGCCGGACTGGCCGCCGAGGCCACCGCGCTGCTGCGCGAGGCCGTCTCCCTGTGGCGCGGTCCCGTGCTGTCCGGGAGCGGCGGCGCGGTCGTCGACGCGGCCTCCGCCTCCCTGGAGGAGCGGCGCATGACCGCCGTGGAGCAGCTCTTCGACCTCCGGCTGGACGCCGGCGAGGGCGCCGAACTGATCGCCGAGATCCGCGAGGCCATCGGCGGGAGCCCCCTGCGCGAGACGCTGCGCGGCCAGTTGATGCTCGCCCTGTACCGGTCGGGCCGGCAGGCCGAGGCGCTGGAGGAGTACGGCACCATCCGCGCCGTACTCGACGAGGAACTCGGCATCCAGCCCGGCGACGCCTTACGCGAGCTGCACCAGGCCATCCTGCGCAACGACGCGGCACTGACCGCGCCCGTGCCCGCCACCGCCGCGGCGACCGCGGCGGTGACCGGCAGCCGCTCCACGCTCCCCTACGACCTGCGGGACTTCACCGGCCGCGAGGAGGAACTGCACAAGCTCCTCGGGTTCGTGGAGGACGCCACCGGCTCCGGACCACTCATCATCGCCATCGACGGCATGGGCGGCAGCGGCAAGACCTCCCTCGCCGTCCGCGCCGCCCACCGGCTCGCGGAGCGCTACCCCGACGCGCAGCTCCACCTCGACCTGCGCGGCTACACCCCCGGTGAGGAACCCCTCGCGCCGGCCGCCGCGGCCGAGGCGCTGCTGCGCATGCTCGGCGTCCCGGGCGAACGCATCCCCGACGACCCGCAGGGCCGTATCGCCCTGTGGCGCTCCACCATGACCAAGCACCGGATGATCCTGCTGCTCGACAACGTCGTCGACGAGGCCCAGGTGAAACCGCTGCTGGCCTCCCCCACCGGCACCGTCGTCCTCGTCACCAGCCGGGCCCTGCTCGTGGACCTGGACGCGGCACACTCGGTGTCGCTGGGCACCATGGCACCGTCCGACAGCATCGCCCTGATCGTCGGGATCATCGGGGAGCGGCGGGCACACGCCGAGGCCGCCGCCGTCGCCGAACTGGCCGACCTCAGCGGCCATTTGCCCCTCGCGCTGCGCATCGCGGCGGCCCGGCTGCGCAAACGGCCGCGCTGGACCGTGCGGTATCTCGTGGACCGGCTGCGCGACGACGCGCACCGTCTGGCCGAACTCAGTGCCGGTGAACGCAGCGTGGAGGTCACGCTGCGCCTGTCGTACGAGGGACTGGACGCCGACTACCGCAAGTCCTTCCGGCTGCTGGGCCAGTACCCGGGCGCCGATCTCGACGTCTACACGGCCGCGGCCCTGCTGGATCTCGGAGTCCGCGATGCGGAGGACGTCCTGGAGTACCTGCTCGACATGCACCTCGTGCAGCAGCACGAACCGGGCCGCTACGCCTTCCACGACCTCGTACGCAGCTTCGCCCACATGCTGTCGCGGGGCCGGAGTTCGGGCGGCACCGGCGAGTTCAGCGAGGAGGCCGAGGGGGCGGTGCGCCGGCTGCTGGAGTTCTCGATCACCGCGTCGGACGCCGCCTGCGACCTGCTCTTCCCCGGCCGGCTGCGGATGACGCGCCCGGCCCCTTCGTTCCAGCCCGAACTGGCCCCGCTGACCACACCGGAGGCGGCCCGCGACTGGTTCGAGCGCGAGCAGGACAGCCTCCTCGCGGCGATCGCGCTGGCGTTCCGGCGGGGCCTGGACCGCGAGGTCGCCCTGCTCGCCGCGAACGTCGTCTTCCATCTCGACCTCCGCGGCAGACTGGACGACTTCCTGGCGCTGTGCCACACGGCGCTCGCCGCGGCCCGCCGGCTGGGTGAGGCCGATCTGCTGCGGCTGAGTCTGTCCAACCTCGCGGTCGCCTGCTGGAAGCGCGGAAGGTTCGAGGACGGCATAGCGTCCGCGGTCGAGGCCCACCAGCTGGCGGTCGACCTCGGCGACCTCCGCGGACAGGCCAAGGACACCGGGGTGCTGGGGCTGTTGCTCGCCACCACCGGCCGCTTCCAGGAGGCACTCCCCCGGCTGGAGCAGTCGATCGCCCTCAAGCGTGAACTGGGCGCCGAGCGTGCCGAGGCGGAGTCCCTGTCGAACGTCAGCGGCGTGTACATGGAACGCGGTCACTTCGCGCAGGCGGTGCAGGCGGCCACCCGCTCCATCGAACTCGCCCGCCGGATCGGGGCGTTCGAGAAGGAGATGGTGGGCCTGAACGACCTCGCGCAGATCCAGCTGGCCATGGGCGACGTGGAGGCGGCGGCCCGCACCCTCGCCACGGCCCGTGAGCGCACTCCCGGCGTGCTGGCCCCGGCCGAGCGGGCGCTGCAGCTCGTCCTGTCCGCGGAGGCCGAGGACCGGCTCGGGCGCCGGCAGCAGGTGCCGCACTGGGTGGAGGAGGCGCTGGCCACCAAGGGCCTGGAGGACGCGCCCGTGCGGGAGGCCACCGTGTGGAACACCGCCGGGCGGCTCTTCCGGCGCGGCGGGAATCACCGGCGGGCACTGGATCTGCACCGGCAGGCCCACGCCTCGGCGGCCAGGCTCGGCCATCGGGTCGAGGAGGCCTACGCCCTGGACGGCATCGCCCAGGCGCTGGCGGCCTTGGGGGACACGGCCGGGGCCGCCGACCAGGGCGCCGCCGCCGAGGAGGCCTTCCGGTCCATGGCCATTCCGGGGCGGGTGCGCCGGGGGGACTGACCCTCTCCCGCCGGGCCGCCCGCGCTGCGCGCACGGTCCGAGGGAGGGGATTCCGCTCCCGGCGCACGCGGAACCGGCGCGGCATGACGCCTGCTCAGGCGGCGACCACGTTGGGGCCCTCGTCCCCCTGGGGGCCGGCCGCGACGACGTTCGGGCCCTCGTCGCCGTCGGTGCCCGCCGCGATCACGTGGGGCCCCTCGTCGCCTGCCGCGACCGCCGCGACGACGTTCGGGCCCTCGTCGCCCTCGGCACCCGCGGCCGCCACGTTCGGACCTTCGTCACCGGCGACACCCGCCGTGATCACGTTCGGGCCCTCGTCGGAGACGGGTGTCAGGGACGCTCCGTACCGCGCGGTGTCCCAGGGGATCGAAAGGCCCGGTACGGCGTTCGGACCCTCGTCCGAGAGCGGGCCGGCGGCCGTGGGGCCGACGGCGATACCGGCGCCGACGGCCAGGGTGATCGCCGCGTAGGCGAAGAAGCCCGCCGAGGTTCCGAAGCCCTTGCTGATCATGGTGTCCGCCTTCTGTCGTCGCGGTGCGGTGCTGACAGAAAGAAAGGTCGCGGCCGGCGCTCCCGGCCTGTTCCGCGTCCGTTACCGGCCCCCCGGGCGGCGCGGGGAAGCGCCCGGGAACCCGATCGGCAGGGCTGTGGACACCCGTCTCGCGCCCTCTCCGTGAGGCCCTCCGTGAGATCGACAAGGACCGCCCGCGCGGCCCCGGCCGGGCCGTGCGGGCGGTCGTCGGACATCGTGCGCGGGGTTCGCGCCGACGGGCGGTCCTAGAAGTGGTCGGGCCGCCGGCTCACCTCCGCACGCAGGAGACGTCCGACGGCGGTGACCGTCTCGGCGGCCTCCTGTGCCGACGGCGCGGTCAGCATCACCTGTCCGTCCGCGCTCGCGCCGTGGGCGGGGATGTCGTCGCCGGACGTGTACGGGAAGTGCACCCTGTGAACCCCGGGCAGTTCGGACACCGCCTCCAGCCCGGACACCGACAACAGCCGCCCCGCCGGCAGCCGGTAGGACGCGACGGCCGCGTACCGGTCGGCCGCGGGCACGGTCACCGGCTTCCCGGCGAGGGCCTGCACGAGCTCGTCGTCGGGGTCGAATCCCGTCGCCAGCTCGATCAGGGAGGCCACCGGTTCGTCCGGCCAGGTGGCGCGGGAGCGCAGCACACGGGGTCCGTCGGCCGTGAGGACGACCACGGTGTAGGCGTAGCCGAACTCGTAGCCGGCCAGGTCGAGGAGCTCGGTCACGACCGCGCGGACCTCGGCCTCGTCCCGTTCTCCCAGCGGCGCGGGGAAGAGGCGACTGCTCGGGTGCCAGGCGCCGTGCAGGGCCACGACGCCCACCGCCCGGTGCATCCCGTCGACGGTGAGGGTCACGACACCGTACTCGGGCCCCTCCAGATAGCGCTCCACCAGGTAGGAGTGCCGGCCCGCGGTACCGCTGCGGGGATCGGCGATCCCGGGGCAGGCGGGCAGGGTGCGTACGGTGACCTGGGCCCCGATCTCCTCGACCGCGGCGGGCAGTTCCTCCGCCGTGCGGGCCCGGGCGGCGGGGACGTGCGAGTGATGGCTGCCGTTGAGCAGGGCCCGCATGGCCGCGGGTTCGCCCAGCAGGCGGGCCGCGTCGGCCGGGTTGGGGGTCACGCCGAGGCGGGCCGCGGTGTCGGCGACCGCGGGGAGTTCGGCCGTGCCCGCGCACGCGAGCAGCCGCTGGGTCCCGTGGACGCGTACCGATTCCTCGACCATCGCCGCCAGGGCGGCGTCGTCCGCGAAGTCGACGTGCCGCACGGGCACGCCGGGCGGCAGGGCGTCCCCGCCGTGCGGCGGGGGGTCCGTGAGGACGCGTACCGCGAAGCCGGCCGCGACGGCAGCGCGCACCAGGCGGGGCGCGGGGCGGATCAGCAGCAGCCGCTGCGGAGAACGGTCCGGGGGGTCGGGCTCGCGGTGGCGGTCGGCCGTCGCACTCATGGCTGGCTCCTCGTCTCCTCGACGGCGGGCAGGTCCCTGCGGGGGTCGAGCCCGCCGATGTCCCACGTGCCCCGGACAACTGATCGTTCGTACATAGGTGGTTGCTTCCTCGGGCGTGAAGGCGCCGACCGGCTCCCTGGCCGTGCCCCCGCGCGTGCCGACGCGGAGTGGCGCTCCACGGGAGTGTCCCCGCGACCGTTCCCGGTTCCCTCCCCGCGCGTTCCCGACCCCGGCCGGATCGTGGCTCCCGTCCGCCGGTGACCGGGGAACCGGACGGGAGGGGATCGGGAACGGGCCGCGCGAGGCTCTGTGCGGGACCTCGACCTGTACCGGCGGCCGCCAGGGCCCTCGCCCCACCGGGAGCAGCACGCGGCTCCCGCCCACCCGTCCCGGACCCCGTCCGCGGCCGCCGCCCTTCCCCCGACTGGAGCCCCCGTGACCGCCACCCCCAAGGAGCCCGCCTCCGTACTGCCCTTCCGTCGGGCCGGTACGGACACCGGCCGACCCGTGCCGACCGCCACCGCACCCGACCTCACCGGCACCGGCCTGCTGCGCCTGATGGGCGAGGACCTGCGCGTCGTCGTCGAGCGCGACCCCTCCGTGCGCGGCCGCCTCGAAGCGGCGCTGCATCCGGCGCTGACCGCCCTGTGGACCCATCGGGTCGCCCACCGGCTGCATGTCCGGGGACACCGGATGGGGGCCCGGCTGCTGGCCCGCTGGGCGCGGCGGCTGACGGCGGTCGAGATCCACCCCGGTGCGGTGCTGGGGCGGCGGGTGTTCATCGACCACGGAGCCGCCGTGGTCATCGGCGAGACGTGCACGGTCGGCGACGACGTGACGATCTACCACCAGGTGACGCTCGGCGCGGTCGGCTGGTGGAGCGACAACAACCGGCCGGAGGGCGCCCGCCGCCACCCGGTGGTCGGCCGCAACGTCGTCCTCGGCACCAACGCCACCGTGCTCGGACCGGTGACGGTCGGCGACGACGCGGTCATCGGCGCGCAGGCCCTGGTCAACAAGGACGTCCCCGAAGGCAGGCGGATGCTGGCCGCCACCGCGACGCAGGGCAGGCCGAGCCGTCCGTCCGAGGACGTCATCGCGAGCATCGCCTCGGCCGGCTCCTGGTAGCCCGGCATCACGCCCCGGCCATGACTCCCGGAACATCACGCCCGGAACATCACGCGCGGGACATCACGCGCGGGACATCACGCGCGGGACATCACGCGCGGGACATCACACCCGAGAGTGCCGCACCCCGGACCGCCGGCCCCTCCCTCCGCCCCACTGGCCGAAACACCCCCCGCTGCAACAGATATGACGAGGTATCACATCATGCGCACCCTTGCACCGCACACCTCCCGGCCCGCGCTGGAACGGCCCGCGGTCGCCGACGGCATCGACGACCTGGTGGGCGCCACCCCGCTGATCCGCCTCCGGCTCGACGGGCTGGCGGCGGGCGCGGAGATCCTGGGCAAACTGGAGGCGGCCAACCCGATGTCCAGCAGCAAGGACCGGGCGGCGCTCTACATGCTCCAGGCGGCCGAGGCCCGGGGTGATCTCGCGCCGGGCGGCACCATCGTCGAGGCCACCTCCGGCAACACGGGCATCTCCCTGGCCGCCCTCGCCGCCGCCCGCGGCTACCGGTGCGTCATCGTGCTGCCGGACAACGCGACGACCGAGCGGGTCCGCCTGCTCGCAGCGCTCGGCGCCGAGGTCGTCCAGACACCGGCCGAGCGCGGCTACCCGGGCGCGATCGAGAAGGCCGAGGAGATCCACGCGGTCACCCCTGGCTCCTGGTTCCCCTGCCAGCACGAGAACGCGGACAACGTCGAGGCCCACTACGCCACCACCGGCCCCGAGATCACGGCCGCCCTCACCGCGACCGGGCGCCGTGCCGACACGCTCGTCTGCGCGGTCGGCACCGGCGGCACGCTCACCGGGATCGCCCGTCACCTGCGCGAGCGGGACGCGGGCGTGCGGATCGTGGCGGTCGAACCGCAGGGGTCCCCGCTGCTGTCCGGCGGGCAGCCGGGACGGCACCGCATCCCCGGCCTCAACGGCGGCTTCGTCGCCCCGACCACCGACGTCTCGCTGATCGACGAGGTGATCGCGGTCGGTGACACCGACGCGCTGCGCACCGCCCGCGAACTCGCCGCCGGCCAGGGCCTGTTCGTCGGCGTCTCGTCCGGTGCGGCGGTGCACGCCGCCCGCCTGGTGGCCGCCCGCCCCGACCACCGCGACCGGACCGTCGTCACCGTCCTCCCCGACACCGGCGAGCGCTATCTGAGCATGTGGGAGGAGGTCTCGTGACCCTGCTGGTCTCGACGCTGAAGAGGTTCGGCGACGCGGTCAGGGTCCGGATCGGGGAGACGACGACCACCCGCTACATCGCGCTCGCCGAGACCACCGACGGCCGCCTCGGCATCTTCCACCACCACATGCTCCCGGGCGCCGCCGGAGCGGCCCCCCACTACCACTTACGCATCTCCGAGACGTTCTACGTCCTCGCCGGGGAGGTCACCGTCCACGACGGCACCGGCTGGCACAAGGCCCACACCGGCGACCTGCTGCACGTGCCCGAGAACGCGGTGCACGGCTTCCGCAACGACAGCGACGCTCCGGCGGAGATGCTGATCATCTTCACGCCGGCGGAGAACCGTGAGGGCTACTTCACGGGACTCGCGGAACTGCTGGCCGACGGAAACGTCCCGACGCGGGCCGAGATGGTGGCGCTCATGGAGAAGTACGACCAGTTCGAGATCGACGAACCCTGACCACCCGGGACCTCGCGCGCGTACGCCGGTCCCAGGAGACATCCGAAACCACCTTCGCCGCCCCCGGTCGCCGCCCCCGGTCGGACGCCCCGGCCGGACGCCCCGTTCAGGCGCCCCGTTCAGGCGCCATGTTCGGACGCCATGGCCGGCATCCCCTCCTCCCCCGTCCTTACGCACCTCACCCCGCACCCAACCCGTTCGACACCTTCCAGGAGTCATCGCATGAGTTCCGTCAACTGGGCCCGTTTCGGGCTGCTCGCCGCCCTCTGGGGGTGCAGCTTCGCCTTCATCAAGGTGTCTCTGGACGCCTTCGAGCCCCTCCAACTCGCCTTCGGACGGCTCCTCGTGGGGGCCCTCGTGGTGTCGGCCATCCTGGCCGTGACGAAGGGCGCCTTCCCCGGCCGCGCGGTCTGGGGCCACATCGTCGTCGCCTCGGTGTTCGGCAACGTCGTGCCGTTCACCCTCTTCGCCGTCGGCGAGCAGCACACCACCGCCAGCGTCGCCGGCGTCGTCCAGGGCGCCACACCCCTGGTCACGCTCGGGCTCGCGGCCCTCGCCATCCGCGCGGAGAAGCCCACGGCCCGCAAGGTGACGGGGCTCGTCATCGGCTTCGTCGGGCTGATCGTGGTCGTCGGTCCTTGGCGGACCCACGGCCTGGGTTCCATCGGCGGCCAACTGGCCTGTGTCGGGGCGGCGGTCAGCTACGCCGTCAGCTTCGTCTACCTGCGCCGCTTCGTCGCCCCGCACAAGATCCCGGCGCTCGCCGTGACCGCCGCGCAGCTCACGTCCGCCATGGTGATCACCGGTCTGATCACCACCTTCACCATCGGCTGGGACCTGCCGGGCGAGCTCACCGCCGGGCCGCTGCTCTCCCTCCTCGTCCTCGGGGGCGCCTCGACCGGCATCGCCTTCGTGCTGATGAACCGGCTGATCGCGGACGCCGGTCCCACCACGGCGTCCGGCGTCAACTACCTGGTCCCGGTGTTCTCCGTCATCGTCGGAGCGTCCGTCCTCGGCGAGTCCGTGACCTGGAACGTTCCGGTGGGCGGTGCCGTGGTCATCACCGCGCTCGCCCTCGCCGAGGGCCGGCTGCCGCTGCCGTCCCGCCGCACCACCGCCACGGCGCCGTCCGCGGCGGCCACGACGCCGCCCGCCGGTGGCGACCGGACCCAGCAGACCGTTCCCCAGGAGGCCTGCTGACCGACCGGCCGCACGGCCGGCCTCCACCGTTCGACGCCGCACGGCGCGCTCCCGATCCCGGGGGCGCGCCGTGCGGCGTTTCGCGCGCCGTCCACGGGTCCGGGCAGCAGACCGACGCCGGGCACCTGCCCACTGTCCGGCACCACAGGCACGCACACACGCGTACGGCGCACGGACGCCGTGACGCGATCACGCCGTCACGCCGCAAAGCCGTCACGCGGTCACGCGGTCACGCGGTCACGCGGTCACGGCCCACCATCCATACGGGTGCGGCGTGTTCACCCCTCTTCCCGCAGCCGCCCCCAGGGCCGGGAGCGACGCAGGACACGACCGGGAACCCCACGCGCGAACCTTCCGCAGGAGAAGGAAGAAGGACCCCGGCGACCACACCGGCCGCCGCGCCCCCTCTCCGTCGAACCGACCGTCCGCGACGACGAACACGCAGTGGGGGCACCCCGGCCCACCGGCACCCCTCCGGTCGTCGTCCGACGGACCGCACGGCCGGCACCCGCCGTCGTCGGGCCGCGGGCCCCGTCGGGGCCCTGCCGCCCGCCGCCCGAGCTCCCCCACAGCACCGGCAGGCCGACGCCACCGCGCCGGCCTTCGAACACAGGAAGCAGCCACCGGCATGCCCCCATCCACCGAAACTCCCACCACCACCGCCCTCGGCGACGCCCGCATCATCACCGCGGCCGACTTCACGTTCCTCCCCGCCGCCGGGGCCGACCCCACCGCCCGCACCAGGGTGGCGACCCCGGTCAGCCCGGCCGCGGGCGCCACCCATGTCACCCTGCACGTCGTCCGCGTCGCCGCCGGTGAGTCGTACACCCCCGAGCACAGCGCGACCGAGGAGAACACCGTCGTGGTCTTCTCCGGGACCGGAGCCGCCGCCGTGGGAGACGACCTACACCCCGTCGAACGGGGTTCGGCCGCCTACGCCCCGACCGGACGGACGCTCACCCTCAGCGCCGACGGCGCCGGGATGACCGCGTACGTGTGGCGCACCCCGCTCGCCGGCGCCCCGGTCGGCGGCGCCCCCGTCCTGCACTCCTCCCTCTGGGACGACACCACCCAGCTGCGCGGCTTCGGCGGGACGGGGCAGATCGAGGCCGCCGAGCGCCGGGCGACCATGAACTTCGTCTTCTGGCCCGGCAGCGGCAGCAGCCGGCTCTGCCTGCACTGCGGGATCCAGCAGCCCGGCGAGACCTTCAACGTCCACCTCCACCCCGACAGCGACGAGGCGTTCATCGCCTTCGAGGGCGTCGGCCAGATGTACCTGCGCGACCGCTGGATCGACGTCGCCGCGGGAGACGTGCTGTACGCCGCGCCCGGCGTGCTGCACGGCGCCCGCAACCCGCACACCGGTCCCACCGCCCGCCGCTTCGTCACCTGCGGCGGCCCGAGCCCCTACGACCCGGCGCTCTACTCCGCCGCCGGCTACTCCTCCCAGGTCAGGTGAACGCAGCGTGTGCCGCATATACGGAACCTTCAACATCCACTCCGACGAGGGCGAACTGCGCCGCGTCGCCGACCTGATGCACCACGGCGGTCCCGACGCCCGGGGCGTCACGTTCCGGTCCGACTGGGCACTGGGCAACAACCGCCTGTCCATCATGGACCCCGAGGGAGGCGCGCAGCCCTACCACCTCGGCCGGGTCACCGTCGTGTTCAACGGCGAGATCTACAACCACCGCGACCTGCGGGAGCGCCTGACGGGGCTGGGCTTCCACTTCGACGACCGGTGCGACGGTTCCATCCTGCCCGCGCTGTACCTGACCTACGGGGACCGGTTCGCGGAGCACCTGGACGGCATGTACTCCGTCGCGGTCATGGACCTGCGGAGCACCCCGCGGATGGTGCTGGCCACCGACGACTCGGGCATGAAGCCGCTCTACTACCACTGGGAACGGAGCTCCGGCCGCTTCCACTTCGCCTCCGAACTGCCGGCACTCCTCGGCTTCGAGGGGGTGCGCGCGCGGGAGGACGAGATGGGACTCGACGCCTATCTGACCTCCAAGACGCCGTTCGGCGGCCGCACCATGTTCCGCGGGGTACAGGTCATGCCGCCGGCCGCCACCGCTGTGCTCAGCCACCGCGACGGACTGCGCGTCAAGCAGCGGCCCATGGCCCACGACCGGGTCCCGCGCCCCGACAAGGACCGCCCCCTGGAGGAGGCGGGCGAGCAGCTGCGGGCCCTGCTGTCCGAGGAGGTGTCCCGCCTGCTGGTGGCGGACGCGCCGGTCGCGGCCGTCACCTCCGGCGGGCTCGACTCCAGCCTGGTCACGGCGCTCGCCGCCCACGCGCTGCGCGAGAGCGGGGGCCACGGCAGCCTGCACACCTTCAACATCGCCTACACCGGCACCTGGCCCGGCGACGAACGCGCCTACGCCGCCGAGGTCGCCCGCGCCGCCGGCACCCGCCACCACCAGGTCGAGATCGACCCCGCCACCTTCCCCGACCTGATGACCGACGTGGTGCGCCACCTCGGCCAGCCCAACGCCGATCCGATCACCCTGTCCACGTTCTCCCTCTTCCGCGCGGTCCGCGACGCCGGGTTCAAGGTCGCCCTCACCGGTGACGCCGCCGACGAACTCTTCGGCGGGTACGCCCGCATGACCCAGGCGGTCGCCGCCCACCACGGTGCGAACTGGATCGACGACTACCTCGACCACCTCGCCGCCGTCCCGCGGTCCCTGCGCCAGAGCCTGTACACCGACGAGTACGCCTTCGCCGTGAACGCGGTCGGCTCCTCGCTGCCCGCCGGCATCCGGCGCATCCTGCGCAGCAGCCCCGGCACCCGGCTCGAGCGCATCGGCGCGGTGGAGCAGCGCTACCGGCTGCCGGCCTACCACCTGCGCCGTGTCGACCACCTGTCGATGGCCAGCTCGGTCGAGGTGCGGCTGCCGTTCTGCCAGCCCTCCGTCGTCCGGTTCGCCGCCACCCTGACCGACGCGCAGCGGCTGGTGCCCGGCCACGGCGTGAAGCGGGCGCTGTACCGGTCCGCTCGGGGACTGCTGCCGCGCAGCGTGCTGGAGCGCCCCAAGCAGCCCTTCACGCTGCCCGTCACGGCGATGCTCGCGCCCGGCCAGCGGCTGTGGACCCTCGCCCGGGACGTGCTGTCCCCGCGGACGCTGCGCGCCGACGGGCGCATCCGCCCCGAGCGGGTCGACGCGCTCTTCGAGGAGCAGGCCACCCGCCCCGGCGACACCGTCTCGCTGGCACTGTGGTCCCTGATGTCGCACCAGCTGTGGCGCCAGGAGTTCTTCGCGCCGGCCGGAGCGACGGCCGGGGCCCCGCTCGCGCTGCCCACGCCGGCGCGGGTCCTGCAGGAGGCTGCGGCATGACCGTCAGCCTCGCCCGAGCGCACGGCACACCGTGCCCCACCGCCGTCCTGGACGCGCGCACCCTGCCGTCCTCGGAGCCCGAACTGCTCGCCCGGCTCACGGAGTTACGGGCCGCGCTCGCCGACCACGGCGCGTCGGACGTCCTCAAGAACGCGCTCGTCCAGCCGTCCCGGCATCCCCTGTTCGACCTCGACTACCGCTTCGTGCAGTCGATGCCGGACCGTCTCGACAGCTTCGACCTGCGGGGCTCCTGCGGGCACTCCATCCTGGCCGCGGTCGAGGCGGCGGCGCGCACCGGCATGATCCAGCCGCTGGTGGCCGGCTGCCGGGTCCGGGTCAACGTCCTCAACAACGGCGACAACGTGGTGTGCGAGGCGGAGGAGACCTCCGACGGGGGGACCCGCTTCACGGCGCACTTCCTCTGCTCACCCCCACGCCCGGTCGGCGAGCTCCTGATCACGGGTGAACCGGTCACCGGCATCCGCTTCGAGGGCCGTACGGTGCCGGTCTCCCTCGTCTCGATGGGCAATCCGTACCTGTTCGTGAACGCCGCCGAGCTGGGCGTCCGCGCGGTCGAGGACCTCTTCGCCGACGACGTCCTGCTGTTCGACCGGATGTCCCGGCTGCGCCGTGCCGTCTGCGCCGCACAGGGCTGGGACAGCACCGGGGCCTTCCCGAAGGTGGCCGCGCTGCTTCCCGACGGTCCCGGCGCCCTCGCGGTGCGCGCCATCTCCGTACCGTCCTGGCACCCCACCGTGGCCCTCACCGGCGCGACCTGCCTGGCCGCGGGCGCCGCCGTGCCGGGCACGCTCCCGCACCTGCTGTCCGGCGCCGCCGACCAGCCGGAGAACGGCATGCTCGCGCTGCGCACGCCGGGCGCCACCGTCCGCGCCTCGGCCCGCACGACGGGCGGTCCGCACGACCGACGGCTCGCCTGGATCTCCGTCGCGGAGAAGCAGGTCGACTACCGCGGCCACTTCCTGCCCGCCCCCACCTCCCAGGAGTTGTCATGGCTTCCGCAGACAGCCTGACCGTGCCCGACGCGCCCGCCCTCGCCGGGCCGCCGCTTCCGCGGCCGGCCGCGGGACTGGGCACGGCGATCCGCGAGCGCCTCGCGGCCTGTGCCCGGGACGCCGACCTGAGCGGCGAACCGGACCGGCGGGCGCTGGCCCTGCTGCGCGAGTCCGGTCTGCTCGGACTGGCCCTCCCCTACGAGTACGGCGGGACCGGTGCCGACGCGCACGGGCTCAACACGGCCGTCGAACAGGTCGCCCAGGTCAACGCCTCCGCCTCGATCATGCTGTTCCAGCACTACGCCGTCAGCCGGCGCATCCTCGAACACGGCAGTCCGGCGCTGCGCCGCCGGCTGCTGCCCCAACTCGCCCACGGGGACTGGCTCGCCGCCTCGGCCTGGAGCGAGACGGGCGCGGGCGCGAACAAGAAGCACCTGTCGACCACCGCCCGCCGCACACCGGACGGCGGCTGGGTCCTGGACGGCGCCAAGTCCTTCACCACCAGCGCCGGTCTGGCCGACATCTACCTGGTGCTGGCGCAGACCGAGGAGCCGGCACCGGCCGCCGCGCCCGACACGGGGTACGGCTCGGCGGGCCAGACCTTCTTCCTCGTACCGGCGGACACGGCCGGTCTGGAGCCGGACACCTCGCTGCGGCTGACCGGCATGCGCGGCTCGGCGACCGGCTTCGTCTCCGTCCACGACTGCCATGTGCCGGACACCGCACGGCTGGGCCCGGTGGGCGCGGCGGCCTCGATCATCGCCGGTGTCCGGGACAGCGGTGCCACGCTCGGCGCGGTCTCCGTCGGCCTGGCGCAGGCGGCGCTGGACCTGGCGCACGAGCACGCCGAGCGACGCGGTCTGACGGCCCAACAGGCGGTGCGCCACCGGCTGGTGGACATCGCGGGGGAGGTCGAGGCGGCGCGCGCGGTCGTCGAGCGGACCGGCCGGCGCACCGCTCCGGACCCCGGTATCGCCACGCTGCACTCCAAGCTGTTCGCCTCCTCCGCGGCCGAGCGGGTCGTCAACGCGGTGGAACGGCTGCTCGGTTCGGCCGGTTACGTCGCCTCCAACGAGATCAACCGCTACGGCCGCGACGCGCGCGCCGTCGCCCTGATGGGACCGACCAACGACCTCTGCAAGGAACTGGTGAGTCTGACGTGGAACCGTTGAATCCCGCATCCGCCGACCTTCTCTCCGAGCTTCCCGCCGACCTGGTCGTCGAGGGCGGCCGGCTCGTCACCCCCGACGGCGTCGGCGACGGCACGGTCGTGGTCCGGGACGGCCGGATCGCTGCCCTGCTCGCCCCTCACGCGCCGGTGCCCGCGGGCCCGCGCCTCGACGCCCGTGACCACTACGTGCTGCCGGGCCTGATCGACTCCCACGTCCACTTCCGCATCCCGGGCCTGGAGTACAAGGAGGACTGGGAGCACGGCAGCAAGGCGGCCCTCGTCGGGGGCGTGACGACCGTGATCGACATGCCCAACACCCGCCCGCCGTCGCTGGACGAGGCCAGCCTGATCGCCAAGGACGCGATGATCCGGGGCACTTCGTGGGCCGACTACCGCTTCCACCTCGGCGCCGACCCGGACCGTCCCGAACTGCTGGCGGACATCGACCCGCGGACGGCGACCTCGGCGAAGGTGTTCATGGCCGGCCACCACACGGCGCCGGTCGTCTTCCGGGACGGCGAGCAGCTGCGGCGGGCCTTCGCCGCGGCGGCCCGCGGCGGGATCAGGCTGGTGCTGCACGCGGAGGACCAGCACGTCTTCGACCTGCTCGACGCCAGTTCGAACGGCCCTGACTCGTATGGCGAGTACGAGCCGCACCGGCCGCGCTCGGGCGGCATCGTCGCCGTCGCCCAAGTGGTGCGTCTGGTCCGCGAGTTCGGCACGAAGGCGCACATCCTCCATGTGTCGTCGGCGGAGGAGGCCGACCTGCTGTCGGCGGCGGCCGCCGAGGGGCTGCCCCTCACCTTCGAAGTGACCGGCCACCACCTGTCGTTCACGCACGAGGACACCACGCGGCGCGGTCCGCGGACCCGGCTCTCCCCCGCCATCCGCGAGTGCCGGGACCAGAAGCGCCTGTGGCAGGCGGTGCTGCACGGCGAGGCCGTCTCCCTCGGCAGCGACCACGCCCCGCACACCGTCGAGGAGAAGAACCGCCCGCCGGCCGACGCGCCGCCCGGTCTGCCCGGTGTCCAGGAACTGGCCACCGCGGTGTGGACGGGGCTGCGGAACCGGAAGGTCGGTCCGGACGAAGCGGCCGCCCATCTGGCCCGGCTCATGGGCTCGGGGCCCGCCCGGCTCTTCGGCCTGTGCGGCAAGGGCCGGCTGGAACCCGGCGCGGACGCCGACCTGACGCTGCTCGACCCGGCGGCGCGCTGGCAGTTCTCCGCCCACGACGTAGAGGCGCTGTGCGGCTGGTCCGCGTACGAGGGCTGGACGTTCACCGGCCGCTTCACCACCACGGTGAAGGGCGGTCACGTCTCCTGGGACATCCGGACGGGATTCTCCGGCCGCCCCGAGGGCCGCTGGCTCCAGGGGGCCGCGCGGACGCTGGAGGTGGCACGGTGAGTTCGGCGCTGCTCGCCTCCCAGCCGGCGACCGGGGCGGCCGAGGGTCTAGCCGAGGCGTTCCGGGCCGCGATGTCCGCCCTGGCCGCCCCTGTCACCATCGTCACCTGCTACGACGACCGGGGCAGGCCGCGTGGTCTGACAGCCAGCGCGGTCAGCTCGCTCTCGCTCAGCCCGCCGCTGTTCCTGGTCTGCCTGGACCGCGACTCCCGTACGCACGACGCCCTGACGGACGCCGAGGACTTCGCCGTGCACCTGCTGGGTCCCGGCGAGGAGCATCTCGTCGACCGGTTCATGCGGCCGGCCGAGCGCCGGTTCGAGGACCTGCCGCTGGCGGCGGAGGCCCCGCGGGCGCCCGTCCTGCGGGACGCGTCCCTGACCCTGACCTGCGTCCGCCACGCCGTCCTGGACGGGGGCGACCACACGATCCTCGTGGGGCGGGTGACCGGCGTGGGCGGCGAGCCCGCGCGCTCGGGCGGCCTGGTCTGGCACCGACGCGGCTTCGCGCACGCGCGCCGGCCGTGAACCGGGGGCGGGGGCTGCCGGCCCTACCACGACGGCAGCCCCCGCCCGGCCGGACCGGTGCAGTCGTCGCCGTATCAGACCGCGGCGCCGAGGTGCCCGCCGGCTATCAGCTGAGCTCGCAGCTTCTTGCGGGCGTCGAACATCGTCTTGTAGAGCGCGTTGCGGTTCGTCTCCAACTCGCCGGCGAGCGTTTCCAGCGGAACCCCGCTGACGACGGCGGTGAAGACCTGCCGCTGGTGGGCGCTCAGCGCTGTCTCGACTGCGTCGCGTACGGCCTCGACGAGCTCTCGCGCCTGCCAATGACTGACGGGGTCGGCGCCGGAACGGTCTGGCACCTGCGCCCATTCCTCCGCGTCGAACCGGGCGTTTCCGACGGCCCAGAAGTGACGGCCCAGTTTGCTGGACACTTCAAGGACGACAAACCGGTACGCCCATGTGGTGAACCTGGCGTCCCCGCGAAATTCATGGATTTTGCGCGTTATCCTCATCAGGGCATCGGCGGCCGCCTGATGGGCGATATCCTCCAGTTCGGGCCCGGTGATTCGATAACGCGAACCCCGGCGGAATACCTCGCTCATGGCAATCCGCACCAGCATTTCATGCAGCCGCGTGCAGGCCCGCTCAAAATGCGCCCCACGACCGCCCTCCAGTGCGTCCACCCAGGCGGCGGACTCCGGGTCGAACGGCTCTCGCCCCGTGGCGGGCCCCGCTGCCGGGGCGCCGCTGCTGGTTCTGGCAGATCCGCTCGCAGCCGAGCGGCGCGTACTTCTGACATCCGTAGAGTGCATGGCCTTCAATCCCCAGGTCATCTCGTACGAACGAGCCCATCACGCGTCCATCTACAGGCCGTCTACGTGCAGTCGCTGTTTTCGCTTTCGGCCTGCGCCCCTGGATTTCACGGATGGTGTTTCCGGCGTACTTCGACGAGGGACTCGCATGCGGCGCTGAGCGCGCTTTCCCGTACGGTCCGCACGCGACTCGCTTCACGCCACGTCCCGGGACCGTCCCCCGGGAGCAGGGACCGCACCACACAGCCCGGACGGGCTCGGAAACCTGTCGCAGGGTGCTCCCGGCCCGGCGGATGCAGACGGCGGTAAGGAGTCCGCGAACGCGGCAGCTAACGATGGAAGAGCCGGCCGTTCGACCCGCCGAGCCGGGGCCCCCGCATGCCTGCCGCGACCTGCCGAAGGCACGGGCCTTGTCCGTCGGGACCGCGCCCTCGGCAGGTCGCGGTCTCAGTCGAATCCGGCGTCATGGAAAGGGGAGCACAGCGTGTTACCGGCAAGAGCGTATGCCGTGTTGGCGGGGGGATGCTTCTGGGGCATGCAGGAGCTCTTCCGTGAATTTCCTGGCGTCGTGGGCACCCGTGTCGGCTACACCGGCGGCGAGGTGGTGGAACCGACCTACCGCGACCACGGAAACCATGCGGAGGCGGCCGAGCTCACCTACGACCCGTCCGGGACGGACTACCGCAGCATCCTGGACTTCTTCTTCCAGATCCACGATCCCACCACCTTGCACCGGCAGGGCGACGATGTCGGCATGAGTTTCCGGTCCGCCGTCTTCTACCTGGACGAGGAGCAACGACGCATCGCCCGGGCGGTGATCACGGAATGTGACGCGTCCGGACTGTGGCCGGGGCGGCTGGTCACCGAGGTGGTCCCGTCCGGCACGTTCTGGGAGGCGGAACCCGAGCACCAGGACTACCTGAGGCGCCATCCTGACGCCCACATGAGCCAGTACGTCCGAAGGGACTGGAAGGTACCCCGATCACCGACGTAGCTCACGCGACCCCGTCGGGCGACAAGTGCCAGGGGCCCTTCCCGGCGGGGTGCGAGGGTGCGCCTGGTGGCGCGCCCGCGTGCTGCCCACGGACACGATGGCGCCGTCTTCGACCGCGAGCCGCTTCCACGCCTCGACGACCTGGTCCCGGTCCGCCAGGTCGGCCGCCACCGTCCCCGCGCTGCCGGAGCGTGACCGTGCCGTTACGGCGTCGTCGAGCTTCTGCCCGAAGCGGCTCGGCGGATGCTCCGTTCGGCACCTGCTCGTCTCGGCCACTGGCCGCGGCACCGTCCGCGCAAGGTGCCGGATACGACGCCATGGACGCCGGCCCCCGCCCGCCCTACCGGCCGGCCGGATTGCCCTGGTCGAGGAGCCCGTCCCCCGCCTGCTCCGCCGCGTACGCCGCCACGAGCCGATTCCAGCTGTACCGGCCCGGGCCTACCTCCGAGACGAGGTGTACGCGAATGAGACGCGACAGGACCTGGCGGACCCGGCACTCGGGCCGCCCGGCCAGGTCCGCGACCTGCGATGCCGCGAACAGGGGTTCCGGACAGGCGCTCAGGTCGCGGAAGAGAGCGGCCGTCTCCGTGTCGAGCAGGCGGTAGGAGCGATTGATGGACGCGCGGACGTCGAGCGCCTGGTCCTCCTCGCTCACGAACGCGTCCAGGGTGCGGTGTTCCGGCGCCTCGTACTCGTCGGCCAGGCTCGCCAGGCGCATCTGCGGCCGATAGGCGGCGCGCGCCGCGACGTTGGCCAGGGCCAGAGGGAGCTGCCCGGCCAGCCGGATGATGCGGTCGACGGCCTCGGGTTCAGCCGCCGTCCTCGCTGCGCCGAGCCGACGCGCGAGGAGGCTGCGCGCGTCCGCCTGGCTCAGGGGCATCAGCGTCAGGGGAAGTGCCTGGTGGGCGGCGACGAGCGCGTGCAGTTGCAGGCGACTGGTGACGAGGGCCATGGAACCGGGCCCTCCGGGGAGAAGGTGCCTGAGCTGGTCCGTGTTCCCTGCGTTGTCGAGCACGACGAGCACTCGGCGCTTGGCCAGCAAGCCGCGGTACATGAGCCCTCGTGCCTGCGCGGTCTCGGGCATGTCCTCCGGGCGGACTCCCAAGGACTGCAGGAACTCCTCGAGTACGTGCGCGGGGTCGCGCGGCTCGGTCTCCGGTCCCGCTCCTTGCAGGTCGGCAAAGAGCTGGCCGTCCGGGAAGCGGTCGGTCAGACGGTGGGCGACGGTGGTGGCGAAGGCTGTCTTGCCGACGCCGGCCAGTCCGCCGATCGTGCAGATGGCCACGGAGGACGACGCTTCCGCGTCGGCGACCAGGCGCTCTATCTGTTCCTGCTCCCTCTCGCGGCCGACGAGGCTCGGCAAGGCGGCCGGAAGCTGCGCCGGGGCATGAGGCGAGAGCGTTCGCGGCGCGCTTTTCGGACGGTCGGCGTTCTGCGCGAGCTCCAGTCGCCCGGAGAGGATGCGCTCGTGGACCTGCTGCAGTTCCGGCGACGGACTGACGCCGAGACGTTGACGCAGCAGGTGACTGGTCGTGTGGTAGATCGTCAGGGCCTCGGACTGCCGGCCGGCGCCGTAGAGCGCGGTCATGAGGAGGCCGCACACGCGCTCTCGAAGCGGGTGCTCGACAAGCAGGGCGGACAGTTCCGCGGCGGCCTCGGCGTAACGCCCTCTGTCCACTTGGCAGGCAAGCTGCTCCTCGGCACAGGCGAGACGCAGCTCACCGAGGACGCTGCGCTGCTGGCCGGCGAACGGCCCCGGCACCCCGGCGAGGGCCACGCCTTTCCACATCTCGAGGCCCTCGGTCAGCAAGGTCACCGCGGAGGCCAGATCGCCACTGCCGCGCGCCTCCCGCGCCCTTGCCGCCGTTCCCTTGAACCTGTTCAGGTCTAGAGCGTCCGGTTCGATGTGCAGCAGGTAGCCCCCGTCGACCAAGCGAACGGAGCTGTCGCTCATCTCCCCGAGCGCCTGCCTGAGGCGGTAGATGTACGTGCGTACGGAGCCCACGGCCGACGCCGGGGCCTCGTCGCCCCACACGTCCTCCACCAGCTTCGAAAGGCTTACCGGCCTGCCTGCTCTGAGCAGCAGCGAAGCAAGCACGGCGCACTGCCTCGGCTGACCCGCTCCGGCCTCGACCCCCTCCCTGTGCAGCCGGACTGGGCCGAGAACTGAGAACTGGACGCCCGCATCCATGGTGCCTACCGCCCTGAGGATCCTTGTGAGGCTTGACCGCTTGGCCGTCCGCAAGGGACTACCTTCCCTCAACCTACCGCAGATCACTCCACTTTTCAGGACTAAATAGTCCTCTTCTTGTCGAAGTCACGCACGTTTTGTGCAGAGGGCGGCACGTTTCGTCTACGGCCGAGCCGCGTGCGGGCACGAAGACGCGCGGACACCCCGCGACCGCCTCACCCTGACGCCCCCCGGGCACCCGACCCCGCGGGCAAGCTCAGCGCCCTGCCGATTCCTCAGCGGCACCGCGGCCTCCGGCGGGCGCGGCATAGGCCTTGACATGCCCGATCGCCATGTCGAGAGCGATCCTCATGGGTTTGACGTCCTGAGCGGTCTGCGCGAGGAGGTATCCGCCCTGCAGAGCGGCCATGAGGCCGGTGGCGAGTTCCCCCGCGTCCGCATCCGCACGCAGGACTCCCGAGTCCTTCATCCGCAGCAGTCCTGCCTCGAGGAGCCCTTCCCAGGTGGCGAAGTGGCGGGCGATGGCCTCGCGTGCTTCCTCGTCCTGATCGGCCAGCTCACTGGCAAGGGAGCCGAGCGGACAGCCGTACGCCCCGTTTCGCAGCGCATTGCGTTCCACCACCGCGTCCCGCCAGCGCTCCAGCCCGCGGAAGGAGTTGAGCCGTCGCAGTAGCTGCTGGTGGCGTTCGAGGACTTCCGCAGCCTGCAACGCAACAACGTCCCGCACCAGCGCGTCCTTGTCCGGGTAGTGGCGGTAGAGCTGGGATTTACTCGTTCCGCTGGCAGCCCTGACGTCGTCGAGCGTCGTGTGGGAGACGCCCTTGACGTACATCATGTCGCCGGCGGCCCTCAAGATGCGCTCTCGAGTCGCCCGCCCACGCTCGGTCAGCCGGGAGCCGCTTTTGTCGGGTGCCAGTTCCGCCACATCGGCCAGGTTACCGCTGCGGACCGTAGCATGAATCGGAATGGACCTCAAGGTCCTTTTCTTGGGGTCCCGGTGCACGCTCACCGCGGTCCCTCAGGTCTTTCCGGTCTTTCACGACCACGTCGGCTCCCCGCGCATTCGGCGCGTCGCCCTGGCCGTTCCCGGCGACGCCGACCACACGCAGGCGGGCATGGACGCCGGACGGTCGGGCCATGTCGAGTGGAAAGCCCCGATCACTGCTCCGGATGTTCGGAAAGTCCGGGCCACACATCCGGCCCACCTCCCTGCCACTCAATGAGTTCACTCTCCTCGATCTCGATCGGATCGAGGTCGGCGAGTCGGAGAATCTCGGTGACGTCATCCAAATGGGAGGCGACCCCCAGGATCACGTCACCCCCGGTAACCCGGCGGGAGCCGTCCAGCGCCGGGGAGTGCACCACGATGTGTGGAAACTGGGGCGACCACTGCGTCATGACTGACCTCGTTACTGACCTCGTTACTGACGCTCACTGGGCTTCGGTGGCGCGCCCTTCCGGCATCTCGAACATGCTCAGGTACTGGCCGTAGCCCTCACGCTCCAGTTCCTCGACGGGGATGAAGCGCAGGGAGGCGGAGTTGATGGAGTACCGCAGTCCGCCCCTGTCGCTGGGGCCGTCGGGAAACAGGTGCCCAAGGTGGCTGTCTCCGTTCACCGACCGGACTTCGACACGGACCATCCCGTGACCGGTGTCGGGCAGCTCCACGACGTGGCCGGGCTCCAAGGGCTTTGTGAAGCTCGGCCACCCTGTGCGGCTGTCGCACTTGTCCGTGGAGGAGAACAGAGGCTCTCCCGACACGATGTCGACGTAGATGCCGGGGGCCTTGTTGTCCCAGAGGGCGTTGGCGAAGGAGGGCTCCGTCTCGTCCTGCTGGGTCACCCGGTACTGCAGTTCCGTGAGCTGCGCTATGCGCTCAGCGCTCTTGTGGTGTTCCGGCATAGCCGCCTCCCAGGCGTCGTGGCTGCATCAGCCCTTCTGGGATTTCGCGTCACGCGCCGCCGCTCCCTTACCTCTCCCTCACGGCGCGTTCTCGTCGCTCGTCCGCCACAGTTCGGTGAACGCGTCGGTGCCGGATCGAACCCGCACGGTTCAAGACGCCTTGGGCAGCCGCCATTCCGGGCGGATGCGGTGACAGGTGTACCCGTTCGGAGAGCGCTGCAGATAGTCCTGATGCTCAGGCTCGGCCTCCCAGAAGGCTCCGGCCGGCATCACCTCTGTGACGACCTTCCCGGGCCACAGACCTGAGGAGTCCACGTCGGCGATCGTGGCCTCCGCGACACGTCGCTGTTCGTCATCGAGTGAGAAGATGGCCGACCGGTAACTGAGGCCGACGTCGTTTCCCTGCCGGTTCGGCGTGGTGGGGTCGTGCACCTGGAAGAAGAACTCAAGGAGCGCCCGGTAGTCGGTCCGGGCCGGGTCGTAGGTGATTTCGATGGCCTCCGCGTGGCTACCGTGACTGCGGTAGGTCGGATGCGCCGTCTCACCGCCCGTATAGCCGACACGCGTCGAGACCACGCCGTCCAGGGCCCGGAAGAGCTCCTGCAGGCCCCAGAAGCACCCGCCCGCCAGGATCGCCCTCTGCAGTGCCATCGTTCTGTTGACCTCCTGTGTATTCCGCCGTCCTGACCCGACGGGCCAGAGCGCGTGGATCGTGCTCTACGGCCCCGGCGGTGTCCCCCGGACACGCTGCCCTCGGACTTGGGCACCGTGACGGCGGCAGCGCAGCGCCCACCATGGTGCGCTGCACGACCCGCGGATTCCTTACATCTCTTCGCAACGCCACGATCGCGTCCGACGTGCTCAATTAGGGGGGAGGATGTGCAACTGTTCGCACGCACCAACCTCGTTCCGGGCCGCCCGGCGGCGCCTGACGCCGCCGACAGGTCATGCCCGAACCGAAGCCTCACACCCGCTGTTCAGGGAACGAGCACAAGCTTGCGGCCTGCTGTCCGGCCCGCGGCCACCCGGTCCAATGCGGCCGGCCCCTCCGTCAGCGGCAGAGCTTCGGGCGTGAGACGAAGCAGCCCATGTGCGAGGCCGGTTGCCAGCTGGGTGAGCTGCGCGGCATCAGGCCGTACGTAGAGGTTGGTACTGGTAATTCCGCGCTCGGAAGCCGGCGCGTCGGAGGTCAGCGAGCACAGCTGCCCGCCGTCACGCACGAGCGGCAAGGCGATCACTGCCGTGCCGGGCGCGGCGATGACGGCCGCATCGAACCCGCCTTGTACTCGATTCGGCCATGCCGGGTCGTGGTAGTCGACGACCTCGGCCGCTCCGCACTCGCGGAGGCGCTCAGCGGCGGATGGCGAGGCTGTCGCCGTCACCTCCACACCGGCGGTCGCCGCGAGCTGGATGGCCAAGGCACCGGTGCTGCCGCCTCCGTTGGTGATCAGGAGGCGCTGCCCTGTGGTGAGCCCCAGGGCCTCCAGAGTCTGCACTGCGGTGAGCCCGATGACCGGGAGTGCGGCCGCCTCGACGGGTTCCAGTGCGGTGGGGACAGGGGCCGTGTGGGCGGCGGTGACAAGGACCTGCTCGGCCCAGAAGCCGCTGCCGCCCGGGAGCGGCGCCTCGTGCGCCACCACCCGGTCACCGACGGAGATCCCTTGGACATCGGGCCCGATGGCGCGAACCCGGCCGACGCCCTCGACTCCCAGCGCGGCGGGTGGCCGCAGGCCGACGTCCCAGCCGCCGGTGTTCAGCAGCTGGTCCCACGGTCCCACACCGGCGGCCTCGACCTCGATGAGTACCTGACCCGGGCCGGGGGGCGGGGGTTCGGGAAGGCTGAGGAGGACGGTCTCCGCGACCCCGGTTGCGGAGACTCCGCATGCTTTCATTTCTGCTCCTCAACTCGGTACGGGCCGGGAGCAGCCCGACTGCTCCCGGGCGTTGCAGCGGTGCTCTTTCACGGAAGCAACTTCTCCACACCGGCGGCACCCTCTTCGCTGAGAAGGCGGCGCGCCTCCTCAAGCCTCTCCGGCGTGATGTCGTGACCGGATGCCAGCACTACGTCTTCCGGGTCGGGCAACTCTTCCGTCCCCGTGTGGAGAACCGCATCCGGAGTTTGCTCCCCCCACTCGTCGTCGACAGCGCCTTCAGACATGGTGACTCCTCTTTCCGAATACGTGCGAAGGGCGTCGCTCCGCGCCCTGTCCAGCAGGAGAGATCGGCCATTCAAAGGGTGGCGACCTTCACCGATCGCTCGGGCCCTCGTGCTGGTTCGCTGCCCAGGCATACGCCTCTGCCAGATCCTTCAAGGCTGCTGCGACCGCCCCGTGGTCCTTGTGCGCCTCCTGTTGGCGCGCTTGAGAGACGATCGCCTCGAAAAGCGCCACTTGAGCATCTCGTTGCACCGTCGAGTCAGCACTGCTCACGATGTCCTCCGAATTCCCGTCCGGGCAAGAAACCAGACCCGGCCTCACGCCGGCCCTCGTTGCGGCCGATGCACATGGCATACGCGAATCAGCGCGCCGAGCCGATCAGCAAGCTGTTTCTCCGCAAATGGTAGAGCGGCGTTGATCTACAGCTCATCTACGCTGGATCGATTCTCCGTGAGGAGTTGGCAGCACGCCAAAGTGCCTGGTGGAAGTTCGTCCGCCAGCCTGTCTCCGTCAACCGCCACACACAATTCCGCCAGAGGAGTTGTCGGTAAGACGGCGCGCGGGAGCGACGCCAAGGAGACACCACGTGCCCGTCGGCGACCCGGCCGATGTTCCGGTCAACCGATGTTCCCGTCAACAAAGGCACCGGCACCTCACGTAGTCATGGCAGACCTTCGGGGGGGGGGAGACAGCCTGATGACCTGACGCGTCACGGATGGCTTGGCCTCAAGAACCCGCTCGGCCGACGCGCCCGACGAGGCCGCATACCGATCGACCGCTCCGTTGGTGACGAGAAAGGCGACCACGTCCCTGATGCATCACCAGCAGGAGCCGAGACAGACCACGGTTTCCATGACGTTCGAGCAGTTGCTGGAAAAGGTGCGGTATGAAGGCCGGTACCCCACCTGCACACAAGCCCGCCAGGTCGTGGACGCCGTGCTGGCCGCGTTCGGGCGCCAGCTCACAGGCGGAGAACGGGTGGAGTTCACCGGCAAGCTCCCCCATGAGGCAGCGGTCTCCTTCACCTCCGAAGTCCCCGCTGTCGAACCTCTCACCGGCCGTGGGTTCGTCAAAGACCTGGCGTCCCGTACCGGCGGCACTCCGACACCACCCGCTGGGACACCGGTACCGTCCTACGCGTCATGGCCCAGCTCGCCGGCGAGGAGCTCACGGGCCGTATCCTCGCCCAACTTCTCCCGGGCTACGCCCTGTTGTTCGGCCGTGCCGAGCTCACGGCCTCCTGGCGCGAGGGGTGGCCGCCCGCCCGGCTCGCGTCGGAGGGCTCCGAATCACCGCCGAAGGCGCATGTGTCGCGTGGATGCCGAGCGGAGCACGGCGAAACCACGACCCTGCCGAACGGCGCCGCGGTCAGCCGGACGGACGGAACGCGGACCTTCCGTTCCCAGGCAGGTGCGGGGCCAGACCATGACAACCCCGGTGCATGAGGCAGGCCGCAAGCCCGTTGATTCGCTTCTGGCTACCCGGCGTTCCTATGCCGATCCCCACGGGGTTCGCGCCGAGGGTCGAGGTAGCCCTCGGCGCGACGGCCCGAAGAAGCCCCCATGCGGCCTGAGTTCCCGTGATCGCCGTGCTGCCGAGCCGGCGCGATCAGCCCATGTGTTCCTTGAGGTAGGAGACCAGGCCGAGAACGTCCTCCGGCACGAGTCGGCCGATCGCTCCGCTCGAGTAGACCGCGGTGATGACGGTGCCATCGGGGGCCAGCACGAAGCCCGTCGACTGCAGATGCACAGGCTCGTCGTTGACGAAGGCACCGGTCGCGTCGGCGACCGCCCGCGCGTCCGCACTGTGCCCCACGGGGAAGGTGAGCTTGTGCTTCTCCACGACCTCCTTCGTCGTGGCCTCGTCGTCGACGGAGAGCGCGACGACCTTGATCCCCACCTGGGCGAATCGGTCTCCGGCTCGTTGGAAGGCCCTCAGTTGCGCGATGCAGTAAGGACACCACGAACCGCGGTAGAAGAGGACGACGCCGAAGCTGCCGGCGAGCTCCTCACGGATGTCGAGGATGCCGCCCCCGACGGCATTGACGGTCAGGGCGGGAAACGCCGCGCCGGTATTCAACAGGCCCATGAACTCTCCTTGGTGACAAGGCATCTCATTGCGAACAGGGAGTGGATCTTTCGGACCCGATGGTGCGGGACGCCCGGTCACCCACACCGACCGGGTCATCGGACGGGTCGCCGCGAAGCGGTCGGCGGTCCTTCCGCTCAACGCCATCTCGTGCCTCGCGTCAGTGGGTGCCGACGCCCGAACGGCAGGCGGCTCCCGTCTATACGCGTGCCTGCAGGGCTCGGTTCTTACCGCCGAAGCGCGGTGCGTGCGACGTCGTAGAAGCCTGCGGGCTGGTTCCCGACCAGTCCCCTCCGGGGCTGGCTCGTGGTGCCGATCCGTGTGGCGATCGACCTGCGTCAACGCATCGACGTGCGTCAACGAGGCGTGGTTTCAGCCTGCTTCGGCTCGGTGAGGTCTTGATGAGGGCGTGGATCGTGGTGATGACTCACCCGTGCTGCCTTACCCGGCTGTGCCGGACGCGGGTTGTGTGCGGCAAGGACGGTGACCAAGGTGGCGGCGACGGCGAGCCCGCCGTATCCGAGGGCGATCTGCGGCAGCGAGAAGGTGTCCGAGAGCTCCCCGGAGATGCGGCTGGGAAACACCGCGCCGTCGTAGCGGAGGAGGTAGATCGCACTCAAGATCGGTGCCCGGTCGGCCAGGGTGCTGTCGTGGAGCAGGCCACGGGTGGCGGCGCTGATGGCGATGCCTTGACCGGCGTCGGCGACGATCGTTGCCACGATGAACAGCGCCAGCGTGCCCTCGCCGATCGCCGCAATGATGCCGATCCATCCGGTCAGGAAGATGACCATACCGATGCGTTGGGCCGCCGCGGGGGTGGACCGGCCGCCGAGCGGAGCACCGAGGACGCTGGGGGCCATGTGGCCGCGAACACGAGTCCGAGGACGATGGCCCCGCCTGTATCTCTGCGAAGAAAACGACACCGTGCAGAACTAGGCCCAAGCCGTGTAGTTAGGCGTGGGGTTGGTGTGTCAAGCCGTAGGAAGCAGAGATGGAGCTCCTGCTAGAACCGTGTCGACCAAGATCACTGTTCAGCA
>NZ_JBIWOE010000012.1:0-224712 GCF_044767585.1 Streptomyces sp. NPDC101225
GTTGATAGGCCGGATCTGGAAGCCAGGTGACTGGTGGAGGTGACCGGTACTAATAGGCCGAGGGCTTGTCCTCAGTTGCTCGCGTCCACTGTGTTAGTTCTGAGACAACGACCGTTGTCGGCTTTTGAGCAGAACACATAACTGAAGAGTGTGCTTGTTCGCTCGAAACCATTAGGGTTTCGGTGGTTATAGCGTGAGGGAAACGCCCGGTTACATTTCGAACCCGGAAGCTAAGCCTTACAGCGCCGATGGTACTGCAGGGGGGACCCTGTGGGAGAGTAGGACGCCGCCGAACAATCTTTGGGAAGGACCCCTGGTCACCAGCGTTCAGCTGGGACCAGGGGTCCTTTCGTTTTTACAATGCTTGCGGTACCGAAGACAGGAGTCACCGATGTCCACCAACTCTCCCGACGATCGACCGGAGCGCGACCAGCGGCGACGGGACAGTGGGGACCGCGGCGAGCGTGGCGGCTACCGCGGCAATCGCGGTGGTTTCCGACGCGACGACCGCCGTGACGACCGTGACAACCGCCGCGACGACAACCGCGGTGGTGGCTACGGTCGGCGTGACGACCGCCGTGAGGGCGACCGCGGTGGCCGTCCGGCGTTCCAGCGGGACGACCGTGACCGCGGTTCGCGTCGCGACGATCGTGGTGACCGTCCGTCCTTCCGTCGGGATGACCGCCGCGACGACCGCCGCGACGACCGGCGGGACGACCGAGGGGATCGCCCGTCCTTCCGTCGGGACGACCGCCCGACGTACCGTCGGGACGACCGCGGCGAGCGTCGCGACAACGACCGTGGTGGTTTCCGGCGTGACGACAACCGCGGTGGTGGCTACGGCCGTAGGGACGACCGCAGGGGCGCGCCCGATCGTGGTGGTTACGGCCGGCGCGATGACCGTGACCGTGGCTTCCGCGGCGACGACCGGGGTGACCGCGGTCCGCGTCGCGACGATCGTGGTGACCGTCCGTCCTTCCGTCGGGATGACCGCCGCGACGACCGGCGCGAGGACCGCCGTGACGATCGTGATCGTGGCTTCCGTCGTGACGACCGGCGTGACGATCGTGGTGACCGTCCGTCCTTCCGTCGCGATGACCGTCGCGATGACCGCCCGACATACCGGCGTGACGACCGTCGCGATGACCGCCCGACCTACCGCCGTGACGACCGCCCGACCTACCGCCGTGACGACCGCCCGACGTACCGGCGTGACGACCGTCGTGATGACCGGCGTGACGATCGGCGTGACGACCGCCCGACCTACCGCCGTGACGACCGTGGTGAGCGTCGTGACGGTGACCGTGGTGGCTTCCGGCGTGATGACAATCGGGGCGAGCGCGGTGGGTTCCGTGGTCGTGACGACCGGGGCGGGCGCGGTGGTCCTCGCCGCGACGACCGCGGTGGGCGTCCCGGTGGCTTCCGGGGGCGCGACGACCGGCGCGGTGGAGGCGGCGGCCGGTTCCGCGACGATCGGCCGCGGGACCGTGACCGCGACAGGGACCGGGACCGGGAGCCCATCAAGCGGCTGCCGATCCCCGAGGACGTCACCGGCGAGGAGATCGACAAGGACGTACGGCAGGAGCTCCAGAGCCTGCCAAAGACGCTCGCGGAGGACGTCGCCAAGAACCTGGTGATGGTCGCCCGGCTCATCGACGAGGACCCCGAGGGCGCCTACGCCTACTCCCGGATCGCTCTGCGGCTGGCGTCTCGCGTCGCCGCCGTGCGCGAGGCGGCCGGGTTCGCGGCGTACGCGAACCAGAAGTACGCCGAGGCGCTGGCCGAGTTCCGTGCGGCGCGGCGTATGACCGGCACCGTGGAGCTGTGGCCCGTGATGGCCGACTGCGAGCGTGGGCTCGGGCGGCCGGAGAAGGCGCTGGACATGGCCGGGGCGCCCGAGGTGCAGAAGCTGGACAAGGCCGGGCAGGTCGAGATGCGGCTCGTCGCGGCCGGCGCCCGGCGCGACATGGAGCAGCTCGACGCGGCCATCGTGACGCTGCAGAGCCCGGAGCTCGCCTCCAACTCGGTCCAGCCGTGGACCGCGCGGCTGCGGTACGCGTACGCCGACGCCCTGCTCGCCGCCGGCCGTGAGGGCGAAGCCCGTGACTGGTTCGCCAAGGCCGTAGAGGCGGACCGGGACGGCAGCACGGACGCCTCGGACCGGCTTGCCGAGCTGGACGGCGTGGAGTTCGTCGATGTTTTCGACGCGAGCGATGCGAGCGACGCGGGCGACGAGGGCGAGGACGGCGAGGACGGCGACAGCGCGAAGGCCGAGGCGGACACCGGCACCGCTGTCGGCACCGACGCCGACGCCGATGCCGACATCGAGATCGAGGTCGACGACGACAAGGACTGAGGAGACATGCGCAGGGGGCGGGACCGTGCGGTCCCGCCCCCTGCGCATGTCCGGGCCCTTTGTCCGAGGCCCGCAGCAGCCGCCCGGTCAGCCGTCCAGCGTGCGCAGTACCAGTCCCGACGCCGGCTTCGGGCCGAACGACGTCGACTTGCGGGGCATCGTCACCCCCTGCCGGGCCAGGTCGCGGACGACGTCCTCGCGGACCGGGTGCAGCAGGACGGCCGTGCCGCCGTCGCGTTCGGCCTTCTCGACGGTGGCCGCCGTGTCGTGGATGTAGGCGATGCGGGCCGGGTCGTCCTCGGGGATGCCCCAGACGTGGTCGAGCAGCGCGGCGTGCAGGACCGTCGCGTCCAGGGTGCGCCAGGCGACGGGCCGGTCGACGGGGATCGTACGGGCCAGGAGATCCGGGTCCGGGCGGTCGACCAGGTGGAAGGCGCCGTCACCCGCCAGCAGGAACGCGTTGCCCGCGCACGCGCTGTCCGCCAGAGCCTCCAGGGCTTGCGGGAGGGAGACCGGCAGGCGCCGTATACGGAACCGGCCGTGCAGCGCGGCGAGTGCGTCGGCCACCGGCAGGCCGTGCAGGAGGCGATGGATGGCGCGGACGCGCAGCGGGTAGCGGGCGGTGTCGACGAGCAGCACGAGGCCGTAGTCCCACGGGCTCGGGGAGCCGTGTTCCGAGCGCAGGCGGCGATACGTCGCCCAGCGGTGGTGGCCGTCGGCGATCAGCGCCTGGTGCTGGGCCAGGTCGGACTGGACGCGGGCGAGGTCGGCCGGGTCGGTGACCGACCACAGGCGGTGGCTGTAGCCGTCCTCGGTCTTGGTGGCGAGGAGCGGCGGGTGGTCGGCGACCCGCTCCACGAGCTCGGCCGCGGACGACGCCGAGCCGTTGCCGCGGTAGGTCAGGAGCAGGGGTTCGAGGTTCGCGGAGGTGGCGCGCATCAGGTCGGCGCGGTCGGCGACCACGTGCGGCATGACGTCCTCGTGCGGCAGCACCACGCCCTCCGCCGGGTCCGAGACGCGCAGGGCGCCGATGATGCCGCGCTGGAGCATGCCGTCGCCGTCGCTCTGCTCGTAGACGTACAGGCCGGGTTCGGGATCGGCGGCCAGGACTCCCTCGGCGAGCCAGCGGCGCAGGGTGTCGGACGCCTGCTCGTTGCGGGCGACGGCCGTCGGGGCCTGCGGCAGGATCAGACGGACGATGTTGTACGGGTCGGCGGACTGGAGGTGGTGCAGGCCGTCGGGGCGTACGACGACGTCGTACGGCGGCGATGTCACGGCGGCGAGGCTGCCGACCCGGTCCGGGTCGTAACGAAGGCCGCGGAACGGGGTGAGTTCCAGGCCCCGGCGCGCCGTTGCTTCCGAGTGACCTGCTGTGTTCATCCCGGCATCGTACGTGTGCCGGAGGCGTGCGGGATGATCGGGGGAAAGCCGTCGAACGAGGAGCGATGTGGAATGAGCCAGAGCGTCAGGACGAGGCCCGAGGGCAGTGGCCAGGCCCTGAGCGAGGCGTACGACACGGCGCTGCTCGATCTCGACGGGGTGGTGTACGCGGGAGGGCAGGCCATCGCGCACGCCGTCGAGTCGCTGGAGACGGCCAGGGCGGGCGGGATGCATCTCGCATATGTCACCAACAACGCCCTGCGGACGCCGGACACGGTGGCGGAACACCTGACCGAGCTGGGGATACCGACCGGTGCCCAGGACGTCATCACCTCCGCGCAGGCGGTCGCGCGGCTGATCAGCGAGCAGGTGCCGGCGGGGTCGCGGGTGCTGGTCATCGGCGGCGAGGGGCTGCGGGTCGCGCTGCGGGAGCGCGGGCTGGAGCCCGTCGAGTCGGCGGAGGACGATCCGGCGGCGGTCGTGCAGGGATTCGGCGGGCCCGACCTGCCGTGGGGGCGGTTCGCCGAGGCGAGCTACGCGGTCGCGCGCGGGGTGCCGTGGTACGCGTCCAACACCGACCTGACGATTCCCAGCGGCCGTGGGATCGCCCCGGGCAACGGCGCCGCGGTGGAGGTCGTGCGGATCGCGACGGGTGCCGAACCCCAGGTCGCGGGCAAGCCGTTGCCGCCCATGCACCGGGAGACGATCCTGCGCACGGGTGCCGAGCGGCCGTTGGTGGTCGGGGACCGGCTGGACACGGACATCGAGGGGGCGTTCAACGGCGAGGTGGACTCGCTGCTCGTCCTGACCGGCGTGACCGACGGCGCGCAGCTGCTCACCGCGCCGCCGCAGCACCGGCCGACGTACGTCGACGCCGACCTGCGCGGCCTGCTCACGGGCCAGCCCGCGGTCGAGGAGGCGGGGGACGGCTTCCGGTGCGGCGGCTGGACGGCCACGGCGGCCTCCGACCGGCTGGAACTGGAGGGTGACGGCGCGGCCGTGGACGGTCTGCGGGCACTGTGCGCGGCGGCCTGGACGGCGGCCGGGGACGGCGTGTGCGCGCTGGACGCGGGGAAGGCGCTGGCGCGGCTGGAGTGGTGAGCCGTGGGGCGGGCGGCGCCCCATCCAAGCGGCATGCGAGGGTAGGCTAACCTAACTACGTGTTGGTCGACAGTCCTCCCGAACAGCGCGCGGAGACCGCCCCCGCGCCCCCGACCCGCCGGGCGATACGTGCCTTCGGGCTCCTCCTCGCGCTCGCCGTCCTGGTGCTCGTCGCCTCGGCGAGCATCGCGATCGGCGCGAAGCCGCTCTCCCTGGAACAGGTCTGGCACGGCCTGTTCCAGGACACGGGGACCTACGGCGACGTCGTCGTGGACGCGCGGCTGGCACGGACCGTCCTCGGGCTGCTCGCCGGCGCCGCGCTGGGACTTTCCGGCGCGGTGCTCCAGGCGCTGACCCGCAACCCGCTGGCCGATCCGGGCCTCCTCGGCATCAACGCCGGCGCCTCGGCCGCCGTCGTCACCGCCATCACGTACCTCGGCGTCACGAGCCTCGACGACTATGTGTGGTTCGCCTTCGCCGGAGCGGCCGCCGTCGGAGCCCTGGTGTGGTTCCTCGGCGGCAGCCGGAGCGCCACGCCGGTGCGGCTCGCGCTGGCCGGCACCGCCGTCAGCGCCGCGCTCTACGGCTATCTGCAGGCCGTGATGATCACGGACCAGGCGGCGCTCAACAAGATGCGCTTCTGGACGGTCGGTTCGCTCGCCTCGGCGACCGACTCGACCACCCTGCAGGTGCTGCCGTTCATCGCGGTCGGCACGGTCCTCTCCCTCGTGCTGGCCCGGCCGCTCAACGCCGTGGCCATGGGCGACGACACCGCCAAGGCGCTCGGCGCCCACCTGAACCGCACCCGGGCGCTGTCCATGCTCGCCGCGACCGTGCTGTGCGGCGCGGCGACGGCCGCCTGCGGGCCGATCGCCTTCGTCGGGCTGATGGTCCCGCACGTCGTACGGTCCTTCACCGGCCCCGACCTGCGCTGGATCCTGCCGTACGCCGCGATTTTGTCGCCCGTGCTGCTGCTCGGTGCGGACGTGCTCGGCCGGATCGTGGCCCGCCCCTCGGAGCTTCAGGTCGGCATCGTCACCGCGGTCGTCGGCGGGCCGGTCTTCATCTTCCTGGTACGACGGCGAAGGACGGCGCAGCTGTGAGGAGCAACCGTGTGGTGAGGACCCCGGGCGGGCTCTCCGTGCGCCTGGACGTGCGGGCCGCCGTCGTGGTCGCGGTGCTGCTGCTGGCCGCGCTCGCCGCGAGCGTCCTGCTGATCGGCACCGGCGACTTCCCGATCTCGGCCGGGGACGTGCTCAGGACCCTGGCGGGGAACGGCGACGCGGGGCAGGAGTTCATCATCGACGAGCTGCGTCTGCCGCGCGTCCTGGTCGGGCTGCTGGTCGGCGCCTCGCTCGGGCTCGGCGGCGCGCTGTTCCAGGCCGTCACCCGCAATCCGCTGGGCAGCCCGGACGTGCTCGGCCTCGGGCAGGGGGCGACGGCCGGGGCGCTCGTGATGATCGTGCTGTTCTCCGGCAGCGCCGCCCAGGTCACCATGGGCGCGCTGGTGGGCGGGCTGGCGACCGGGCTCGCCATCTATCTGCTCGCCTGGAAGCGGGGTGTGCACGGCTACCGGCTGGTGCTGGTCGGCATCGGCGTCTCCGCGATCGTCACGGCGGTCAACGGCTATCTCCTCACGGTGTCCGACCTCGTCGACGCGGCCCGCGCGGTCGTCTGGATGACCGGCTCCCTCAGCGGTCGTGACTGGGACCAGGTCTGGCCGCTGCTCGCGCTGTGCGCCGTGCTCGTCCCGCTCGTCCTCGCCCGCGCGCGCGAGCTGCGGCTGATGGAGATGGGCGACGACGTGTCGAACGCGCTCGGCGTGCGCGTGGAGCGGGTGCGGGCGCTGCTGATGGTGGCCGCCGTCCTGCTCACCGCGACCGCCACCGCCGCGGCGGGCCCCGTCGGCTTCGTGGCGCTCACCGCGCCGCAGCTCGCCCGCCGCCTGACCCGCTCGCCGGGTCCCAATCTGCTGTCGTCCCTGTGCATGGGTGCCGCCCTGCTGGTCACCGCCGACTGGGTCTCGCAGCGGATCTTCGGCGCCGACCAGCTGCCCGTCGGTGTGGTCACCGGAGTCCTCGGCGGCGCCTATCTGCTGTGGCTGCTGGTCGCCGAGCGCCGGGCGGGCCGGATATGAGCGCCGCCGCGAAGCCACCCACGCGCCGCTCCCCGAAGCCGCGCACGGACCGTTCCGTGAAGCCCCCCACGGACCGTTCCGTGAAGCCCCCCACGAACACCCGAAGGAGCAGCGTGAATCGCCTGTCCGCCGAGAACGTCACCCTCGCCTACGACCAGCGGGTCATCGCCGAGCAGCTCTCGGTGGAGATCCCGGACAACTCCTTCACCGTGATCGTCGGCCCCAACGCGTGCGGCAAGTCGACCTTGCTGCGGGCGCTTTCGCGCATGCTGAAGCCGAGCCGGGGCCGGGTGCTGCTGGACGGACAGGTCATCCAGTCGATGCCGGCGAAGAAGGCCGCGCGGACGCTGGGCCTGCTGCCGCAGTCGTCGATCGCGCCCGACGGCATCACCGTCGCCGACCTGGTCGGCCGCGGCCGGTACCCGCACCAGGGCGTCCTGCGCCAGTGGTCGGGCGAGGACGAGCGGGTCGTCCGGGAGTCGATGGCGCGGACCGGGGTCGCCGAACTCGCCGATCGCCATGTCGACGAACTGTCCGGCGGTCAGCGGCAGCGCGTGTGGATCGCCATGGCGCTCGCCCAGCAGACGCCGCTGCTGCTGCTCGACGAGCCGACGACGTACCTCGACATCCACCACCAGATCGACGTCCTCGACCTCTGCGCCGAACTGCACGAGGAACAGGGCCGCACGCTGGTCGCCGTCCTGCACGACCTCAACCACGCCGCGCGGTACGCCACCCACCTCGTCGCGCTGCGCGAGGGGCGGGTCGTCGCCGAAGGCGCACCGAAGGACATCGTCACGGCCGGGCTGGTCGAGGAGGTGTTCGGGCTGCGCTGCCAGATCATCGACGACCCGGAGACGGGGACGCCGCTGGTCGTGCCGGCGGCCCGCCGGGCGCGAGCCGCTACAGCAGCTTCCTGAGCAGGAACAGGTCGCGCAGGCCGGCCTCCAGCTTCACCCGGCCCGAGCCCCAGGCCCGGGCGAAGTGCAGCTGGCCGTCGACCATGGCGACCAGGTCGTCGCCCTTCATGGCCAGCCGGATCTGGGCCTTCTCCCGCGGAGGGCCCTGGACGGTGTCCTGCACCACGATCCGGCCACCGGTCATCCTGCCGACGAACGAGACGTCCAGGTCGGTGATCAGGCAGCTCACCGAGCGGTCCAGGGAGGCGGCCGAACGGACGTCCCCTTCGGCGCGGTTCATGTTGTCCGAGAGCTGTTCCAGCGCGGCGCGGCATTCTTCGATCGTGGCCATCGAGATCGACGGTACCCCAGGCCTTCGGGGTAGCGTCTGGGCATGAGCGACACTGTGCCCGAGGCCATGGCGGGGGACGGGACGGCCGAGGCCGGGCCCGACCACGATCCCGCCGCCCCGGCCCCGCTGAACGTGCCCCGCACCCCGACCGGCAACGCCGAGGTCGACGCGCGGCTGGAACGGCTGGGCGACGCCGACCACCTCGCCACCGACGGACACGTCGAGGTGTACGAGGATGTACACCGGGGGCTGCGCGACACGCTCACCGCGCTCGACGCCCGTCCGGGCCCTTCGGCCCCCTCACCGTCGTACGGACAACACAGGAGCTGAACCGAACGTGGCAGGAGTCGCACGCCGCCGTCTCGACGCGGAGCTGGTGCGCCGCAAGCTCGCGCGCTCGCGTGAGCACGCGAGCCAGCTGATCGCCGCCGGGCGGGTCAAAGTCGGCAAGACCGTGGCGACCAAGCCGGCCACGCAGGTGGAGACCGCGGCGGCGATCGTCGTCTCCTCCGACGACGGCGATCCCGACTACGTCTCGCGCGGCGGCCACAAGCTCGCGGGCGCGCTCGCGGCCTTCGCGCCGCGGGGGCTCGTCGTCGAGGGGCGGCGGGCGCTCGACGCCGGCGCCTCGACCGGTGGCTTCACGGACGTCCTGCTGCGGTCGGGGGCCGCGCACGTCGTCGCCGTCGACGTCGGATACGGACAACTCGCCTGGACTCTGCGGAGCGATGAACGCGTCACCGTCAAGGACCGTACGAACGTACGCGAGTTGACGCTCGAAGCGATCGATGGGGAGCCTGTGGATCTTGTCGTGGGGGATCTGTCCTTCATCCCGCTCGGCCTGGTGCTGCCTGCCTTGGTGCGGTGCGTGAAACCGGACGCCGACCTGGTGATGATGGTCAAGCCGCAGTTCGAGGTGGGCAGGGAACGGCTGGGCAGCGGAGGAGTGGTACGCAGTCCGCAGCTGCGGGCGGAGGCCGTGCGGGGGGTGGCCCACAAGGCGTCGGAGCTCGGGCTCGGGGTGCGGGGGGTCACCGCCAGCCCGCTGCCCGGCCCGTCCGGGAATGTCGAGTACTTTCTGTGGCTGCGGGCCGGTGCACCCGAACTGGACCCGGCCGACGTAGACCGTGCAGTGGCGGAGGGGCCGCGTTGACACCGAACCGAGCTCGTACTGTTTTCCTGCTCGCCCACACGGGGCGGCCCGCGGCCATCCGCAGCGCCGAGCTGGTCGTGAAGGGGCTGCTGCGTGAGGGCATCGGCGTACGCGTGCTGGAGTACGAGGCGAGCGATCTGCCGCTGCCCGAGGAGGTGCAGCTGGTCAAGGAGGCCACTCCGCAGTGCCTCGACGGCTGCGAGCTGCTGATCGTGCTGGGCGGCGACGGGACGCTGCTGCGCGGCGCCGAGTTCGCCCGGGCCTCCGGGGTGCCGATGCTCGGCGTCAACCTCGGGCGGGTCGGGTTCCTCGCGGAGGCCGAGCGCGACGATCTGGACAAGGTCGTCGACCGGGTGGTGACCAAGGCGTACGAGGTCGAGGAGCGGATGACCGTCGACGTCGTCGTCCACCGCAACGGCGACATCGTGCACACGGACTGGGCGCTGAACGAGGCGGCCGTGCAGAAGGTCTCCGCCGAGAAGCTGCTCGAGGTGGTGCTGGAGATCGACGGGCGGCCGGTCACCGGCTTCGGCTGTGACGGGATCGTGCTGTCCACGCCGACGGGGTCGACGGCGTACGCGTTCTCCGCCGGTGGGCCCGTGGTGTGGCCGGAGGTCGAGGCGCTGCTGATGGTGCCGATCTCGGCGCACGCGCTGTTCGCCAAGCCGTTGGTCACCTCGCCGGATTCCGTGCTGGCCGTCGAGGTGCTGCCGCACGTCCCGCCGGGGGTTCTCTGGTGCGACGGGCGGCGGACCGTCGAACTGCCGCCGGGGGCGCGCGTGGAGGTGCGCCGGGGTGCCGTGCCCGTGCGGCTGGCCCGGCTGCACCACGCGTCGTTCACGGACCGGCTGGTGGCGAAGTTCGCACTGCCGGTGTCCGGATGGCGCGGGGCACCGCACTAGCCGGCGGAGGCCGGGGTCTTGCACTCGCGTGGGTGACAATGTGACGGCGATACGCATTCGTCACCTGCACCTTCACACAACCGGGACGGGGGCCGTCGCACTTCCCGGTGCCGACCTCGTAAGGTCGTAGCCGTGCTGGAAGAGATGCGGATACGGTCGCTCGGAGTCATCGACGACGCGGTCGTCGAGCTGTCCCCCGGGTTCACCGCCGTCACCGGTGAGACGGGTGCGGGCAAGACCATGGTGGTCACCAGCCTCGGGCTGCTGCTGGGCGGACGGGCGGACCCTGCGCTCGTGCGGATCGGGGCCGGCAGGGCCGTGGTGGAAGGGCGGATCGCCGTCCCAACGGGCTCCTCGGCCGGGGTGCGCGCCGAGGAGGCGGGGGCCGAGCTGGACGACGGGGCGCTGCTGATCAGCCGTACCGTTTCCGCCGAGGGGCGGTCGCGGGCGCACGTGGGCGGGCGCAGCGTTCCGGTCGGGCTGCTGGCCGAGCTCGCCGACGACCTGGTGGCCGTGCACGGGCAGACGGATCAGCAGGGGCTGCTGAAGCTGACGCGGCAGCGGCAGGCGCTCGACCGGTACGCCGGGGACGCCGTCGCCGGGCCGCTGGCGAAGTACGGCGAGGCGTACCGGCGGCTGCGGGCCGTCTCCGCCGAGCTGGAGGAGATCGTCACGCGCGCGCGTGAGCGGGCCCAGGAGGCCGACATGCTGCGCTACGGCCTCGAGGAGATCGCCGGTGTGGAGCCGCGGGCCGGGGAGGACGTGGAGCTGGCGGAGGAGGCCGAGCGCCTCGGGCACGCGGAGGCGCTCTCGTCGGCCGCCACGGCCGCACACGCCGCGCTCGCCGGCAACCCCGAGGACCCCGAGGGGATCGACGCCGCCACGCTCGTCGCGGGCGCGCAGCGGGCGCTGGACGCCGTGCGCGCGCACGATCCGGCGCTGTCGGCGCTGGCCGACCGGATCGGCGAGATCGGGATCCTTCTCGGCGACGTCGCGGGCGAGCTGGCGGGGTACGCCGACGACCTGGACGCGGATCCCCTGCGGCTGGCGGCCGTTGAGGAACGGCGCGCCGCCATCGGCGCGCTGACGCGGAAGTACGGCGAGGACGTCGCCTCGGTGCTGGCCTGGGCCGAGCAGAGCGCCACGCGGCTGACCCAGCTGGACGGCGACGACGAGCGGATCGCGGAGCTGACCGCGGAGCGGGACGCGCTGCGCGGTGAACTGGGCGGGCTGGCCCAGGCGTTGACGGACGCGCGGACGGAGGCGGCCGAGCGGTTCGCGGCCGCCGTCACGGCCGAACTGGCCTCGCTCGCCATGCCGCACGCGCGGGTGTCCTTCGAGATCCGGCAGACCGAGGACCCGGAGGGCGTGGAGGTCGGCGGGCGCACCGTCGGCTACGGGCCGTCGGGCGTCGACGAGGTCGAGCTGCTGCTCGCGCCGCACCCCGGTGCGCCGCCGCGCCCGATCGCCAAGGGCGCCTCCGGCGGTGAGCTCTCGCGGGTGATGCTCGCCGTCGAGGTCGTGTTCGCCGGGACGGACCCCGTGCCGACGTACCTCTTCGACGAGGTCGACGCCGGTGTCGGCGGCAAGGCGGCCGTCGAGATCGGGCGCCGGCTGGCGCGGCTGGCGAAGAGCGCGCAGGTCGTGGTGGTCACCCACCTTCCGCAGGTGGCCGCCTTCGCCGACCGGCAGTTGCTGGTCGAGAAGACCAACGACGGGTCGGTGACACGCTCCGGCGTGAAGGTCCTCGAGGGCGAGGAGCGGGTGCGCGAGCTGTCGCGCATGCTGGCCGGCCAGGAGGACTCCGAGACGGCCCGGGCGCACGCGGAGGAACTGCTGGCCACGGCCAGGGGAGACGGCTAGGGGCGGGCGGTCGGGACGTGGGTCCGGCCGCCCCGCCCACGCACTAGGGTGGCCCGATGGCCAACCGTGCACGGAGAACAAGGTCGTTCGCGCTCGCCGCCGCGCTCACCCGGGCGGGTGTCGCCGGGCTGCGGGCCAAGGCCCCCGGCGGCCGCGGGCGTTGGGAGCGGACGAACCACCGCGGGCGGGCCGTCGGTCTGTACGCCGGTCCCGCGGCCGGGCTGGCCGCCGCGGCCGCGGCCGCACGGGTGCGGCCCGCCGCCGGGTTCGCGGTGCTCACCGCCGGCCTCTGCGGGGCCTACGACGACGTGGCCGGCGCCGGTGACCCCCGGCGCGGCTTCCGCGACCATCTGTCCGCGCTCGGGGACGGCGAGGTCACCAGCGGCGCGGTCAAGCTCCTCGGGATCTCGGCGGCGGGGCTCGCGGCCGGCGCCGTGCTCGAGGAGCGGGCCGTGGACAAGGTGCTCGCGGGGATCGTGATCGCCGGGGCCGCCCACTTCGTGAACCTCGTGGACGTACGGCCGGGGACGGCCGCCGCGGCGACGGTCGCGCTCGGGGCCCCGGGACTGCTGCGGTCCGGTCCGGGAGCGGAACTCGCCGCCGGCGCCACGGGCGCCGCCGCGGCCGTCCTGCCCGACGACCTGGGCGAGCGCACGATGCTCGGCGACACCGGCGCGCACGCGCTGGGCGCGGCGGTGGGCACCGCCGTCGTGATGAGCAACGGGCGCGCCGGACTGCTCGCCCACGCCGTGGCGTTCGTCACGGCGGCCGTGTACGGCGACAAAGTCAGCGCGACGGCGCGGTCGTTGAGCCTGGAGTGAAGCGTGTGACGCAATGGGCTCCGCCTTCACGGGCGCCGCCCCGTGCTTCACCCGTGTGAGTGACCAACCCCACCGTCGCGCGGCCCGCGCACCGCCGCCACGTTTCCGGAACACCCGTGCGTGCTGGCATCCTTGACGTCGTACGTGGAGGAAACCGAGCGGTACACCCCCTCCGCCCGTTCCCTCTGTACTTTCGTCGTGACCGCCCGACGCCGAACCAGGAGCCCCGGCCACGTGAGCCCCGTGAGCAGCCACTCACCGCACGGCCAGTCGTCGCTGCGCACCGTGCAGGTGCTGGGCGGCGGCAACGCCCACAGCAGCGCGCACGTGCGGTCGCTGGCGTCGGGTCTGGTCGCGCGGGGCGTGCGGGTCACCGTGTGCGCCCCCGGCGAGGCCGATCACACCTACGACTTCACGGGCACCGGCGCCGAACACGTGCACGTACCGCGCAGCAGCGACCCGGGAGCGGTGGCCGCGCTGCGGGCGGCCTGCGCCGACGCCGACCTGGTGCACGCGCACGGGCTGCACGCCTCCTTCCGCGCCGCGCTCGCGCTCAGCGGCCGGCGCACCCCGTTCGTCGTCACCTGGCACGACCGCGCCCACGCCGAGGGCGCCCGCGCCCATCTGCTGCGCCTCCTGGAGCGGCGGGTCGTCAAGGCGGCCACCGTGGTGCTCGGCGCCTCCTCCGACCTCGTGGACCGGGCCCGCAGGAGCGGAGCGCGGGACGCGCGGCTCGCCGCGGTCGCCCTGCCGGCGCCGCGCCGGTCCCCCGACGCGGAGGACCCCGACCGCCCGGGCCTGAAGGTCCGGGCCGAACTCGGCGCCACCGAGCGCCCGTTGCTGATGGCGGTCGGGTCCCTCGACCCGCACCGGGGCTACGGCACCCTGCTGGACGCCACGCGCGCGTGGCGGCGCCTCGACCCCGTGCCGCTGGTGGTGATCGCGGGCGAGGGCCCGCTGCGGCCGGTCCTGCAGCGCCGTATCGAGGACGAGGGCCTGCCCGTGCGGCTCATCGGACGGCGCGAGGACGCCGCGCAACTGCTCCGGGCCGCCGACGTCGCCCTGCTGCCCAGCAGTTGGGAGTCGCGCTCCGTGCTCGCGCAGGAGGCCCTCCACGCGCGCGTGCCGCTCGTCGCCACCCGTGTCGGCGGCATCCCCGAACTCGTCGGCGACGCCGCCGAACTCGTCCCGTACGGCGACGCCGAGGCGCTCGCCGACGCCGTGACCGGGCTGCTCGGCGACCCCGGCCGGTGCGAGGAACTCAGGGACAGGGGCACCCGCCAGGCCGCCACCTGGCCGACCGAGGACGAGACGGTCGCCCACGTGCTGAGTGTCTACGACGAGTTGACGCTGCCGCGGGTGCTGATCTGAGCCGTTCGGCCAGTGCTGTGGCCGGGAAGGTCAGCCGGTGAACCTTCCCGGCCACACGCCCCTAGGGCACGTGCCGGCGCGCTTGCAGGGCCAGGCTCAACGCCATGACCGTCTGCGGGTCGTCGAGGTCCGTGCCGAGCAACTCGCCGATGCGGGCGAGGCGGTTGTAGAGGGTCTGCCGGTTGAGATGGAGTTCCCGGGCGGTCTCCGCCTTGCGGCCCGCGTGCGCCAGGTACGTCTCCAGCGTGGGCAGCAGGGGCGGCCGGGAGCGGTCGTCGTGGTCGCGGAGCGGGCCGATCGCACGCTCCACGAAGGCCGCCAGGTCGGGGTGGTCGCGCAGCCGCCACAGCAGCAGGTCGATGTCCAGGCGGCGGGCGTCGTACCAGGGGCGGTCCGACAGGCCCTGAGCCGCCGTCGCCGTCTCCGCCGCGTGTCTCAGGCCCGCCGACGCCGCCGCCCAGCCGCCCGCCACCGCGACGACCACCACCGGCGGCCGGGCCCCGGGCCGGTGCATCCCGGCCCGCTCCACGCCCGCCCGCAGCGCCGCCGCGACCCGGTCCGCGACCGCCGGGCGCTCCGGCTCCGACCGCAGGCCCAGCAGGACGAGCACGCGGCCCTCGACGGGCCGTACGCCGAGCAGGACCGGGACGCCGACGGAGGCCAGCTCCTCGGAGACCGCGCGCGCCAGCACCGCCCAGCCGCCGCCCGGGGCGAGGGCGTCGCCCAGCCGCATCACGACGGGCAGCAGCGGGCTGTCGCCCGGCTTGAAGCCCAGCACGCGCGCCTGCGCGGGCGCGTCCTCGGCGGTGATCCGGCCCTCGGCGAGGTCGGTGAGGAAGTCGCCGCGGCCGCGCGCCGCCAGCTCCTCCTCCTGCCGTGCCTGCATCAGGACGACCGCCAGGATGCCCGCCGCCCGCTCGGCCGCCATGCGGTGCACCGGCGCCAGCGGGGCCCGTACCGGAAGCAGGACCAGGCGCGCCCGCACCGAACCCGTGCCGGGTCCGCCCCCGGGCACGTCCACGAGCACCGAACCGGACGGCGGCGGCGTGTCCTTGTGCTGGCCGCGCAGCCCCTCCCACACCTGGAGCGGGTCCGCGCCCTCGGGCCCGGAGCCGGCGGCGTACAGCAGCTGCCCGTCGGTCGTCTCCAGGAAGACGGGGTTGCCGCCGAAGCCGGCCAGGATGCCGAGCACCTGCGGCACCCCGCCACCGCCGAGCAGAGCCTCGGTGCAGCGGCGGTGCACCTCCTCCGCCTGCTGGAGCAGCGCGTAGTGGCCGTTGACGATCTCGGTGTGGATCTCCTCCGTGACCGTCACGAAGGGCACCTCGCGGTGCAGCTGGACGAGCGGGAGCCCGGCCGCGCGCGCCGTGTCGACGAGCGCGGCGGGCAGGCGGGCGAAGCGCGGGCCGAGCTCCACGACGAGGGCCGCGATGCCGCGCTCGGCCAGGGTGCGCACGAACGCCCGCTGGTCGGCCGGCCGCGTACCGAGCCCGTAACCCGTGGTCAGCAGCAGCTCGCCGCCCTTCAGCAGCGAGGCGATGTTCGGCACCTCGCCCGCGTGCACCCAGCGCACGGTGCGCTGCAGCCGGTCGGCGCCCGCGAGCACCTCCGGCAGCCCGCTGCGCAGACCGGGCAGCTCCAGCGCCCGCTGGACGGTGATCCCGGCGCCGTGGGACTCGAATCTGCGTTCCGTGCCGCTGTGCATAGCCGGACGCTACCTGCGCGGATGCCCGCACGACATCTCCGGGCGGTCACGGCGGTCACGGCCGGGCCGGCCGGATGGCGAGCGCTGCCCGCCGCGGCCGCCGCGGAAGCCGGCCCGGGCTGCGGCCCGGACACGGTGCGCGCGGGTCGCCGCCCACGCGGAGGCCGGGCTCGACGAGATCGCGCTGGTGCCGGCGACCGCCGCCGACCCGGCGGGGGAGCGGCCCCTGACCGCGCTCAGTCCGGCCTGATGTTGTGGTTGAAGCGGAACACGTTGTCCGGGTCGTACTGGCGCTTCACCTGGGCCAGCCGCCGGGTGTTCTCGGCACCGAGGCCCGCCACGACCCGCTCCGTGCCCTCGTCGCCGATGAAGTTGAGGTACACGTCGCCGGTGCTCCACGGGCGCACCGTCTCCCGCACACCGCGCACCCACGCGATGCAGCGCTCGTCGTCCGCCGGGTCCTCCCAGATCCCGAACGGATGCACGCCCCAGGGAGCGTCCCGGTAGGGCACGGGGTACTCGCGCGGCCCGTCGGCGATGGCGCCGCCCTGCGGCCACAGGATGTGCTGGCTGCCGGTCGGCACCGGCAGCGAGTCCGCCAGGGAGCAGAAGGCGCTCACGAAGTCGTCGGGGGCGCCGGTCAGGTACTCCGCCGACCAGTAGTTCCGCAGGCCGGGCGGATCGTCGAGCATGCACTGCACGTCGGCGTACGGCATCGCCCCGACGATCTCCGTCTCGTGCGGCAGCGCGAGCAGCGGCTCGGCCAGCTTGCGCAGGCCGTCCTCGGCGCCCGCGTAGGTCAGCAGCACCCCGCACAGCATCGTGCCGACCAGGTGGGGCGGTACGAACGCGTCGGGCGGGCCGGTGAAGTACAGCACCGCGCCGCTCGCCTCGACCGGCGCGGTCTCGATCACGTCGCGGTAGGTGCGTACCGCCTCGGGGCCGTGCTCCGGCAGGCACACGATCAGCGCGATGGAGAACCGGGGCAGCTCGTGCAGCTTGAGGGTGATCGCCGTGGCGACGCCGAAGTTGCCCCCGCCGCCGTGCAGCGCCCAGAACAGCTCGGGGTTCTCGTCGGCGCTCGCCTGCACGAGGGTCCCGTCCGCGGTGACCAGCTCGACGCCGAGAAGGTTGTCGACGGCCAGCCCGCAGCAGCGGTCCAGCCAGCCGGAGCCGCCGCCCAGGACGAACCCGCCGACGCCGGTGGTGGAGGCCCGGCCGCCCGTGGTGGCCAGGCCGTACGGCTGGGTGGCCCGGTCCAGCTCGCTCATCGTGGCGCCGCCCGCGACCCGTACCGCCTGGTCCGCGGAATCGACGGTGACCGCGCGCAGACGGCGCAGATCGATCACCAGTCCGTCGTCGTTGACCGCCATGCCGGCCACGCTGTGCCCGCCCCCGCGCACCGCCACCGGCAGGTCCAGCTCCCGCGCGAAGCGCACCGACCGCACCACGTCGGCCTCGTTCGCGCACTGGGCGATGGCCGCCGGACGGCGGTCGATCATCGCGTTGAAAACCGTCCGGGCCTCGTCGTAGCCCGGATCCCCCGGAGCGAACAGGTCGCCGACGAGATCCTCGCGCAGCGCGGCGAGAGCCGCGCCCGCCTTCGAGAGGGAAGCCATGGCCGCCCCCTTCCGGAAGGGGCAATAGGAATAATTCCACCCTAAGTGGGTACGAGGCGGCGGTCGCGCCGGACCACCGCCCCGTCACCGATCCGTAAGGTCAGCCGCCGTAGGCCCCGGACGCCGTCAGGCGCAGGGCGGTGTCGATCAGCGGCACATGGCTGAAGGCCTGCGGGAAGTTGCCGACCTGGCGCTGCAGGTGCGGGTCCCACTCCTCGGCGAGCAGGCCCAGGTCGTTGCGGAGCGCGAGCAGCTTCTCGAACAGCTTGCGGGCCTCGTCCACGCGGCCGATCATCGCCAGGTCGTCGGCCATCCAGAACGAGCAGGCCAGGAAGGCCCCTTCGTCACCGGGCAGGCCGTCGACGCCCTCGCTGGAGCCTTCCGTCGGGTAGCGCAGGATGAAGCCGTCCGTGGTGGACAGCTCACGCTGGATCGCCTCGATGGTCCCGATCACGCGCTTGTCGTCCGGCGGCAGGAAGCCCATCTGCGGGATCAGCAGCAGCGACGCGTCCAGCTCCTTCGAGCCGTACGACTGCGTGAAGGTGTTGCGCTCCTTGTCGTACCCCTTCTCGCACACGTCCCGGTGGATGTCGTCGCGCAGCCGGCGCCAGCGCTCCAGGGGGCCGTCGGCCTCCCCGGACTCCAGGAGCTTGATGGTGCGGTCGACGGCGACCCAGGCCATGACCTTGGAGTGCACGAAGTGCCGGCGCGGGCCGCGCACCTCCCAGATGCCCTCGTCGGGCTCCTCCCAGTGCTGCTCCAGGTAGCGGATCAGCTTGAGCTGGAGCAGCGAGGCGTAGTCGTTGCGGGCCAGGCCGGTCATGTGGCCGAGGTGCAGGGCCTCGGTGACCTCGCCGTACACATCCAGCTGGAGCTGGTGTGCGGCGCCGTTGCCGACCCGCACCGGCGCGGAGTTCTCGTACCCGGGCAGCCAGTCCAGCTCCGCCTCACCGAGCTCGCGCTCGCCCGCGATGCCGTACATGATCTGCAGGTTCTCGGGGTCGCCGGCCACCGCGCGCAGCAGCCACTCGCGCCAGGCGCGGGCCTCCTCGCGGTAGCCGGTGCGCAGCAGCGAGGAGAGGGTGATGGCCGCGTCCCGCAGCCAGGTGTAGCGGTAGTCCCAGTTGCGGACGCCGCCGATGTCCTCGGGCAGGGAGGTGGTGGGCGCGGCGACGATGCCGCCGGTCGGCGCGTACGTCAGGGCCTTCAGCGTGATCAGGGAGCGGATCACGGCCTCGCGGTACGGGCCGTGGTACGTGCAGTGCTCCACCCATTCGCGCCAGAAGTCCTCCGTGGCCTGGAGCGAGCCCTCCGGCTCCGGCAGCGCGGGCGGCTGCTTGTGCGAGGGCTCCCACGAGATCGTGAACGCGATCCGGTCACCCGGAGCGACCGTGAAGTCCGAGTACGTGGTCAGGGACTTGCCGTAGGTCTCGCACTCGGTGTCGAACCACACCGAGTCCGGGCCCGCCACGGCGACCGTGCGCCCGTCGTGCTTGTGCACCCACGGCACCACGCGCCCGTAGCTGAACCGCATCCGCAGGGCGGAGCGCATCGGGACGCGGCCCGAGAGGCCCTCGACGATGCGGATCAGCTGCGGCGCGCCGTCACGCGGGGGCATGAAATCGGTCACCCGGACCGTGCCGCGCGGGGTGTCCCACTCCGACTCCAGGATCAGAGAGTCGCCGCGGTAGCTGCGCCGGGCCGCGGTGGGCGGCTCCGCGTCGGAGGCGTGCGCCGGCCCGAGGCGCCAGAAGCCGTGCTCCTCAGTGCCCAGCAGGCCGGCGAAGATGGCATGCGAGTCGAAGCGGGGCAGGCACAGCCAGTCGACTGTGCCGTCCCGGCAGACCAGGGCAGCGGTCTGCATGTCTCCGATGAGTGCGTAGTCTTCGATGCGCCCGGCCACGTGCAACTCCAGTCGAACGGCCACGTCAGACCCCCATACGGGGGCTGTCGCCAAGTCGGTCAAGGGGTTTTTTCCATGCGTCGTTGAGCGGTGAAGCAAAGCAGGCGTCCAGCCGTGTGGCAAAACGACGATTTCTGCTCAACGAACTGACGAGCTCTCGTTGTTCCGGAGCAAACGGACGGGGGTGGTGCCGTGTTGCCGGCCGGGCTCGGCAGCGAGTGTCCGAGCAGGATACGACGCACGTAGATGATCTGTGTGCCCCTCGCGACAACCCGGGTAGGCCGAACGGGTGAGCAGCGGGTGAGAAACCAGGGAGACCGTGCGGGTCCGTGGTGACGCGTGTGCGGAGCGTGGCCGGAAGCCATCTCCTCCGGGCGCTGATACCCTGGTAGCCCGTGGACCGGTGGGCGAGAAAACCCCGGAACCGCACCCCAGACCGCGACCACGGGAGCCCCCTTTGGCCATGCCGCCCAAATCCTCGACGACCAAGCACATCTTCGTCACCGGGGGTGTCGCCTCCTCGCTCGGCAAGGGCCTCACCGCCTCCAGTCTCGGCATGCTGCTCAAGGCCCGCGGCCTGCGCGTGGTGATGCAGAAGCTCGACCCGTACCTGAACGTCGACCCGGGCACGATGAACCCCTTCCAGCACGGTGAGGTGTTCGTCACGAACGACGGCGCCGAGACGGACCTGGACATCGGACACTACGAGCGCTTCCTGGACCGTGACTTGGACGGCTCCGCCAATGTCACTACAGGCCAGGTCTACTCGACGGTGATCGCAAAGGAGCGGCGCGGCGAGTATCTGGGCGACACCGTGCAGGTCATCCCGCACATCACCAACGAGATCAAGCACCGTATCCGCCGCATGGCCACCGACGAGGTGGACGTCGTCATCACCGAGGTCGGCGGCACGGTCGGCGACATCGAGTCGCTGCCCTTCCTGGAGACCGTCCGCCAGGTGCGCCACGAGGTCGGCCGGGACAACGTCTTCGTCGTTCACATCTCGCTCCTGCCGTACATCGGCCCCTCGGGAGAGCTGAAGACGAAGCCGACGCAGCACTCGGTTGCGGCGCTGCGCAACATCGGTATCCAGCCGGACGCCATCGTGCTGCGCTGCGACCGCGAGGTGCCCACCGCGATCAAGCGCAAGATCTCGCTGATGTGCGACGTCGACGAGGCCGCCGTGGTGGCCTGCCCCGACGCCCGCTCCATCTACGACATCCCGAAGACCGTGCACGGCGAGGGCCTGGACGCCTATGTCGTCCGCAAGCTGGACCTGCCCTTCCGCGACGTCGACTGGACGACCTGGGACGACCTGCTCGACCGCGTCCACAAGCCCGACCACGAGGTCACCCTCGCCCTGGTCGGCAAGTACATCGACCTGCCCGACGCCTACCTCTCGGTCATCGAGGCGCTGCGCGCGGGCGGCTTCGCCAACCGGGCCCGGGTGAAGATCAAGTGGGTCACCTCGGACGACTGCAAGACCCCGGCCGGCGCCGCGGCGCAGCTCGCCGACGTCGACGGCATCTGCATCCCGGGCGGTTTCGGCGACCGCGGTGTGCTCGGCAAGGTCGGCGCGATCAAGTACGCCCGGGAGAACCGGGTCCCGCTGCTCGGCCTCTGCCTGGGCCTGCAGTGCATCGTGATCGAGGCCGCGCGCAACCTGGCCGGCATCACCGACGCCAACTCCACCGAGTTCGACTCGGCCACCGGCCACCCGGTGATCTCCACCATGGCGGAGCAGCTCGACATCGTCGCCGGCGAGGGCGACATGGGCGGCACCATGCGCCTGGGCATGTACCCGGCGAAGCTGGCCGAGGGCTCGATCGTGCGCGAGGTGTACGACGGAAAGGAGTACGTCGAGGAGCGGCACCGTCACCGGTACGAGGTCAACAACGCCTACCGCGCGGAGCTGGAGAAGAAGGCCGGCGTCCTGTTCTCCGGCACGTCGCCCGACGGCAAGCTGGTGGAGTACGTGGAGTACCCGCGCGAGACGCACCCCTATCTGGTGGCGACCCAGGCCCACCCCGAGCTGCGTTCGCGCCCGACCCGCCCGCACCCGCTGTTCGCCGGTCTGGTGAAGGCCGCCGTCCGGCGCCAGGACGAGGGCAAGAGTTCCGAGTAGCACGACAGTTGTACGGTGGCCGGGGCGCTCGCATTCAAAAGGTGAGCACCCCGGCTTCATTTTGCACGTGGGGAAGGACAGGGCATGACGATCAGGGACACCCCGCAGGAGTGGGAGATCCGGGCGACGGAGACCCCCTTCGTGGGCAACAAGACCTCCGTCCGAACCGACGACGTGGTCATGCCTGACGGCCACGTGGTCCGCCGCGACTACCAGGTCCACCCCGGATCGGTCGCCGTCCTCGCCCTCGACGCCGCGGGGCGGGTCGTGGTCATCCGCCAGTACCGCCACCCCGTGCGCCAGAAGCTGTGGGAGATCCCGGCCGGCCTGCTCGACATCCCCGGCGAGAACCCGCTGCACGCCGCCCAGCGCGAGCTCTACGAGGAGGCGCACGTCAAGGCCGAGGACTGGCGGGTGCTGACCGACGTCTACACCACCCCCGGCGGCTGCGACGAGGCCGTGCGGATCTTCCTCGCCCGCGACCTGTCCGAGGCCGAGGGCGACCGCTTCGAGGTCGAGCACGAGGAGGCCGACATGGAGCTCGCGCGGGTGCCCCTCGACGATCTCGTACGGGGCGTGCTGGCGGGCGAGCTGCACAACAACTGCCTTGTCGTCGGTGTCCTTTCGCTGGTCGCCGCGCAGCACGGGGACGGGCTCGGCGCTCTGCGCCCGGCGGAGGCGCCGTGGCCCGCGCGCCCCTTCGAGTCCTGAACGCACCGCTCCCCGCGCTGTTCCGCACCCGTTGCACCGTTCCCGCCCCGTCCTCCTGCCGGTGTGACCATCGGCTGATCCGATCGGGGGACCTGTCCGCCGCGCTCCGCACGGAACGTAGCAGAGCGTGAACTAGGCTCTGAACACGCCCGAACCGGAGTCCCGGCGGGCTTGCGCGTGCGGTGGGACGGGAGTGTGGCCCGTGACGGATCAGGCGGTGGACACAGACGGTGTACGGCCGGCGGGGCGCGCTGAAGAGAGCCGATTCCTCGGCCGTACAAGGGAGTTGAAGGAGCTTCGCGCGGACATCGAGCGCGCGGGGCTGGACACCCTCTCCGGCCGCAAGGCCCCACGCGCGCGCGTGCTGCTCATCGCGGGCAGGCCCGGTTCCGGCCGCACCGCACTCGCCGAGGAACTGGTGCGCCAGGTGGCGGACCGTTACGACGACGGAGTGCTCCGGGCGCGGCTGAGCGGCCACGACGGCACGCCCGTCCCCGTCGCCCAGGCCGCTCGCGAACTGCTCGCCGCGCTGGAGCTGACCGCCCCCGCCGGAGCCTCGGAGGACGACCTGGCCGGTGAGCTGCGCACGGCCCTCGCCGACCGCCGGGCCCTGGTCCTGCTCGACGACGCGGCCGACGCCGCGCAGGTCGACGCGCTGCTGCCGGACACGCCGGAGTGCCTGGTCGTGGCCGTATCCGGGGGCCCGCTCACGGGGATCTCCGACGTCCGCCCCTGCACCCTCGGCGGCCTCGACACCAAGTCCGCGGTGGAGCTGCTCAGCCGGCACACCGGCTCGGTCCGCATCACCGTCGACCCCCGGGCGGCCGAGAGCCTCGCCGAGGAGTGCCAGGCCCAGCCGGCCGCGCTCAGGCTGGCCGGCGGCTGGCTCGCCACCCGCCCCAAGGCGACCGTCGCCGACCTCGCCAAGCAGCTGCACACGGAGGGTGACGAGGGTACTCCGCTCAGCCGGGTCTTCCGGCTCGTCCACGCCTCCCTGCCCGCGGCGACCGCCCGGACGCTGCGGCTGCTCGCCCTCGCCCCGGCCGGCCAGGTCGACCCGCACACCGCCTCCGCGCTGGCCGGCTGCTCGGTGAACGACGCCCGCGCCGCGCTGGACGGCTTCGTCACCCTCGGCCTGCTGCGGCAGGTCCGGTCGCCGTTGCCCCAGTACGAGGTGCCGGGCTGCCTGTATCCCCTGCTGAAGCGGCTGACCGAGACCCTGGACCGGCCCGGTGAGCTGCAGCTGGCCCGCGCCCGCATGCTGGAGCGGACGGTGCGGCTGCTGCAGTCCTGCCGGACGATCACGGAGACCGACGACGCCGAGGCGCGCGAGAAGCTCCAGGCGATGCCGCCCTCCGTGCGCTTCCCGCATCCTCGGGCCGCCGAGGAGTGGCTGCGCATCCGCAGGCCCGCGCTGCTGGCCGCGGCCCGGCTCGCCGTCGCGGACGGGGAGCTGGACACCCTTGCCCGCCGGCTGATGTCGCAGCTGGTCAAGGCCATGGTCGCGCACTTCGGCACCCGGGCCGCCGCCCCCGATCTGTACGGCATCCACCGGCTGGTGCTGGACGTCGCCGAACGGCGGAAGCTGCCCCGGGAGCAGGCCGCGGCCCTGCTGAACCTCGGCGACCTGGACGCCCGGACCGGCCGTACCCGGGACGCGCTGGTGCGCTATCGGGCAGCGCTGGACGCCGGACGCAGGGCGAACGACCCGTATGCGACCGGTCGCGCGATGGAATCCGTAGGCGGCGCGCACCTGGAGCTCGGGGACTACGACCGGGCCGCCGACTGGTTCGGCCGCGCCCTCGCCGAGTGCCTGGCCCGGGAGCAGCGCGAGGGCGCGGCCCGGCTCTACGGACGGATCGCCGTGGCCCACACCTACGCGGGCCGCTACGGGGAGGCCCTGCGCGGCTGGCGCGCCGCGATCGCCGGGTACCGCAAGGGCGGCGACGTGGCCGCCCACGCGCGGGCGTTGAGCGAGGTCGCCCGGGTCCAGGAGTACGCCGGACGGCCCGAGGAGTCGCTGCTCACCTGTCACGAGGCGGTGGAGCTGGCCCGCCGGGCCGAGGACGTGCGGCTGCAGGCGGCGCTCCAGCTGCGGCTCGCGGACACGCTCGAACGCCTCGGTGACCCCGCCTCGGCACAGCTGCACCGCAGCGCCGCGGAGCGGCTGCTGGGCGAGGAGTCGCAGGACGCGGAGGGTCCGGCGAAGATCGAAGACGTGAAACAGGACGGTGATGCCTGCGAAATCCGCAGTGCATCCGCTGAAGATTGATGCAATGAAAGGCTAGACAGCGGGAACACCTTCATTAAACTGGCTCTGCCGCACCTTCTCCTGCGGTGTCTCCCGGTGTGCTCCTGCATGCCTGGGTATGTGTTGTATTGCCCCATCCACGAGCCAAGGACCGTGATCGACGTGAAGGTCGGCATTCCCCGCGAGGTCAAGAACAACGAGTTCCGGGTGGCCATCACCCCCGCCGGAGTGCACGAGCTGGTGCGCAACGGCCACCAGGTCGTCATCGAGCGCGGCGCCGGCGTCGGCTCGTCGATCCCGGACGAGGAGTACGTCGCCGCAGGCGGGCGGATCCTGGAGACGGCCGACGAGGTGTGGGCCACCGCGGACCTGCTGCTGAAGGTCAAGGAGCCCATCGCGGAGGAGTACCACCGCCTCCGCAAGGACCAGACGCTCTTCACCTACCTGCACCTGGCCGCCTCCAAGGAGTGCACGGACGCGCTCGTCGGGTCCGGCACCACGGCGATCGCCTACGAGACGGTCGAGCTCCCCAGCCGCGCGCTGCCGCTGCTCGCCCCCATGTCCGAGGTCGCGGGCCGGCTGGCCCCGCAGGTCGGCGCCTACCACCTCATGCGCTTCAACGGCGGCCGCGGCGTGCTGCCCGGCGGCGTCCCCGGCACCCAGCCCGCGAAGGCCGTCGTCATCGGCGGCGGCGTCTCCGGCTGGAACGCCACCCAGATCGCCGTCGGCATGGGCTTCCACGTCACGCTGCTCGACCGCGACATCAACAAGCTGCGCGAGGCGGACAAGGTGTTCGGCACCAAGGTCCGGGCGATCATGTCCAACTCCTTCGAGCTGGAGAAGGCCGTCCTGGACGCCGACCTGGTCATCGGCGCCGTCCTCATCCCGGGCGCCAAGGCCCCCAAGCTGGTCACCAACGAGCTCGTGGCGCGCATGAAGCCGGGAAGTGTCCTTGTCGACATCGCGATCGACCAGGGCGGCTGCTTCGAGGACTCGCGTCCGACCACCCACGCCGAGCCGACCTTCACGGTCCACGACTCGGTCTTCTACTGCGTCGCCAACATGCCGGGCGCGGTGCCCAACACCTCCACCTACGCGCTCACCAACGCCACGCTGCCCTACATCGTCGAACTGGCCAACCGCGGCTGGGTCGAGGCACTGCGCCGCGACCCCGCCCTGGCCAAGGGCCTCAACACGCATGACGGCAAGGTCGTTTACCGCGAGGTCGCGGAGGCGCACGGCCTGGAGCACGTCGAGCTCGAGACCCTGCTCGGCTGACCGGACGCTCTGCGGCCGCTAAGTCACCATTCGGTAAAAGGCGATACGTCAACACAGGTCGTCAACATCGCGCACACGGCCGGACCTTGCCCCACAAGGTCCGGCCGGATGTGTGTATGGTCACTTTGCGGCTCTCGGTCAACTCGCCTCGAACGTAACCCTTTGGTCGATTCGCACACCGGCGAAACCTGCCGTGCGACGGCCGTACGCCCTTGACAGAGGGATGTTTCATTGCCGACACATCCTGCCGGGTCCGGCGGATTGTGTTGCTGCGGACGCCCGACACGCCATAGAGTCGCCAACCGTCGGCATGATGCCACGCTGACCTGTCTAGAAGTTTCCTGGTCACCAAGGAGGTAAGACGACTTGTGAATGAGTCGACATTTTCTCCCGGGGGTGGTCAACCAGGAGCGCCTGTACGGGACCAGGGTCCCGCGGGGTTCGAGGCTGTCGGCTCCGTAGCTGTGCGCACCTTCGCAGCCCACCAGAGCCCGGGTCCGCAGATGACCCGGACTGCACACCAGAGCATGGATGGCCATCACGTGAACGCCATGGCCGGCGACGGAAGTGGCGCGCCCCACAACCATTTCGCCGACTACGACGAACTGCCCGAAGGGCACTTCTACGACCCCGACGCGGAGTACGAGCCCGACCCCGAGTACGCGGCCACGCTCGCGCCCGACGCTGCCCGGCAGCGCCGAGAGCGCGTCGGCCCGACCGGACGTCCGCTGCCGTACTTCCCGATCCCGGGCCCGCTGACCGACCACGGCCCCGCGAAGATCATCGCGATGTGCAACCAGAAGGGCGGCGTCGGCAAGACGACGTCGACCATCAACCTGGGTGCCGCGCTCGCGGAGTACGGACGGCGCGTGCTGCTCGTGGACTTCGACCCGCAGGGCGCGCTGTCGGTGGGCCTCGGCGTCAACCCGATGGAGCTCGACCTCACGGTCTACAACCTGCTCATGGAGCGGGGCATGGCGGCCGACGAGGTGCTCCTGAAGACGGCGGTCCCGAACATGGACCTGCTGCCCAGCAACATCGACCTGTCCGCCGCCGAGGTCCAGCTGGTGAGCGAGGTCGCGCGCGAGTCGACGCTCCAGCGCGCCCTGAAGCCGCTCATGGCCGACTACGACTACATCGTGATCGACTGTCAGCCCTCCCTCGGCCTGCTCACCGTCAACGCGCTCACCGCGGCGCACAAGGTGATCGTGCCGCTCGAGTGCGAGTTCTTCGCGCTGCGCGGAGTGGCGCTGCTGACCGAGACCATCGAGAAGGTCCAGGAGCGCCTCAACCCGGAGCTGGAGCTCGACGGGATCCTCGCCACCATGTACGACTCGCGCACCGTGCACAGCCGTGAGGTGCTCGCGCGGGTCGTCGAGGCGTTCGACGACCACGTCTACCACACGGTCATCGGGCGCACGGTCCGCTTCCCGGAGACCACGGTCGCCGGTGAGCCGATCACCACGTACGCCTCCAACTCCGTCGGTGCCGCCGCCTACCGCCAGCTCGCCAGGGAGGTGCTCGCCCGGTGTCACGCCGAGTGAGTCTGCCGGGGGCCGACGAACTCTTCCGTACGACAGGGGGAATGGCACTCCAGCCGTCCACTCCGCGGCGGGGGGCCAACGGCGAGGCCCGTGTGCCCGCGCCCGCCGGAGAGAGCGACGGGGCCGTGGCCCCGTCGCCCGAGGACGCCCCGCAATCGGTGCCCGCACAGGGCGGCGACGGCGAGGGCGCGGAGCACGTGGCGGCGGAGCCGGAGCCGGCCGGCACCGGTGAGTCGCGAAGCCGCGCCGCGTCCGGGGAGCGCCCCGCGCGACGTCAGGGGGCGCAGGAAGGTTCTGCCGCCGCCTCCGGCAACGCCCAGCCCCGCAAGCGCGGCCGCTCCTCCGCCTCGCGCCGGCCCAGTGGGCGCGAGCGGCACGACGAGAAGATCACCGTGTACGTCTCCGCCGAGGAGCTCATGGACCTGGAGCACGCGCGTCTGGTGCTCCGCGGCGAGCACGGGCTGGCGGTCGACCGCGGGCGTATCGTCCGCGAGGCGGTCGCCGTCGTGCTGGCCGACCTGGAGTCCCGCGGGGACGCGAGCATCCTCGTACGCCGGCTGCGCGGGCGGTAGCGATAGCCTGCGGGGGCCATGAGCTCGAACGACTCTCCCGCCCCCGGCGCCGGTGCCTCCGGCGGTCGGCGGCGTGTGCTCGGGCGGGGGCCGGGGGCGGCGCCCGTCGCTCCGCCGGTGGAGCCGGAGCCGGTACCTGCGGCTTTGCCGGCCGAGCCCGAGCCCGAGCCTGTGACCCCGCCGGTCGAGCCCGAGCCGGCGCCGGTGCCTGTGACCCCGCCGGTCGAACCGGAGAGCGAATCCGCTGCCGAGGTCGCGTCTCCGGCTGAGCCCGGTGAGCCGCCGGGCCCACCCGTCCCGCCGTACGGAACGCCTGCCCAGGACGGCGCGGCCGAGCAGGAGAGCGAAGCCGACGACGGCGTCTTCAAGGTCCGGCTGTCCAACTTCGAAGGCCCCTTCGACCTGCTCCTCCAGCTGATCTCCAAGCACAAGCTGGACGTCACCGAGGTCGCGCTGTCGAAGGTGACCGACGAGTTCATGGCGCACATCCGGGCGATGGGGCCCGACTGGGACCTGGACCAGACGACCGAGTTCCTGGTCGTCGCGGCGACACTGCTCGATCTGAAGGCCGCCCGGCTGCTGCCCTCCGCCGAGGTCGAGGACGAGGCGGACCTGGCGCTGCTGGAGGCGCGCGACCTGCTGTTCGCGCGGCTTCTGCAGTACCGCGCGTACAAGCAGATCGCCGACATCTTCAACGCGAGACTGGAGGAGGAGGCCCGCCGCTACCCCCGTACCGTCGGCCTCGAACCGCACCACGCCGAACTGCTGCCCGAGGTGGTCATCAGCATCGGCCCCGAGGGCTTCGCGAAGCTGGCGGTCAAGGCGATGCAGCCCAGGCCGAAACCGCAGGTCTACGTCGACCACATCCACGCGCCCCTGGTGAGCGTGCAGGAGCAGGCCGGGATCGTGGTCGCACGCCTGCGCGCCCTCGGGGAGGCCAGTTTCCGGGCGCTGGTGGAGGACACCGACGACACCCTGACCGTCGTGGCGAGGTTCCTGGCACTGCTGGAGCTGTACCGCGAGAAGGCCGTCGCGCTGGACCAGGAGACCGCGCTCGGCGACCTGATCGTGCGCTGGACCGGCGGGGAGGGCGACGGGACGCCGATGGTCACCGACGAGTTCGACCGGCCGCCCGAGGAGCCCAAGGAGGAGAAGAAGACATGACCGAGGAGACCGGGGAACTCCCGGCAGGGCTCCGCGGCGTCGCCGACCTCGACCTCAAGCCGGCCCTGGAGGCCGTCCTCATGGTCGTGGACGAGCCCGCGAGCGAGGAGCACCTGGCGAAGATCCTGGAGCGGCCCAGGCGGCAGATCGGGAAAGCGCTGCGGGAGCTGGCCGACGACTACGCGGTGCAGGGCCGCGGCTTCGAGCTGCGGTTCGTGGCCGGCGGCTGGCGCTTCTACAGCCGCGCCGAGTACGCGCCCGCCGTCGAGCGGCTCGTGCTGGACGGCCAGACGGCCCGCCTCACCCAGGCCGCCCTGGAGACGCTGGCGGTCGTCGCCTACCGCCAGCCGGTGAGCCGCAGCCGCGTCTCGGCCGTACGAGGAGTCAACTGCGACGGGGTCATGCGCACCCTCCTGCAGCGGGGTCTGGTCCAGGAGGCGGGCACGGAACCCGAAACAGGTGCGATCCTGTACACGACGACGAACTACTTCCTGGAGCGGATGGGCCTGCGCGGTCTGGACGAGCTCCCGGAGCTCGCGCCCTTCCTCCCGGAGGCGGAGGCGATCGAGGCCGAGACCCAGGAAGCCGTACCGTCGTTCGATCCGGATGCCCCGGACCCGGACGACGGACCCACGTCGGCCCCGACTGACACGACGACGACGGAACTTTGATGCGAAGCAGCGGCAGCGGTAGCGGTAGCGGCAAGAGCGGCGGGCGCGGTAACCACCGCGGTGCCGGCAACAACAGGGACCAGAAGCAGGGCGGCCAGGGCGGCCGTCCCCGCAAGCCCCGCCCCGAGGAGCGCCGCTACGACGTGGGCCCCGGGGCCAGTCAGGACGGGCCGAAGTCCGGGCGCGGCGGTTCCGCGCGCGGCGGCGCCAAGGGCGGCCCCAGGCAGTCCCAGCAGGGCGGACGCGGCCGTACCGCGCCCGGCAGCTCGCGCGAGTACGAGGCCCGGGCCGAGGAGCGCAACCGCGAGCGGTACGCGGGCAAGAAGGACGTCAAGCCGCCCAAGACCTTCCCGGGCGCCGAGCAGGAGGGCGAACGGCTGCAGAAGGTCCTCGCGCGCGCGGGCTACGGCTCCCGGCGCGCCTGCGAGGAGCTGATCGAGCAGGCACGGGTCGAGGTCAACGGCGAGATCGTGCTGGAGCAGGGCAAGCGGGTCGACCCGGAGAAGGACGAGGTCAAGGTCGACGGCCTGACCGTCGCGACGCAGTCGTACCAGTTCTTCTCGCTGAACAAGCCGGCCGGTGTCGTCTCCACGATGGAGGACCCCGAGGGCAGGCAGTGCCTCGGCGACTACGTCACCAACCGCGAGACCCGGCTCTTCCACGTCGGCCGGCTCGACACCGAGACCGAGGGTGTCATCCTGCTCACCAACCACGGCGAGCTGGCGCACCGGCTGACGCACCCCAAGTACGGCGTGAAGAAGACCTACCTCGCCGCCATCGTCGGCCCGATCCCGCGCGACCTGGGCAAGAAGCTCAAGGACGGCATCCAGCTGGAGGACGGGTACGCGCGCGCGGACCACTTCCGGGTCGTCGAGCAGACCGGCAAGAACTACCTGGTCGAGGTCACCCTGCACGAGGGCCGCAAGCACATCGTGCGCCGCATGCTCGCCGAGGCCGGCTTCCCGGTCGAGAAGCTGGTGCGCACGGCCTTCGGGCCGATCACCCTGGGCGACCAGAAGTCGGGCTGGCTGCGCCGGCTGTCCAACACCGAGGTCGGCATGCTGATGCAGGAGGTCGATCTCTGACGGTTCGCGTCGCGGCGGGTCGTGGCCGATGCGTTTGCGTCCTCTCGCCGGTCTGTACTGCGTGACCGGCGAGAGGAGTGGCAGACATGGCTGCGACGAGGGACCGCGACGATTCCGGCAGGATCGCCTCCCGGGCGGGTTCGGGGGCGCCGCGGGGCCCGGCGAGGTGTCCGGCGCCCGGCGGGCCGTCACCGGCGCCCGAGGGGCCGCCGAGGGCCCGTGACGCGCGTGCCGCGCGGGTGCTGCCGTGAACGCGGGGGAGCTGCTGGAGCGTTCGCTCGCCTACGCGCTCGGCAGCGTCGCCGACGTCGTCCCCGGACAGCTGGAACGCGGCACGCCGTGCCCCGGATGGGACCTCGGCGCGCTGCTCGGCCATCTCCACGACTCGCTGGACACCCTGCACGAGGGGCTGACGGGCGGGCGGATCGGGCTGTTCCCGCGGGAGCCGGAGGGGGCCGATCCCGCCTGTGCGTTCCGCACGCGCGCGTGCGCCGTGCTCGGAGCCTGGGCCGCCGGGCCGGGGGAGCGGGTCGTGGTGGGCGAACTGCCGCTGGAGACGCGGCTCATGGCCGCCGTGGGGTCCGTGGAGATCGCCGTCCACGGATGGGACGTCGCGCAGGCCTGCGGGCGTACGCGCCAGATCCCGGCCGCGCTCGCGGGCGCACTGCTGCCCGTCGCGCGGTGCGTGGTCGCCGACGAGGACCGGGGCGTGCGGTTCGCCTGGCCGGCCACCGTGCCGGCGGGTGCCGGGCCGGATGTGCGGCTGCTGGCCTTCCTGGGCCGGCGCGGCCAGGCCCTGTGCTGACCGTCGCGTCGTCCGCCCGGAGGGCGGGCCCGTCGGGGCCCGGTGCGGCAGCGGCGCGTGCCGGGCCCCGACGGGCAGGCGGGACCTTCGTCACCGGCCCCCGGGACCCTCACGTCTCGCCGGCCGCCCCGGCGGGCCGCGTGCCGGCTCCGCGGGCGGCGCCGAGCAGCCCTCGCATGCGCTCGGCGGCACGGACCGCGGCGGCTTTGCAGCATTTGCCGGACAGGACGTGGACCCGGTCGGCCCGCCGCGTCCGGATACCACCCGCTGCCGATCAGCGCCCGGTCCGTCCACGCACACGTGCCCACCAGGATCACGCCCATGGAAGCCCGCTCACCCCGGCCGGCCTTGTGGAAGCACACGGACCCTGTTTATAGTCGTAGTGACCATTAAGGGGGTGGGTGAGCGTGACCTTCGATCAGGCGGGCCATGACCACGCGGGCTACGACAAGTACGCCTACGAGCCCTTCGCCGTCACCGTCGACCTCGCCGTCCTCACCGTCCGCGACGGCGCCCTGCACGTCCTGCTGGTCGAGCGCGGGCAGGAGCCCTACGCCGGCCGCTGGGCACTGCCCGGCGGTTTCGTCGAGCCGCGCGAGTCGGCCGAGACCGCGGCGCGGCGCGAACTCGCCGAGGAGACCGGCCTGTCGGACGTCACCGGGCTCCACCTGGAACAGCTGCGGACGTACAGCGAGCCCGGCCGTGACCCCCGCATGCGGGTCGTGTCCGTCGCCTTCACCGCGCTGCTGCCCGACGCGCCCGAGCCGCACGCCGGCTCGGACGCGGCACGCGCGAGCTGGCTGCCGTGCGGCTCGGCCGGCCCGCTCGCCTTCGACCACGACGCGATCCTGGCCGACGCCCACGAACGCGTCGGCGCCAAGCTCGAGTACACCTGCCTCGCCACCGCCTTCTGCCCGCCCGAGTTCACCCTCGGCGAGCTGCAGCAGGTCTACGAGACGGTGTGGGGCACCACCCTCGACCGGCCCAACTTCCGCCGCAAGGTGCTCGCCACGCCCGGCTTCGTCGAACCCCTCCCGGGCGCCGCCCGGCTGACCGGCGGCCGCGGCAAGCCCGCCGCGCTGTACCGCGCGGGACCGGCCACGGTCCTGCACCCGCCCCTTCTCCGACCGTCCCCGGAAGGACGCCCCGCATGAACGGCCTCGTCGACAAGCAAGCCGCCACCGGGGCGCTGACCGGTCTCGCCCTCGGGGACGCGCTCGGCTTCCCGACCGAGTTCAACGATGTGCCCTCGATCCTCGCCAAGTGCGGGCCGTGGCGGCAGATGCGGCTGCCGCGGCCCGCCTTCGTCACGGACGACACCCAGATGACGCTGGCGCTCGGCCATGCGCTGCGCACGGCCATGGACCGCGGGGTGCTCTCGCCCACGGGGCTGGAGGGGCCGCTGCGCGAGGAGTTCGTGAAGTGGTACCGGTCGCCGGAGAACGACCGGGCGCCGGGCGCCACCTGCCTGCGCGCCTGCCACCTGCTCGAGGACGACGGCCGGCCCTGGCAGGAGGCGAGCCAGGTCCACTCCAAGGGCTGCGGCGCCAACATGCGTGTGGCCCCCGTCGGCCTCGTCCCCGGCCTCAGCGACGAACAGCGCGCGGGCGCGGCCCAGTTGCAGGCTGCGATGACGCACGGGCATCCGACGGCGCTCGCCGCGTCCGACCTCACCGCCCACGCCGTACGGCTGCTCGCCCAGGGCGTCGAGCCGACCGGACTCGTCGGCCGGCTGCGGTCGTACGCCGTCGAGAACCGCAGCCACTACCACCAGGCATGGCTCGGCGACCTGTGGACGCGCGCCGGCGACGTCTCGCCCGGGGCGTTCATCGCGCGGGGCTGGGACGAGTGCCTGGAGGTCCTCGGCCGCCTCGGGGACGCCGTGCGCACCGCTTCGCCCGAGACCGACCCGTGCCTGGCCACCGGCGCGGGCTGGATCGCCGAAGAGGCCCTGGCGACCGGTCTGCTGTGCTTCCTGCTGTTCGTCGGCGAACCGGTCACGGTCCTGCGGCGGGCCGCCTGCACCTCCGGCGACTCGGACTCCGTCGCCGCGCTCGCGGGTGCCTTCGCGGGCGCCTGGACCGGCGCGGACGCCTGGCCGGCCGAGTGGGCCGACCGTATCGAGTACCGGAGCGACCTGCTGACCCTCGGGGCCCTCTGGGATTCCTGAGCGATGACCGACGCCCCCGCCGTCGACCTCACACCGGTGATCACCGCCCAGCCGGACCCGGTCGCGGATGTGGGACCGGGACGGCGTCGAGAGGAAACCGACGCGCACCGCGAACTCAACTCCCAGCCCCCGATGTGACCGTTCGTCATCACGCCGACCATTGGCAGGGGTTCGCGGTCACGCCCGCGTGCGGGGTGACGTGGAGGGGCTGCACGTCGTGCTGGGCGAGGCGCAGGCCGCCTCGGCGCTACCCGCGGCCGCCACCGTCCACGACGCCCTGCACGACTTCCTCGTACGCGTCCGGCTGGAGTGCCGATGAGCGGCGGACCCGGACGAGGAACGCCTCGACGCGGCGCCGGTCCGGCTCCTCGGGCAGCGGGCTGCGGCGGGCGGCCTCGTCCGCCTCGTCCGCCAGCCGGTTCATCCGGGACTCGACCTCGGGCCAGGGGACCTCACCGCGTTTGACGGCCAGCAGCGACGCGCGCCGGTCGCCCGCGCCGATCGTCAGTTCGCCCGTGCGCAGCAGATCGCCGCAGCTCATCAGCAGGCGCAGCAGATGCATGGCGTGCTTCCAGCGCGGGTGGCCGTGGCGGCGGACGTGCGCCTCCAGCTTCCTGCGCTGGCCGAGCGCGTAGCGGGTGAAGGTCTCGTGGACCCGGCGGGAGAGGAACGCCTCGCGCAGCGCGAGGAGTTCACGGCCGGTGTCGTCGACGTGCTCCACGATCGGGGAGTGCAGGCACTCCAGGATGTTCGGGTTCGCGCGCAGGGCCAGCTCGCAGAAGCGCTCCAGCTCCCAGCTGAACTGCTCCTCGCCCGGCCCCTCGACGTGCCTCGGCGGCTTCGCGAGGCGCCAGAACAGCGGCGTGGGCGCGAGGAACACGCCCCGCCGGTCGGTGTCGCTGTCCTCCGTCGCCAGACCGAAGGCGCGCGAACCCATCACGCAGGCGTAGATCGTGTGGTCGCGTACCAGGGTCTCGGGGTGCATGCCGGGAGCGTACGCGGCGCCTCACGCCAGCCGGATCGAATTTCCCTGCACGTCGATCTGCTGCTCGGGCAGCGGCTTCGGCGCCGGACCACCCGCCACCGAGCCGTCCGCGATGCGGTACTTGCTGCCGTGGCAGGGGCAGTCGATGGTGCCGTCCGCGATGGTGCTCACCGTGCAGCCCTGGTGGGTGCAGATCGCCGAGAAGGCCTTGAACTCGTCCTTCTTCGGCTGCGTCACGACGATCTTCTCGGCCTTGAAGATCTTGCCTCCGCCGACCGGGATGTCGGCCGTCTTCGCCAGCTCCTGCCCGCCGGAGGCCTGCACGGACGACGAGCCCGAGTCGTTGCCGCTGCCGTACTGGCTGCAGCCCGCAGCGAGCGTCGCCGCGCCCGTCGCGAGGAGGACCGTGCGTCGGGTCGAGCGGTGGGTCATGTCGTCACTCCGAACGTACGGAAGAACCAGAGGGCCGAGGTCAGCCAGATGAGGGTGAGCGCGGTGAAGACCAGTCCGCCGACGAGCGGCAGCAACCAGCCCGGCAGCCGCTCCGAACGGAGCAGCAGCATCTTTGCACTGAAAACACCGAAGAAGAAACAACCCAGGACGGAATGGGCCATGACGCGTGTTTCATACGTCTGATACCCCAGCGCGTACAGGCAGTGGACGGCGACCGGGACGGCCACGACGAAGGCGATCCGTCCCGACCAGCGGTGCAGTCTCGGCGCCCAGCGCGGGCCGGGCAGCCTGCCGTACACCATGAAGGCGCTGACCAGCTGGACGAGCGCGAAGAAGAACGCGGTCGTCGCCAGCCACGACTTCACGGCGCCCGTGCTGCTGAAGCCCGCGATGTTGAAGGCGGTCCCGGCCGGGTCGTGCGTCCGGCCGTAGACCCCGAGGCCGACCGCGACCGCGGCGGCCACCAGGGCCGGGACGAGGTAGCGGGCGGCGCCCGGAGCCCGGCGGGCCGGCTCCGGGGGCGGGAAGCTCTGCGTGGCGGCGTTCGGGTCGACGGTCATGGTCGGCTCCCTGGGGCGGGCGGAGGTGTCAGGGGGTCACAGGGCGGGCGGTGAGCTGCTGCCCGTCGACCGTCACCGCACCCGTCCGCGGGTCGATGACGGGTGCGGCCGAGGGCTTCGCGTCCCGGGTGACGACGCCGACCTGCCTGCCGTTCTGCAGGACGATCCAGCCGCCGTCGATCTTCGCCCCGCGGACCGTGGCCGTCGCCCGGTACAGCCCGGACGGCTTCCTGGCCCTGTCGGCGGTGAACGCGTAGTGCCCGCCGCCGATGTCGACCGAGCCGCGGATGCGCTTGTTCTCCTTCACGGTGCCGTTGAGCTCGGCGCCGTCCGTGCCGGTCAGCCGCATGGTGCCGTCGTCCTTGACGTCGCCCTTCAGCCACGACTCCTTGGAGTGCCCGTCGCAGAAGTACGCGATCGCCCTGCCGTCGCGCACCGAGACGGAGACGGCGGAGGAGTCGTCGTCCGTGCGACCGGCGTAACTTGCGTCGGCCACCGCGGACGGTGACGGCGACGGCTTCGGCGACTGCTTCGGTGACGCGCCGGACTTCGTCGGAGCCGGCGGCGCCGAGGCGGCCGGCGGCTGCTTCCGGTCCGTGGACGAGGCCGTCTCCGTCCCGGTCGTCGTATTGAGAATCAGCATGAACAGGCCGAGCAGCAGTCCCGCGAGCAACGTGAGCAGCGGTCCAGGACGCTTCATACGGGCCTCCCCCGAGGCGAGTGTCCTGCCATCAGAGCGGACCGGGCGCCCGGCGTAAAGAGGCGCACAGGGGCGCCTGTCGCCCAGTGACGGAATCGGGTCGGTCCGGTGACATCGGCCAGGTCTCCGCTGCCCGCGGCGAGCGGGGTGCGGGACGCCCTCCCGTCTCAGCGGGCGGGCGCCGCCCACCCGCTCGCCGCGGGCTTGACTAGGCTGAAGGGCCGTAGAGCCGATCCGTAGCACAGCAAGGAGCCAAGCCGTGGCGGTACGAGCGGTCCGGGGAGCCGTCCAACTGGAACGGGACGAGGCCGGCCACATGGACGAACAGGTCGGGGCCCTGCTCACCGCCGTCCTCGAGCGCAACGCCCTGAGCGCGGACGACCTGATCAGCATCTGGTTCACCGCCACGCCCGATCTGCACAGCGACTTCCCGGCGGCCGCCGCCCGCAAGCTCGGCATCGTCGACGTGCCGCTGATCTGCGCGCAGGAGCTGGACATCGAGGGCGCCATGCCGCGCGTCGTGCGCGTCCTCGCGCACATCGAGTCCGACCGCTCCCGCGCGGAGATCGCCCATGTCTACCTCGGCGCCGCCGCCGCTCTGCGCAAGGACATCGCCCAGTGAGGACCGCGCTCGTCATCGGCACCGGGCTCATCGGCACGTCCGCCGCCCTCGCCCTGTCCCAGCGGGGCGTCGTCGTCCACCTCGCCGACCACGACCCGGAGCAGGCCCGTACGGCCGCGGCGCTCGGCGCCGGCACCGACGAGGCGCCCGCGGGGCCCGTCGATCTCGCGATCGTCGCCGCGCCCCCCGCCCATGTGGCCGGCGTGCTGGCCGACGCCGTGCGCCGGGGCGTGGCCCGCGGCTACCTGGACGTGGCCAGCGTCAAGGGCGGGCCGCGGCGCGAGCTGGAGGCGCTGGGCCTGGACCTGTCGGCGTACATCGGCACGCACCCCATGTCGGGCCGTGAGAAGTCCGGCCCGCTGGCGGCGACCGGCGACCTCTTCGAGGGCCGCCCCTGGGTGCTCACCCCCACCCGGGACACCGACACCGAGGTGCTGAACCTCGCCCTGGAGCTGGTCTCCCACTGCCGTGCCGTCCCGGTCGTCATGGACGCCGACGCCCACGACCGCGCCGTCGCCCTGGTCTCCCACATGCCCCACCTCGTCTCCAGCATGGTGGCGGCCCGGCTGGAGAACGCCGAGGAGGCGGCCGTACGCCTGTGCGGCCAGGGCATCCGGGACGTCACCCGGATCGCCGCCTCCGACCCCCGGATGTGGATCGACATCCTGTCCGCCAACCCCGGGCCGGTGGCCGACCTGCTCTCCGACGTCGCCGCCGACCTCGACGAGACGGTCCGGGCCCTGCGCTCCTTGCAGTCCTCCGACGAGGCCAAGCGGGTCGAGGGCACATCCGGCATCCGGGACGTGCTGCGGCGCGGCAACGCCGGACAGGTGCGGGTCCCGGGCAAGCACGGATCCGCGCCGCGGGCGTACGAGGTCGTGGCCGTTCTCATCGACGACCAGCCCGGTCAGCTGGCCCGGATCTTCGCCGACGCCGGGCGGGCCGGGGTCAACATCGAGGACGTGCGCATCGAGCACGCGACCGGCCAGCAGGCGGGCCTGGTGCAGCTGATGGTGGAGCCGCAGGCGGCGCCGGTCCTCACGGCGGCGCTGCGCGAGCGGGGCTGGGCGATCAGGCAGTGAGCGGGCCCACGCCGGCCGGGTGATCACCCGGATCATCCGCCTGTAAGAAGGGTGCCGGCTAGCCAGTAACCTGGTGCGGGGCGCCCTCGCTCCCCGCCCACCACTCGCCCCACCGCACCAGGAAGGTGTCCCCCCGTGGAAAACGGCGCCGCCCAGCCCGTGATTGTCGCCATCGACGGCCCCGCCGGCACCGGCAAGTCGAGCACGTCGAAGGCCGTCGCCGCGCAGCTCGGCCTGAGCTACCTGGACACCGGTGCCCAGTACCGGGCGATCACCTGGTGGATGGTGACCAACGGGATCGACGTCGAGGACCCGTCGGCGATCGCCGACGTGGCCGGCAAGGCCGAGATCGTCTCCGGTACGGACCCCGCGCACCCGACGATCACGGTCGACGGCGTGGACGTGGCCGGACCGATCCGTACCCAGGAGGTCTCCTCCCGGGTCAGCGCGGTCAGCGCGGTGCCCGAGGTGCGGGCCCGGATCACCGAGCTGCAGCGCTCGGTGGCCGCCGCCGCGGAGAAGGGCATCGTGGTCGAGGGCCGTGACATCGGTACGACCGTGCTGCCGGACGCCGATCTGAAGATCTTCCTCACCGCCTCTCCCGAGGCCCGCGCCGCCCGCCGCAGCGGCGAGCTCAAGGGAGCCGACGTGCACGCCACCCGCGAGGCGCTGATCAAGCGCGACGCGGCCGACTCCTCCCGCAAGGCCTCGCCGCTCGCCAAGGCGGACGACGCGGTCGAGGTGGACACCACCGAGCTCACGCTGGCCCAGGTCATCGAGTGCGTCGTCACCCTCGTCGAGGAGAAGCGGGCCGGGAAGTGACTGCTCCCTCCGAGAAGGGCGCCGAGGTCGGGCGGCGCATCGGCGTCGGCCTGATGTACGGCCTGTGGCGGCCGCGCGTGCTCGGCGCCTGGAAGGTGCCGGCGACCGGCCCGGCGATCTACGCCGTCAACCACTCGCACAACATCGACGGCCCGATGGTCCTCGGCGTCTCACCCCGGCCGCTGCACTTCCTGATCAAGAAGGAGGCCTTCGTCGGGCCGCTGGGGCCGTTCCTGACGGGCATCGGCCAGCTGAAGGTGGACCGTTCGGCCGCCGACCGCACGGCCATAACCCAGGCCCTGGAGGTGCTGTCCGAGGGCGGCGTCCTCGGCATCTTCCCGGAGGGCACCCGCGGCGAGGGCGACTTCGCCTCCCTCCGTGCCGGGCTCGCCTACTTCGCCGTCCGCAGCGGCGCCCCGGTCGTCCCGGTCGCCGTGCTGGGAAGTTCGGAGCGGCCCGGACGGTTGGTCAAGGGGCTGCCTCCGCTGCGCAGCCGCGTCGACGTGGTCTTCGGCGACCCCTTCGAGGCGGGCGACGGAAGCGGACGGCGTACGCGCAGGGCGCTCGACGAGGCGACCGAGCGCATCCAGAAGCAGCTCACCGCGCACCTGGAAAACGCCAGGCGGCTCACCAGCCGCTAGGCGACACTGAGTAGTGGATCAGCCCCCGGGGGAGACCCGGGTGATCCACCGACCACCACGATGAACGAGGTACGGACTTCATGAACGACCACATCCACTCCGAGGGCTCTTCCGAAGAGCACGACCACGGAGCACTTGGCGATGCCGAGTACGCGGAGTTCATGGAGCTCGCCGCGGAAGAGGGTTTCGACCTCGAGGACGTGGAAGGCGCCATCGAGGCGGCCGGTCACGGGCCGCTGCCCGTCCTCGCCGTCGTCGGCCGCCCGAACGTCGGCAAGTCGACCCTGGTCAACCGCATCATCGGCCGCCGCGAGGCGGTCGTCGAGGACAAGCCCGGCGTCACCCGCGACCGCGTGACCTACGAGGCCGAGTGGGCGGGCCGCCGCTTCAAGGTCGTCGACACCGGCGGCTGGGAGCAGGACGTCCTCGGCATCGACGCCTCCGTGGCCGCGCAGGCCGAGTACGCGATCGAGGCCGCCGACGCCGTCGTGTTCGTCGTCGACGCCAAGGTCGGCGCCACCGACACCGACGAGGCGGTCGTACGGCTGCTGCGCAAGGCGGGCAAGCCCGTGGTGCTGGCCGCCAACAAGGTCGACGGACCGAGCGGCGAGGCGGACGCGGCCTACCTGTGGTCGCTGGGCCTCGGCGAGCCGCATCCGGTCTCCGCCCTGCACGGCCGCGGCACCGGCGACATGCTGGACGCCGTCCTGGAGGCGCTGCCCGACGCCCCCGAGCAGACCTTCGGCGGCACCGGGATCGGCGGCCCCCGCCGGATCGCCCTCATCGGCCGCCCGAACGTCGGCAAGTCCTCCCTGCTCAACAAGGTGGCGGGCGAGGAGCGCGTCGTCGTCAACGAGCTGGCGGGCACCACCCGCGACCCGGTCGACGAGCTCATCGAACTCGGCGGCGTCACCTGGAAGTTCGTCGACACGGCCGGCATCCGCAAGCGCGTCCACCTCCAGCAGGGCGCGGACTACTACGCCTCGCTGCGTACCGCCGCGGCCGTCGAGAAGGCCGAGGTGGCGGTCATCCTGATCGACGCCTCCGAGTCCATCTCGGTCCAGGACCAGCGGATCGTCACCATGGCCGTCGACGCGGGCCGCGCCATGGTCATCGCCTACAACAAGTGGGACACCCTCGACGAGGAGCGCCGCTACTACCTGGAGCGGGAGATCGAGACCGAGTTCGGCCAGGTCGCCTGGGCGCCCCGGGTCAACGTCTCGGCGCAGACCGGCCGCCACATGGAGAAGCTGGTCCCGGCGATCGAGACGGCGCTCGCGGGCTGGGAGACCCGCGTGCCCACCGGCCGGCTGAACGCCTTCCTCGGTGAGCTGGTCGCCGCCCACCCCCACCCGATCCGCGGCGGCAAGCAGCCCCGCATCCTCTTCGGCACGCAGGCCGGCACCAAGCCCCCGCGGTTCGTGCTGTTCGCCTCCGGCTTCATCGAGGCGGGCTACCGGCGCTTCGTGGAGCGCAGGCTGCGCGAGGAGTTCGGCTTCGAGGGCACGCCGATCCACATCTCGGTGCGGGTGCGTGAGAAGCGCGGCAGGAAGAAGTAGCGGACAGGGTGAAGGGGCGGTCCCGGCCGGGACCGCCCCTTCACCCTGTCCGTGAGGTCAGTGGACGCCGCGCGGGCCGGGCGGCAGTGCCGCCGGCAGGTGGTGCAGCCCCGTGGTCTGCTGCCCGGCCGGTCCGATGCGCTGCCACTGCGACTGCTGCCGGGCGCTGACGGCTCCCGCGCTGTAGGCGCTGTAGGAGCTGCTGAAGGAGCCCGGCCGGTGTCTGGTGTACATCCCCGCGCCGTGCGGGATGTTCCCGAAGGCGGTGAACCCCAGCTCCTCCTCGCCGCTGCGGTCACCCGGCAGCGTACGGAAGGACTTGACGTACTCGGCGTAGAGGGCGTCGTAGATGGGCGTGGCCGAAGGGCCGCCCGGGACGTCCTGGGCCGACCGCGCGGACGGAATCGGCTGGAGGGACTGGCGGCGGGGAACGTCGTATGGGTGCACGTATGTCCAAACGACCCCGGACCTCAGGGGATGCGGTCAGCACCGGCCTCGTCGGGCGCACGCGCCGGGCGCACTCACGTCCCGGCGAGGGGCATGGCGACACCGACCAGCTTGCCGTTGGCCGCCGCCTTGTCCAGCGCGTCCCGCAGCAGGTCCTCGCGGGGCTGGCGCCCGATGGAGCCCACCGGAGCGGCGAACAGGAGCACCTGCTGGAGCTTGTTGGCGGCGGCCCGCCAGCCCTCGGTGACCTGGAGCGGCTGATGTGCCTGCCACCACGCCACCGGCTGCCCGCCGTTGCCGCCGGGCTGGAGCACGGCGTGCAGCTGGCCCATCGCGAGCAGCACCGACCAGCCGTGCAGCACCGGCGGCACCTCGGCCAGCTCGGTCAGCGGCATGAAGCCCTGCTCGATGAGCAGCGGCAGGAAGTCGTCGCCCGCCCCCGTGGTGCCGGGCCGCACGATCGGGCCGGTCGGCTCGACGACCAGCGCCGGGTACAACTCGTCGGAGATCAGGACCAGTCCGCTGGTCACGCCGAGCACGGCCTGCTCCGGGACCGCCTGCGCCGGGTCCATGTCCACGGTGTTGCCGGAGATGGAGCGGACCGCGCCCTGGAGCTGCTCCTCGGTGACCTGGACGACCTGTGAGGGCAGGCAGGTGGCGTGGGCGAAGGCGAGGACGGCGGTCTCCTCGCCGATGAACAGGACGGTGCTGGTGCGCTCCTGTTCGGAGTCGCCCGGGGTGCGGCAGGACGTGCAGTCGTAACTGCCCGGGTTCTCTCCGGCGAGCAGCCGGTCGGCTTCTTCGTCGCCGATCTCGGCGCGTACCTGGTCGCTGACGTCGAGCATGCGCGGCACGGGTGGCTCCCTCGGGGTCGTGGTGCGCGGCGGGGCCGGGTGGCTCCCGGCCCGTGAACCGGGTGGGCCCGGGCTCATGCAGAAGACAACGGGTGATCTGTGGCGGGAGTCACGCCCGACGGCGAACGGAATCGAACCATCCGACGCACAGGGTCACCGCAGGTGCGGAATCGGGCACTCACCGTCAAGTCCGCGGAAATCCAAGGAAGTTGGTTTCGTGAGGTGAGTCACAGATCGTCCGGTTCTCAGACCGACAAATCCCGAAATCGGCGAATGAAGTGGGTGGCCGGAAATAGCTGATACCAGCGGTAACGGCGAACTGGCCTGGAATGACAAGGAGTTGGTTGCTGACGGCTCGACAGGCTCTCTAGATTCCTCCGCCGTGTGCAACGAGCACCGCTCGGGTACGTCCGCCGGCCACGACACAACGGCTCGGCATCACCTCCGGCGGACGGGGCCTGGCGTGACGACCACTCAGGTGAGGGGGAGGGCACGCCCGGCCCGGGGGACCCCGGGTTGTTCGAGAGGGAACTTCATGTCCGAATGTGCCGATACCACGCACGGCAGCGCTCGTCACGACAACGCTCGCAGAACGCCGGCTCGTACGACGGCGGCCCTCGCCGGGGCCGCGCTGCTCGCCGCCCCGCTCGGCCTGCTGGCCGCGACCGGTAACGCCGCGGCTGCCGACAACGGCGTGTGGGACCGCATCGCCCGGTGCGAGAGCGGCGGCAACTGGCACATCAACACCGGCAACGGCTACTACGGCGGGCTCCAGTTCTCCGCCGGCACCTGGCGCGCATACGGCGGAGCGGCCTACGCCCCCACCGCCGACAAGGCCTCCAAGAGCCAGCAGATAGCGGTCGCGGGCAAGGTCCAGCGCGCCCAGGGCTGGGGCGCGTGGCCCGTCTGCTCGGCCCGGGCCGGGGCGTACGGAAGTGCGCCGGCCTCCTCCGGCCCGGTGACCACCAAGTCGGCCAAGACCCCGAAGACCACCAAGGCAGCCCCGTCGAAGAAGCCGTCGAAGGCGCCGGCACGCCCGACGGGCCACGTGAGCCGCGGCTCCTCCCGCGGTGACTACACCGTGCGCCCGGGCGACACCCTGAGCGGGATCGCCGCCCGGCACGGGACCACCTGGCAGAAGCTGTACGCGGCCAACAGGACCGTCGTCGGCGGTGATCCCGACATGATCGTGCCCGGGCAGCAGCTCCAGCTCTGAGCCGCTTCCCTCACCGGGCACGGGCCCCTTCCGGTCGTCCGACCGGGTGGGGCCCTTCGGCGCCGCGGACGCGCCGGAGCGGTCACGGGCCGCCCAGTGCTTACCTTGGGCCGATGTTGCGCACGCACCACAGGTACGGCACGCCCCGCAGGCACCGCACGCTCCGCAGGTGTCGCATCCGCAGGCCCGGCGTGCCGATCGCACTGGTCCTGGCCGCCGCCCTCGCCGGCCTCCTCGCCCCTCCCGCCGCCCGGGCCGCACCCGCGTCCCCGCTTCCGCGCGTCCTTCCCGCGGGTGCGGCTCGCGGCTGCGCCAAGGACCACTGGCCATGGGGCTGCCTCGCCGAGTGCGAGAGCGGCCGGCGCTGGCACGCCAACACCGGGAACGGCTACTACGGGGGCCTGCAGTTCGCGCAGTCCACCTGGAAGGCGTTCGGCGGGCTGAGGTTCGCCGCCCGCGCGGACCTCGCCTCGCGCGAGGAGCAGATCGCCGTCGCCAAGAAGGTGCTGGCCGAGCAGGGCTGGAACTCCTGGCCCGTGTGTGCGGACCGGTACCGGCTGCGGGGGCGCAAGCTCACCGCGCGGCCCGGCCGGACGCTGGCGTCGATCGTGGAACTGCTCGGCCTCCACGGCGGTCTGCCGGGGCTCCACCGGCCCGACGACGAGATGAGCGCCGGCGCCCCCGAGGCGCTGCCCCTCACCCCGGAGGACCCGGACGGCGGCCCGGAGCCGCACCGGGCCCGCGCGGAGTTCGGCCCGCCCCTGGCCGACGCTCCCGCTCCCGCGCCTCGCCGCTGAACACGACGGCGCCCCGGCGCAGTTCGTACACCAGCACCCCGGGGCGGCGCCGGAGGCCGGGCGGCAGCCGCTGCTCGGCCACCACCACGCAGGCGTCGAGGGCGCCCAGGAGTTCGTACGTGCGCGCCGCCACCGCCGGCGACATGCCCTGCGCGGGCTCGTCGGCGAGCACCACGCGCGCGCGTGCCAGCAGGGCGCGGGAGAGGGCGAGCATGCGCTGCTCGCCGCCGGACAGGGTGCCGGCGCGGCGCGGGAGCAGCGGCACCAGCTGCGGATAGGCGTCCAGGGCGGCGGCGTGGTCGCGGGCCGTCAGCTCCAGGTTCTCGCGCACCGTCAGGGAGCCGAAGACCGCCTGCCGCTCGGGGACCAGGCACAGTCCGCGGCGCGCCCGCTCGAAGGCCGGCATCCGGCTGACGTCGACGCCGTCCCACACCACCGCGCCGCCGGACAGCGGCACCGTGCCGGCCAGTGCGCGCAGGGCCGTCGTACGGCCGGAGCCGTTGCGGCCCAGCAGGACGGTGAGGCCGGGGCCGGGGGCGGCGAGCGTGACACCGTGCAGGGCCTCCAGGGGGCCGTAGCGCACGCGCGCGTGGCGCAGCGAGAGGGTCATGCCTCCGCCCCCGTGGTGCCGAGGGCGTCGAGCACCTGACCGGGCGGGCCCGAGGCGACGATGCGGCCCGCCGTCATCACGTGCACGACGTCCGCGAGGCCGGCGACCAGGTCGAGGTCGTGCTCGACGACGAGGAGGGCGGTGCCGTCGGCCGCGAGCGCCTTCAGCAGGCGGGCCAGCGCGGTGACCTCGGCGCTGTCGAGGCCGGCGGCCGGTTCGTCGAGCAGCAGGACGCGGGGGCCGCCGGCCACGGCCCGGGCGAGTTCGACGCGGCGGAGTGTGCCGGTGGGGAGTCCGGCGGCGGGCAGGGACCGCAGCGGCCCGTCGAGGGCCAGGAGCCGCAGTGCGCGGTCCACGGCCGCCGGGTCGCGCAGGCGGCCCTGTTCGGCGCCCACACGGACGTTCTCGGCGACGGTCAGGGAGGGGAAGACGGCCAGCTGCTGGAAGGTACGGGCGATCCCGAGGCGGGTGCGGGCGTGGGCGGGCAGGCGGGTGATGTCGCGTCCGCCGAGGGCCACTCGGCCGTGGGTGGGGCGCAGGGTGCCGGCGAGGCAGTGGAACAGGGTGCTCTTGCCCGCGCCGTTGGGGCCGACGATCGCGGTGACACGGCCGGGGGCGACGTCCAGGTCCACGCCGTCGAGGGCGGTGAAGGTGCCGTAGCGGGCGCGCAGGGCTCGGGCGGTGAGAGCCGGCGCGGGTGCGCGGTCGTGCACCCGGGCTTCGGCCGGGCCCGTGCTCCCACCCGCGTCACCCGTACTCGTTTCGACGCCGGGCGCGGGTGGCCCTTGTGGGGGCCCGGCGCCGTCGGCGGCCGCCGGTCGCAGCCTCCCGCGCACGCGCGACCCCGTCGGCGTCAGCGTCGCCGTCCTGCGCGGGCGCAGGCGTTCCGCCGCCGCGCGCAGCGCCTCGTACGGACCCCCCGGGAACCGTCCGACCAGGACCGCCAGGACGCCGATCAGGGCCGCCGCCACACCGCCGCGCGCCCCCGCGTCCAGACCCACCAGCAAGGCCGCCGCCAGCAGGGCGCCCAGGGTGCTGTCGGCGCCCAGGACCACCACCGCGGCGAACCACAGCAGGCCGCGGACCGGGTCGAAGGCGGTGGGGTCGAAGGCGCGTACGCCCATGCCGAGCATGCCGCCGCCGAGGGCGGCCAGCGCGGCGCCCGAGACGAAGGCCAGGAGCTTGAGCGAGGGGACCTGGACGCCCGCGGCGGAGGCGCCCGGCTCGTGGTCCCGCATGGCCGCCAGGGCCCGGCCCGTGCGGCCCCGGCGCAGCGCCCGGATCGCCAGCGACGCGGCCGCCAGCACGACCAGTTCCAGGACGTAGTAGGCGCGGTCGCCGTCGAAGCCGGCGGGGCGGTCCAGCGCGAGTCCGGAGGTGGCGTACGGCTGGGCGAAGACGAAGCGGCTCACGCCGACGCCCACCGCGAACGTCGCGAGCGCGAGGGCGAGACCCCGGCGGCCGATCGCCGGCCAGCCGGTCAGCAGGCCGAGGGGGGCGACCAGGACCACCGCCGCGGCGAGCGCGGCCAGTTCGGGCAGGCGGGGCAGTCCCGGGATGCGGCCCGCCGCGAGCAGCGCCGTGAACAGGGCGCCCAGACCCGCGTACGCCGCCTGCCCCAGGGAGATCTGGCCGCCCCGGCCGGTGACCACCACCAGCGAGAGCAGCACCACGCCCAGTGCCGGCACCTGGACGGACGTGTGCAGGTCGGGGCCGGCGAAGCCGAGCGGCAGCAGGAAGAGGACGACCGCCACTATCCAGGCACCCTGCGGCGTCGGCACGCGCGCGGAGGCGGTGCGGGGCAGGGCGTCGCGGCTGCCGACGCGGGGGAGGGCCAGGGCCGCGACCAGCAGGGCCACCACGAACAGGTTCGCGCCCACCGCCTGCAGCAGGGGTTCGGCCCAGCCGGAGGGGTGCAGCCGCGTCAGCTGGCTCTGCGCGACCCCGATCCCCAGGGCCACGGCGACGGCCACCGGCAGGCTGCGCATCCGCGCCGCCACCGCGACCGCCACCACCTCCATCACGAGCAGCGGCAGACCGTACGGGTCGAGGCGGACGTACGGCGCCAGCAGCACGCCCGTCAGGCCCGCCGTGAACGAACCGAACGCCCAGCCCGCGGCCGCCACCCGGTCCGCGTCGATCCCGCCGAGCACCGCGAGCTGCCGGTCGTCGACCACGGCCCGCAGCTCCGTGCCGAACCGTGTCCAGCGGATCACCGCCCCCACCCCCACGGCGAGCAGCATTGCCACGCCCAGCTGCCCCCACGGGTCGGCCGGCACCAGCTCCGGCGCGTCGTCCCGCGCGCCCTGCCCCCACAGCACCGCCGCGCCGCCGACCAGCAGCACGAAGACCCCGATGGAGGCGACGAGGGTCTGCGCCGGATCGCCGCCGAGGACCGCCAGCGGCCGGAAGACGAACCGCTCCAGCGCCACGCCGATCCCCGGAGCCAGGAACACGAGCGTCACCGCCGCGGTCGGCCACAGCGGCCACCCCCACTCGACCACGCACTGGCGCAGCACGTACGCGCACACCATGGCGATCGCGCCGTGCGCGAAGTTCAGCACGCCGGTCGCGCGGTACGTCACGATCAGGCCGATTCCGGTGAGCGCGGCCGCGCTGCCGACGGAGAGGCCGGCCAGGGTGAGGTCGTAGGTCAGCGAGGACATCAGTCGGTGTCGCCGGTGGGTTCGCAGATCGGGCACGGGCCCAGTTCGCCGCTCGTGATCAGCTTGGTGTCCACCGGCACGGCCTCCACCTTCCCGGCGACCAGCGGGCAGTCCGCGCGATGCCAGAGCGTGCCGCCCGGAACCATCAGCAGGTCGCCGCTGACCGCGAGGGGCAGCGCGGCCGCGGCCGGTCCGGACTCCTCGGCCTCGGCGGAACCGGCGGCGACCAGAAGGCCGTACAGCTCCTCCACGCGCGCGGCGGCCAGCGCGTTGCGCCCCTGGGTGAGCAGTACCGCCCCGGCGACGATCAGCGCGGCGCCGGGGACCGTGCAGGAGGCGAGGTAGGGCAGCTGGCGCTCGGCGTAGCGCTCGCCGGAGATGCCGTACCAGCCGATGACGCACAGCACGGCGCCCGCGGCGAGCGCGGCCCAGCCGGCCCACAGCACGGGGTGCACACTCCGCAGCCGGCCTGTCCGCATCACTGGCTCCCACACGTCGCGTTCTGGTGCATGTGTCTGTCCATGTCAGCCAATGGCTTGCACTATGCCCTCTGGAAGCTGACCCTGAAAGCACCGGGCGCACCTTGCCCGGACCGACACCCGGTGGTGAGCCAGATGGTTCTCGGGAGCGACCTCAGGTGGGGGAACGCGGGCGGGGGGCGCGCCCCACGGGCGGCGGGCCGGGGCACGGCGGGCCGGGGCACCGCGGCGCTGGCCGCCCTGGTCTTCGTCCTCGCTCCCGTTCTCGCGGCGTGCAGCGACAACAGCGGCGGCGGCAGCGCGAGCACGCCCCCCACTCCGTCCGTGCAGAGGACGACGAGCGCCCCGGCGACGGCACCGGCCGATCCCGCGGCCGCCACGCAGGAGATCCGGCAGAACTGGAAGAAGTTCTTCGACCCGGCCACCTCCACCAGGGACAAGCAGGCGGTCCTGGAGAACGGCGACAGGATGGCCCCGGTCATGCAGGCCTTCGGCGGTGACCAGCGCGGCGGTGAGGTGCAGGCCACGGTGACGAAGGTCGAGTTCACCTCGCCGACCCGGGCCACCGTGACCTACGACCTGACGCTGAAGGGCGCGACCGCGCTGCCGAACGCCTCCGGGACGGCCGTCGAGCAGGACGGCACCTGGAAGGTCTCCGTCAACACCCTGTGCGCACTGGTGGGCATGAGCGGAAATGCCTCGGCTTCGGCGCTCCCGGGCTGCTGAGACCGCGGCCGCGGTGCTGCTGCTCCTGGTGGGCACGGCCTGCGGCAGCCGGCTGCCGCAGAGCGACTTCGAGCACGACGGCCGGACGAACGCGCCCGCGCCGAGCAGTGCCGCGCCCATCCGCGTCGGCATCGTCACGAGCGCCACCAGCCCGGTCGGGGGCGACGCCTTCACCGGCCCGCGCGACGGCGCCAAGGCGTGGTTCGACCGGCTCAACGCGGAAGGAGGCGTCGGCGGCCGCCCCGTCGAGGTGCGCGAGTGCGACGACGGCGGCAGCGGCGTCGGCAACAACACCTGCGTGCACCGGCTGATCGACGAGGACAAGGTGGTCGCCCTGGTCGCCACCACGGCCCTGGACTACGCGGGCGCCTCCCGCGTCGCACGGGCCGGCGTGCCCGACATCGGCGGCCAGCCCATCGGGGCGGCCTACGACACCTGGCCCCACCTGTACGGCATCTACGGCAGCCTCGCCCCCCGCGACGGCACCCCCGGATGGAACGGGAAGCTGTACGGCGGCACCGAGGTCTACCGCTACTTCAAACGCGAGAAGGGCGCCCGCACGGCGGCCGTGGTGTCGTACAACCAGGCGTCGTCCGCGGCCTACGCCCGCCTCGTCGAACAGGGATTGAAGGCCGAGGGCTACAAGGTGGTCCCCGAGGAGGTCGACTTCGCGCTGCCCAACTTCCGTGCCGCCGCCGCCGACCTGAAGCAGCAGGGCGCCGACCTGGTCTTCGACGCCATCGACACGCACGGCAACGCCCAGCTGTGCAGGGCGATGGACCAGGTCGGCGCCAAGGTGACCGCCAAGGTCACCAACGTGCAGAACTGGACGTCCACCGTCGCCGACGACTACAAGGACTCCCCGCGCTGCCGCAACGCCCTCTGGGCGACCGGCTCCAGCCGCAACTACCAGGACACCGGCAACGCGGCCGTACGGCGGTTCCGGGACGCCACCAAGGGTCTGAGGACGCACTCCCAGTGGCAGCTGGAGGGCTGGGCGGCCGGCATGTGGTTCACGGACGCCGCCGAGTCCTGCGCGCGCGAGGGCATCACGCGCGCGTGCGTCGACGCCTTCATGAACCGCAGCGAGGGCTACACCGCCGACGGACTGCTGATCCCGGTCACCTTCGAGCGGCTGGCCGAGCCGCCGCAGCACCGCAGGACGTGTCTGTCGGTGGCCCGCTGGCGCGACGGCAGGGGCTGGGTGTCCCAGGGCGACATGAACAGCACCTGCTTCGACGTGCCCCAGTTGCCCTACCGGCCGTAGATCCGCGGGCACGGAACGCAACCAAAGGGCCGGGCCGCGGGTCTGACAGGGCAGCACAGGCCGAGGAAGGATCTTGACCGGATGAGGACGCTGGCTCCGCGGGCCACACCGCTGCGCGCCGACTGCGTCGCCGACTCGGCGGGCGGGCTGACCTTCGACGTCCCCGCCGCCGGCGAGGTCGCGGGCGCGCACGTGGTGCTGCACCGGCGCGACGGCCACGAGGAGGTGTGCCTGCCGCTGACCCCGGCCGGTGACGGCCGGCTGCGCGCCGCGCTGCCCAGCAGCGTCGCCCTCTCCGAGGGACGCTGGGAGGCCTTCGCGCGCGTGGACGCCGGCGAGCCGCGCCGCCTGCAACTGGGCACCACCGACCTGCGCTCGCTCGCCGCGCGCAACCCCAGCGGCTCCCGCGGCCATGTCGCCGTCCGCATCCCGTACGCCACCCGGCAGGGCAGGCTCGTCGTCCGCAGCTGGCTGCGCGCCCCGCACGCCGAGGCGGGCGAACCGCTCGTCGCGCGGGGCGTGCTGACCGTGTCGGGGCGGATGTACGGCACGGGAGTCGGCCCGCACGCGTACGCCGAGGTCCACGGCCGGCACGCGTCCGTTCCGGTGCGCCGGGCCGCGGTCCTCGCCGACCGCGCCGCGTTCCGTTTCCAGGTGGCCTACGCGGCCCTGGAGCCGGGCGTGTGGGACCTGTGGCTGCGGCCCGCGGGCGAGGCCGGACCGGCGGTGCGGGTCGCGCGGCTGCTCGACGACGTGGCCGACAAGAAGCCCGTGTTCACCTATCCACGCGTGCGCGTGGATACGCCGTACGGCCCGGTGGAGGCCGGGCCGTACTACACACGCGACAACGACCTGTCGGTGTCCGTCACCGCGTGCGCCTCGGCCCGGTGACCTCACCGCAGTGAGCGGAAGAACCCCCTGACGTCGCCCGTCAGCAGCTCGGGGACCTCCAGGGCGGCGAAGTGGCCGCCGCGGTCGAACTCCCTCCAGCGGACGACGGTGTTGGCCTGCTCGGCCCAGCGGCGGATCGCCACGTCCTCGGCGAAGTTCGCCACCGCGGTCGGCACACCGGACGGCGCGGCCGGGAACCAGTCGGGGACATGGCTGTTCTCGTAGTACATCCGTGCCGCCGAGCCCGCCGTGCCGGTCAGCCAGTACGGCATCACGTTCGTCAGGAGGGTGTCGCGGTCGATCGCGTCCTCGGGCAGCGGTGCCGAGGAGTGCGTCCACGCCTGGAACGTCTCCATGATCCAGGCGAGCTGGCCGACCGGCGAGTCGGTCAGGGCGTAGGAGAGGGTCTGCGGGCGGGTCGACTGCAGGGCGTTGTAGCCGAAGCCGTCGGTGGTGAACCCGGCAATCCGGGCCAGGCGTTGCCGCTCCCGTTCGGTCAGCTCCCGCCGCGTCGCGTCGTCGACCGGGCCGAGCGGGATGAAGCCCACCGACGCGGCGTTCACATGCACGCCGGCCACGGCCTCGGGGGCGACGCGGGCGAGCGCGGGGGAGATCAGCGCGCCCAGGTCGCCGCCCTGGGCGCCGTAGCGGGCGTAGCCGAGCCTGCGCATCAGCTCGGCCCAGGCACGTGCCGTGCGCGCGACGTTCCGGCCCCTCTCGCGGGTCGGCCCCGAGAAGCCGAAGCCGGGGATGGACGGGACGACGAGGTGGAACTCCTCGCCGAGCGGGCCGATCAGGCCGAGGAACTCCACGACGGAGCCCGGCCAGCCGTGCGTCAGGATCAGCGGCAGCGCGTCCGGCTCGGGGGAGCGGACGTGCAGGAAGTGCACCGTGGTGCCGTCGATCTCGGTGGTGTACTGCGGGATCTCGTTGAGCGCGGCCTCGTGCTTGCGCCAGTCGTAGCCGTCGCGCCAGTACGCCGCCAGGTCGCGGAGGTACGGCAGCGAGGCACCGTACTCCCAGCCCGCGTCCGGGAGTTCGTCCGGCCAGCGGGTCAGGTCCAGGCGGGTGTGCAGGTCGTCGAGGTGGGCCTGCGGGATGTCGATCCGGAAGCCGTGCACGCTGTTGTCTGCCATGAACCCCACGCCAGGGACCCTTGCGGACGACTTCTGTCCGCGATGCCTGGCAGACTCACCACCATGTTGGAGACCTCGGCACGACTCCTGCGGCTGCTCTCGCTCCTCCAGGCCCACCGCGAGTGGTCGGGCGCCGACCTCGCCGAGCGCCTCGGCGTCACCGCGCGCACCGTGCGCCGCGACGTCGACCGGCTGCGCGAGCTGGGTTACCCGGTCAACGCCAGCCCGGGCACCGGCGGCGGCTACCGGCTGGGCGCGGGCGCCGAGTTGCCGCCGCTGCTGCTGGACGACGACGAGGCGGTCGCCGTCGCCGTCGGGCTGCGCACCGCCGCCGGCCAGGGCATCGAGGGCATCGGCGAGACCTCCGTACGGGCCCTCGCCAAGCTGGAGCAGGTCCTGCCGGGCCGGCTGCGCCGCCGGGTGGGCGCCCTGAACGCCTTCACCGTGCCGATGCTGCGCGGCCCGCAGGCCGCCGCGGTCGACCCGGGCGTCCTGACGGAGCTGGCCAACCTCTGCCGGGACGCCGAGCGCCTGCGCCTCGACTACAGCGACCACGGCGGCACGGCCACCCGCCGCACCGTCGAACCGCACCGCCTGGTGTGCAGCGAGCGCCGCTGGTACCTGGTCGCCTGGGACCTGGACCGCGACGACTGGCGCACGTTCCGCGTCGACCGCATCACGCCGAGGCCGCCGCACGGCCCGCGCTTCACGCCGCGCACCCCGCCCGCCGAGGACCTCGCCGCCTACGTCTCCCAGGGCGTCTCCACGCGCGCGTACGCCTCGCAGGCCGTCGTCAGGCTGCTGGTGCCCCTGGAGGAGGCGGTGGAACGGGTCTCGCCCACGGCGGGCCGCCTGGAGGCGGACGGCCCGGACGCCTGCATCCTGCGCACCGGGGCCGCGAGCCTGGACGTGATGGTCATCCACGTCATGCTGATGGGCTTCGAGTTCGAGGTGCTGGAGCCCGCCGAGCTGACCGGGGCGATCAGGACCGCCCGGGACCGGCTGACCCGTGCTCTGCGCCGTGGGGCTCCGCGGCGGCCGCCGCGAACTCGGGATGGTGCAGATCGAACGCCGGGGACTCGGAGCGGATCTTCGGCAGGGTGAGGAAGTTGTGCCGCGGCGGCGGACAGGAGGTCGCCCACTCCAGGGAGCGGCCGTAGCCCCAGGGGTCGTCGGTGTCCACCGGCACGCCGTACCTGGCGGTCTTCCAGACGTTGTAGAGGAACGGCAGCGTCGACATGCCCAGCAGGAACGCGCCGATCGTCGAGACCGTGTTCAGGGCCGTGAACCCGTCCGCCGCGAGGTAGTCGGCGTACCGGCGCGGCATGCCCTCCGCGCCCAGCCAGTGCTGCACCAGGAACGTGGTGTGGAAGCCGACGAACAGCGTCCAGAAGTGGACCTTCCCGAGGCGCTCGTCGAGCATCTTGCCGGTGAACTTGGGCCACCAGAAGTAGAAGCCGCCGAAGATCGCGAAGACGACCGTGCCGAACACGACGTAGTGGAAGTGCGCCACCACGAAGTAGGTGTCGGAGACGTGGAAGTCCAGCGGCGGCGACGCGAGGATCACCCCGGTCAGACCGCCGAACAGGAACGTCACCAGGAAGCCGCACGCCCACAGCATCGGTGTCTCGAAGGACAGCGATCCCTTGATCATCGTGCCGATCCAGTTGAAGAACTTCACGCCGGTCGGTACGGCGATGAGGAAGGTCACGAACGAGAAGAAGGGCAGCAGCACCGCGCCGGTGACGAACATGTGGTGCGCCCACACCACCACGGACAGTCCGGTGATCGCCATCGTCGCGCCGACCAGCGTGAGATAGCCGAAGAGCGGCTTGCGGCTGAAGACCGGGAGGATCTCCGTGACGATGCCGAAGAACGGCAGCGCGATGATGTAGACCTCGGGATGGCCGAAGAACCAGAACAGGTGCTGCCACAGCAGCGCCCCGCCGTTGGCCGCGTCGAAGACGTGCGCCCCGAACCGCCGGTCCGCCTCCAGGCACAGCAGCGCGGCCGCGAGCACCGGGAAGGCCATCAGGATCAGGATCGAGGTGAAGAGGGTGTTCCAGGTGAAGATCGACATCCGGAACATCGTCATGCCGGGGGCGCGCATCCCGATGATGGTGGTGATGAAGTTGACCGCCCCGAGGATCGTGCCGAAGCCGGCCAGCGCGAGGCCCATGATCCACAGGTCGGGTCCGACGCCGGGCGAGCGCACCTCGCTGTTGAGCGGCGCGTAGGCGAACCAGCCGAAGGCGGCGGGACCGCCGGGCACGATCAGCGAGCCGAGCACGATCAGGCCGCCGAACAGGAAGAACCAGTACGACAGCATGTTCAGGCGGGGGAAGGCGACGTCCGGGGAGCCGATCTGCAGCGGCATCAGCTCGTTGGCGAAGCCCGCGAACATGGGGGTCGCGAACAGCAGCAGCATCACCGTGCCGTGCATCGTGAACAACTGGTTGAACTGGTTGTTGTCCATGATCTGCAGCCCCGGCCGGGCCAGCTCGGCACGCATCAGCAGGGCCATCACCCCGCCGATCAGGAAGAAGACGAACGACGTGATCAGGTAGAGGTGGCCGATCTTCTTGTGGTCGGTGGTCGTCAGCCAGTCGACGACCAGCCGCCCGTGCTCACTGATCTGCGCGGGTCGCGCCGCCGCCTGCACGGTCTGGGTCCCCATCGCTCGCTCGCCCCTTCGCTCGTCGCGCCCCGGGTCCGCCGACGCCCGCGCACTTCCTGTCGCGAGCTCACGCCATGATGCTCGCGCCTCGCACGCTCCGACAGGGGGCGTGCGGGGGTTCTGTGCCGAAGTCGTGTATTTCCTATGCGGTGTCAGCTTCCGCGGACCCGTCCGGATTCGGCCGGGAAAGAAGTCCGGGGCAGTTCTTGGGGCACTTTCCGACGGGTTATTTCGAAGTGCCGGCGCGACACGCGGGAATTACGTTCGAATGCCTGCGGAAGGCGTACGAAACCGTCCGTTCGGGTGACGCCGACCAGCCGAAACGCGTGTCGTGATCCTGTGACAGAAGCGTGACCGGAGGGGGACGCGGGGGGCGTGGGACGGCCTCCGCTTCCCTGCCCGGCGGACAGGGCCTAGCGTGGCGGCATGGCACCGATTCCCACTCCGCAGGCGGAGCCCCAGGACGATCCGGACGCGTACGTCGGCCTCGACGCGGCCGGTGCCGAGCGGCGCGCACGCGAGCGCGGATGGTCCACGGTGCGCTCGCTGCCACCGGGGGCGATCATCACGATGGAGTACCGCGTGGGCCGGCTGAACTTCGAGGTGGAGGACGACCGCGTGGTGCGGTCCTGGAAGGGCTGACACAGGGTGAGCAGCGCGAAGGCCCCGGTTCCGTCCAGGAACCGGGGCCTTCGCCCTGCGGGGGTGGGCCGTGCGTACCGACCCCGCTGCCGGTGAGCTCTCAGGCGCCCGTCACGGGCCGGGCCGTCGAGGTGGTCGCGCCGCGCGGGACGCGGTCCGAGTGCGGCGGTCGGCGGCTGCCGGCCGGGGTGACCGGCGTGCGCTCCGAACGGGTCGTGTGCGGGCCGGGGGCCAGATAGGCCGGCTGCCGGGCAGCACGGGCCGCGGACGTCCCGTGCGCGGCGGCCTCGTCCTGCGACGCCGTGGCGCGCGGCTGGAGCAGCACCGGTGTGCCGACCGGAGCGGCCGGGGCCGGGGCCGGGGCGGTGCCGCGGGCGCGCCAGCGGTCGCGCAGGTCGAAGAGACCGACCTCGGCGCGGGCGATCAGCGGCTCGCACCAGGGCAGCGCCAGCAGGATCAGCAGGCCGGCGGCCCAGCCGAGCAGCACGTCGCTCAGCCAGTGCGTACCGAGGTAGACCGTGGCCATCCCGACGCCCAGCGCGGTGAGCGCGGACAGGGCGGACAGCCAGCGGCGGGCTCTGGGGGTGGAGGCCAGATAGGCCAGGATTCCCCAGGTCACCACGGCGTTCGCGGTGTGACCGCTCGGAAATATATCGCCGCCCAGGCCCATCTCGTTCGAGCCGATCGTGGTCGCGTAGTGCGGTCCCAGGCGGCCCATGCCGAGCTTGGCGGCGCCGACCGTGATGTTCAGCAGCAGCAGCGCGGTGCCCAGCGTCAGCAGCGGGCGCAGCGTGTGCTGCCGCCAGGAACGCCAGCCCAGCCAGGCCGCGACCATCACCGCGGTGGGGCCGCGCTGGCCGAGCACCACGTAGTAGTCGACGAACCAGTGGATATGCGACCACTGCTGGTACGGCCGGAAGAACATGACCTGCCAGTCCAGGCGGACCAGCCAGGAGGTGGTCACCACGGCCCACACGATCGCCAGGTAGAAGGCAAGGGTCCCGGTCAGCAACGCGACCCGGTGCCTGCTCATCCTCGGCACATCGACGAGGGCCGGTCGTTCCGGCTCCCGGTCCAGTCTGGCGAACACCCGGTCCAGACGGGTGAGCTTTCGTTCGGTACGCACCCAATCGACGTTACAGCGAGTGAGCTCAGTTCTCCGGCGAATCAGCGGCTTTGTGATGACGATGTGATGTGGGATTCCTCTCAGTGGCCGCGTTATTTCCAAGGAATCCGCAATGCGGGGCCCCAGGGCCCTTCAATTCCTTTGATCATTCCGCGGATCAGTTTTATGGGACTTATGAATTCGTTCACCGAATGCTGGGGTGGATTTCCCCGTGCGCTCACCGGCCCCCGGCGAGTCGATCATGGAGGACCGGAGCCGTTCAGCCAGAACGCCCCGTAGGCGGCCGACAGCGCTGCGGCACCGGCCACCACCAGCGCCGACCGCGCGACCCGCAGCCGGGCCAGGGGCAGGGCGAGCGGCAGCAGCAGGGGGAAGGCCGGCAGCAGCAGCCGCGGTTTCGAGCCGAAATAACTCGACGCGCACAGGGCCAGTGCAGTGACGACGCCCGTGTACACCAGCATCGACAGCGGCTGGCGCTGCCGTACACAGGTGGCATACAGCCAGACCACCAGGGCGACCCCGGCGAGCAGGCCGGCGCCCGCGAGGGCCGAGGGGAACGACGTGAACTTGCCGCCGACGAAGCGGGCGAAGGCGGCCCCTCCGTCGAAGCCGTTGCGCCAGCCCGCCTGGACGTCCAGATAGCCCAGCGGGCCCCTGCCGGTGCGGTGGCCGACCCACAGGACGTAGCCCGCGGCGCCCAGCGGGGCCACGGCCATCGCCGTGACGCGGCGTGCGACACCGGGGGCGCGCGGGAGATCCGGCGAGCCCCCGGATGCCGTGGCGCGCCCCGAGGGGCCGTGCGCGGACAGCGCGGGGGCGCGTTCGCCGCCCCGGGCGACGCCCAGGCCCGCGGCGCTCCGCTCTCGCCCGAACGAGGCGATGCCGGCGGCCCACACCGCGGCGACGACGGCGAGCCCGACCGGCCGGGTCAGCCCCGCCAGCGCGGCGAGCACGCCCGCGGCCGGCCAGCGGCCGGTCAGGACCGCGTACAGCGACCAGGCGGCGAGGGCGGTGAACAGCGACTCGCTGTACGCCATCGACTGCACGATCCCGACGGGCAGCACGGCCCACAGCAGCACCGCGCAGATTCCCGCCCTGCGGCCGTACACATGATCCGCGACCGCGAAGATCCCCCAGGCCGCCGCGAGCGAGGCGAGCAGGGCGACGGCGAAGCCGGCGTCCGCGTACGACAGCGGCGTGGCCGCGTGCAGCAGCCGCTCGAGCCACGGCAGCAGCGGGAAGAAGGCCAGGTCGGAGTGGACGTCGCCGTCGGGCAGCCGTACCTCGTAGCCGTACCCGAGATCGGCGACGCGGGTGTACCAGAGCGCGTCCCAGCGGGCCGTCAGCAGGGTGTGCGCGCTCTTGCCCCGCGCGGCGCTCCACACCGCCAGCACGACCAGGCCCAGGGCGCGCACCGCCGCGTACCCGAGGAGGGCCGGGGCCGCGCGGCGCAGGGCCCCGGCGCGGGCCGGTGCGGTACGCCTCGCAAGATCGGTCACGGGCTCGATTATCGGCGCCACCCGCACCGGCGAACCGGGCGGGGCGGGGACGAAAGGGAAGGAGAAGTGGCGTATGCCACACCAGCCGGTGCGAACTGTGAGAGGTCCGCCACGTGACCCCGGCGCGAATGCGCGTACGCTGACGTGTCACTCGCCTTCGATGCGCGGGCCGGAGACCACCGCTTCTCTCCGGCCGAGTCCCGGGGAGTCCCCACCCCGTGTGCCCGCCGACCGCGAGGGAACATCTGGGAGGTACGTACATGTCCGGGACGACCACGGCCGCCGCTGCGCTGCGCCGCCGGGCGGCCGGGGCCGGTGCCAACCGCTGGGTCGTCCTCGTCGTCCTCTGCGTGAGCCTGCTGCTGGTCGCGGTCGACGCGACCGTGCTGCACGTGGCGGTGCCCGCCGTCACCGAGGACCTCAAGCCCGGCGCGATAGAGCTGCTCTGGATCGTCGACGTCTACCCCCTCGTCTGCGCCTCGCTGCTGATCCTCTTCGGCACGCTCGGCGACCGGGTCGGACGCAGACGCATCCTCCTTCTCGGCTACGGCCTCTTCGGCCTCGCCTCCGCCCTCGCGGCGCTCGCCCGCGACCCGCAGATCCTGATCCTCGCCCGGGCGCTCCTCGGCGTCGGCGGCGCGATGATCATGCCCGCGACGCTCTCGATCCTGCGCCAGGTCTTCCCCGACCGGCGCGAGCGGGCGCTCGCGATCGGTGTCTGGAGCGCGGTCGCCGCGGTCGGCGCGGCGGTCGGCCCGCTGCTCGGCGGCTTCCTGCTGGAGCACTTCTGGTGGGGCTCGGTCTTCCTCGTCAACATCCCGCTGATGCTGGTCAGCCTGCCGGTCGGCCGGCTTCTGCTGCCCGAGTCGAAGGGCGCCGGCGACGGCCCCTGGGACGTGGCCGGCGCGCTGACGGCCGCGGCCGGCCTCTTCGGCGTGGTCTTCGGCGTGAAGCGGCTGGGCGGCGGTGAGCCGGGCGTGCTGACCGTGGCACCGCTCGTCCTGGGCGCGGTGCTGCTGGTCCTGTTCGTACGGCGGCAGCGCCGCCGGGCGCAACCACTGGTGGACCTGCGCATGTTCGCCCGGCCCGCCTTCAGCACCTCCGTGGGCTGCATCGTCCTGGCCATGCTGGCCCTGGTCGGACTGGAACTGATCGCGGCGCAGTACCTTCAGCTGGTGCTGGGGCTGTCGCCGCTGGAGACGGGCCTGCGGCTGCTGCCGCTGACGTTCGCCGCGATGGCCGCGGGCCTCGCCGGAGCCCGCATGCTGCGGCGGTTCGGGCCGCGCCTGATGGTGAGCTTCGGCTTCGGCCTGACGGCCGTGTCGGTGCTGCTGCTGACGGCGATGGGCGGCACGGACAACCCGAGCCTGCTGGTGTCCGCCTTCGTCGTCCTGGGCTTCGGCCTGGAGACCACGCTCTTCGGCGCCTACGAGTCGATGCTCAGCGAGGCGCCGCCGGACCAGGCCGGCGGGGCCGCGGCCGTCGGCGAGACGTCGTACCAGCTGGGCGCGGGCATCGGCATTGCGCTGCTGGGCAGCGTGATGAACGCCGCGTACGCGCCGGGGCTGTCGCACGTCCCCGGTGTCCCCTCGGACGCCTCGACCGCGGCGGGTCACTCGCTGGGGGAGGCGTACGACGTCGCCGGGCGCCTCGGCGGGCCGGTCGGAGTGGCGCTGCGCCGGGCCGCCCAGGACTCCTTCGTGCACGGACTGCATGTGACGCTGCTGGTCAGCGCGGGCCTGCTGGTCCTGGGCGCGGCCATGGCGCTGCGGCTGCCGCGGACCATGCAGTGCGGTGAGGAGGCGGCGCCGAAGCTGGAGCTGCCCGCGCCGCGGGAGCGGGAGATGGCGGACTCCCGCGTCTCCGTGTGAGCCGGAGGCACTGGACGTGCGGGACACTGCGTCGTAACGTCGGCTCCGGAATCTAACTAGCGCTGCTAGTTTTTATGAGTGTCGGAGGGTGTCCCCATGGCCGCGTCCGCGAAACTGCCCCCGTTCGACCCCGCCGACCCGCTCGGCATCGACGACCTGCTGGAGCCGGAGGACCTCGCCGTCCGGGACACCGTGCGCTCCTGGGCCGCCGACCGCGTGCTGCCTCACGTGGCCGAGTGGTACGAGCGGGGCGAACTCCCCGCCATCCGCGAGCTCGCCAAGGAACTGGGCGCGCTGGGCGCGCTCGGCATGTCGCTCACCGGGTACGGGTGCGCCGGCGCGAGCGCCGTGCAGTACGGCCTCGCCTGTCTGGAGCTGGAGGCCGCCGACTCCGGCATCCGCTCCCTCGTCTCCGTGCAGGGCTCGCTCGCGATGTACGCCCTCCACCGCTTCGGCAGCGAGGAGCAGAAGCAGCAGTGGCTGCCGCGCATGGCCGCGGGCGAGGTCATCGGCTGCTTCGGGCTGACCGAGCCGGACCACGGGTCCGACCCCGCCTCGATGCGGACCTACGCCAAGCGCGACGGCGGGGACTGGGTGCTCAACGGGCGCAAGATGTGGATCACCAACGGTTCCGTGGCCGGTGTCGCCGTCGTCTGGGCACAGACCGACAACGGCATCCGCGGGTTCGTGGTGCCCACCGACGGCGCCGGGTTCTCGGCGCCCGAGATCAAGCACAAGTGGTCGCTGCGCGCCAGCGTCACCAGCGAACTCGTCATGGACGACGTACGGCTGCCCGCCGACGCCGTGCTGCCGGAGGTCGTCGGGCTCAAGGGCCCGCTCAGCTGTCTCTCGCACGCCCGCTACGGCATCGTCTGGGGAGCCATGGGCGCGGCGCGCAGCTGCTTCGAGGCGGCCGTCGACTACGCGAAGTCGCGGGAGCAGTTCGGGCGCCCGATCGGGGGCTTCCAGCTCACCCAGGCCAAGCTCGCCGACATGGCGGTCGAACTGCACAAGGGGATTCTGCTCGCCCACCATCTGGGGCGGCGCATGGACGCCGGCCGCCTGCGTCCCGAGCAGGTCAGCTTCGGCAAGCTCAACAACGTACGAGAGGCCATCGAGATCTGCCGTACGGCGCGCACCGTCCTCGGCGCCAACGGGATCTCGCTCGAATATCCCGTCATGCGGCACGCGACCAACCTTGAGTCGGTGCTGACGTACGAAGGCACCGTCGAGATGCACCAGCTCGTGCTGGGCAAGGCGCTCACCGGACTCGACGCCTTCCGGTGAAGGTGAACCCTGCGCGAGGGCAGGGCCGGCGAGCGGCCCTGCCTCAGCTCTGGTTGAAGAATCCGTCCGCCCGGTGCGCCGCCGGGTCCTGGCTGACGATCTCCGTGTCGGCCGGAGTCAGCAGGAAGACGCGGTTGGAGACGCGGTCGATCGAACCGCGCAGCCCGAAGATCAGCCCGGCCGCGAAGTCGACGACGCGCTTGGCGTCGGAGGCCTCCATGGCGGTGAGGTTCATGATGACCGGAACGCCCTCGCGGAACAGCTCGCCGATGGCGCGGGCGTCCCGGAAGCTGTCGGGGGTCACCGTGCCGATACGGCGACCCTTTTCCTCGGCGGTGTCCGAGGCCACCTTGACCCGCGGGTCGGTGACCCAGGCATCCCCGGGCTGCTCGGTCCCTTCGGAGTAGTCGTCGTCGTAGTAACGCTCGTCATCGTTGTCGTCGACGAGGCCAAGCCAGGCACTCGCCTTGCGTACCGATCCCATGGACGCCTCCTCTCACAGCGGTCCTTCTGCTTTCCGCATCCCTATGGTCATCCATGATGCGGTCGGCGCGCCAAGTGGATAGACGCCGCGCGGGGGGTTTGTGACGGTACTGGTGCAGAGCGAATCCGTCGAGAGGCCGGGTGCCCCAAGGGTCGTGCAGTATGCGGATGCTGACTGTGAGTGAAATATGATTCTTCGCGGCGTACGGGTGACGGGCGGGGCGTACGGGTGAACGGAGCGGTCGATACGATGCGGCAGTTCAACGCCGTATCGGCGGTAAGCGCCCTGGGCGGCCGCATCGAATGGCGTATGTCACGGGGGAGATCGTCATGTTCGGAATCGTCAGGCCCTGCCGTCATCGGCTCGGTGAAAGCCTCAAGTCCCAGTGGATGGCCCATTTGTGCGGGCTGTGTCTCGCGCTGCGCAAGGATCACGGGCAGTTCGCGCGGATCGTGACCAACTACGACGGCCTGCTGATCTCGGTTCTGACGGAGGCTCAGACCGAGCGGGCGGGCAGTCTGCGGCGTACGGCGGGGCCGTGTCCGCTGCGCGGGATGCGGACGGCGTCCGTCGCGCAGGGCGAGGGCGCGCGGCTCGCGGCGGCCGTCTCGCTGGTGCTCGCCTCGGCCAAGGTGCGCGACCACGTCGCCGACGGGGACGGGCTGCTGGCGCGCCGGCCGGTGGCGCTCGCGGCGCGCCGGGTGGCGTCGACCTGGGGTGCGGCGGGCGCGCGTACGGGATCCGACGTCGGGTTCGACACGGCCGTCCTGGTGGACGCCGTGGACCGCCAGCTCGGCATCGAGACGCTCGCCGGGCCCGGCACGCCGCTCCTCACGGTGACCGAGCCGACCGAGACGGCCACCGGCGCGGCCTTCGCGCACACCGCCGTGCTCGCCGGGCGGCCGGGCAACGCCGCGCCGCTCGCCGAGGCCGGGCGGCTGTTCGGCCGGCTCGCGCACCTGCTGGACGCCGTGGAGGACCAGGAGGCTGACGCCGCGTCGGGTGCCTGGAATCCGCTGACCGCGACCGGGACCTCGCCGGAGGAGGCCCGGCGGCTCGCCGGAGACGCGCTGCACGGGATACGGCTCGCGCTGCGCGAGGTGGAGTTCACGGACGGCCGGCTGGCGCACCGGCTGCTCGTGCACGAACTGCGCAGCTCCGTGGACCGCGCCTTCGGTACGGCCGCGTGCGGGCACGCACCGGCGCCGTCGCTGGCGGGGCCGTACGCACCGCCCGGCGGTCCGGGTGGGCCGGGGCTGCCCCCTCCGCCACCGCCTCGGCGCGACCGGCGCGGGCTGCTGGCGGGCTGCGCGGTGTGGGTGGGGCTGGCCTGTACGTGTCAGATGTGCTGCGGCGAGTACCACGACCCGTGGAGCCGGGAGCGCAGGGAAGGTCTCTGCAGGGACGCGGACTGCGGCGATTGCTGTGACTGCGGCGACTGCTGTGACTGCGACTGCTGTGACGGGTGCGACTGCTGCGACTGCGGGTGCGACTGCAGTTGCTGACGGGGTGTCCGGTGCCGTGGTGAACGGTGAACTGCCCTGAGACGTAGAGCTGGTTGAGGACGTCAGGACCGTCCGGCCGCTCGAAAGGATCTGGGACCATGCCCGGCCGCTGTGACAGGACCGTTCCGCTCGCCGTGAAGGTCGTCGTGAGCGGCGGACTCGGGGTCGGCAAGTCCACGTTCATCAAGGCGATCTCGGAGATCGAACCGCTCGACACGGAGGCGGCGATCACACAGGTGTCGATGGGTGTCGACTCGCTCGACGGGGTGGAGTGGAAGACGACCACGACCGTCGCGCTCGACTTCGGGCGGATCACGCTCGATCCGTCGATCGCGCTGTATCTGTTCGGGACGCCGGGGCAGCGGCGGTACTCGTTCATGTGGGAGGAGCTGGCGGAGGGCGCGCTCGGGACGGTGGTGCTCGCCGACACCCGGCGGATCGAGGAATGCTTTCCGGCCCTCGACTATTTCGAGGACCGGGGTGTGCCGTTCGTGCTGGCCGTGAATCGGTTCGACGGCGCCGAGCGGATCGGACTGAAACGCGTCCGGGAGGTTCTGGGACTCCGCCGTGACGTGCCGGTGCTCGAATGCGACGCGCGCGAAAGGGATTCGGTGCGGGATGTGCTGGGTGCCTTGATGGACCGGGCACTGGGGGTTCGGACCGAGCCCGGGAAAAGGACGGTGACAGCGCCTCGGCGGGTGCGGCCGGCCGAGGTCCGGTCGGTGAGTTCCTGAGTCCCTGAGTCCCTGAGTCCCTGAGTTCCGATAGGAAGATCCGCGACTTCTGACCGTGGGCGATCATCGTGTGGACGGCGGACCGGAATGCGGTGGCCGATTTCGTGGCCCTGAGCCCGTCCAGGTGCGCGAGTTCGGACCCGCCTTCACCGACCCGATCCCGCGGCTGCCGGAATTCTTCGATCCGTGCCGAGCCGATCCGAGCTGCCCGAGCCGAGCCGTGCCGGGCTGGGCCGATCCGCGCCGGGCCGATCTGGGTCGAGCCGAGCTGCCCGTGCCGGGCCAGGTCGAGCCGACGCGAGCCGCCCGAGCCGGGTCGAGGTGAGTTGCCCGAGTCGGGGTGGGGCGGGGCGAGGGGGGTGGCGCGTTTGCGGGGCCGGAGGGCTGCGGTGTCCGGCGGGGCGGTGGTCCCGTTCCGGCGCCGCGGCCCGTTCCGCGCCCGCTGTGCGCCCGGGGCGCGCCGGGTCCGGGACGGCCGGAACCCGTACGTCGTACAACACTTGACGGCTGAAAGGCACTCTTGCGCCTACCGGCCGGTCGGCCGAATACTCCCGGCAAGCGCTTGTCAGGTGCACGGCTTGTCCGAAACCCGGACGGTGTGCGCCCCGACTGCGCCTCACGGGGCCCCGACCCCACGCGGGCCCCCCGACTTCCCCCACGGAGGAACGAAGTGAGGATCAAGCGCACCACCCCCCTCAGCGGCACCACGAGACGGAGCCGGCTGATCGCCGTCACCACCGGTCTCGTGGCCGCAGCCGCGTTCGCGGTCCCCAGCGCGAACGCGGCCACCGCCACGCCCTTCAGCACCGCCCAGCTCAAGAGCGCCGACGCCTCGGTGCTCAAGGCCGATGTCCCGGGCACGGCGTGGGCCGTGGACAGCAAGACCAACCGTGTCGTCGTCACCGTGGACAGCACGGTCTCCAAGGCCGAGATCGCCAAGATCAAGCAGCAGGCCGGCGGCAACTCCGGTGCCCTGACCATCAAGCACACGCCGGGCACCTTCAAGAAGCTGATCACCGGTGGCGACGCGATCTACGGCGGCCAGTACCGCTGCTCCCTGGGCTTCAACGTGCACAGCGGAAGCACCTATTACTTCCTGACCGCCGGTCACTGCGGTCAGGTCGCGTCCACCTGGTACTCCAATTCCAGCCACAGCACGGTGCTCGGCACCAACGTGAGCTACAGCTTCCCGACCAACGACTTCGCCCTGGTCCGCTACACCAACTCCTCGATCGCGCACCCGAGCGCGGTCGGCAGCCAGACCATCACCCGTGCGGCCACCCCGAGTGTCGGCACGACGGTCTACCGTCGCGGCTCCACCACCGGTACCCACAGCGGCCGGGTCACCGCGCTGAACGCCACCGTCAACTACGGCGGCGGCGACGTCGTCTACGGCATGATCCAGACCACGGTCTGCGCCGAGGGCGGTGACAGCGGCGGCCCGCTGTACGGCGGTTCGACGGCGTACGGTCTGACCTCCGGCGGCAGCGGCAACTGCAGCTCCGGCGGCACGACCTTCTTCCAGCCGGTCACCGAGGCGCTCAACTACTACGGCGTGAGCGTCGGCTGACGGACCCACCCGGCACACGCACCAGGCAGCAGGCGAGCCCCCGCAGCAACTGCAGTGCGGGGGCTCGCCCTTGTCCGCACCCCGGAGTTACCTTCGAGGTACAGGCGATACGCCTCTGTACCGGCGTACCGACGCCTCTGCAACACGCCCATACGCCCACTCGGACCCTGGGGGGCCGACATGGTCGAGGAGCTGGTGGCCACGGGAGTGGTCCTCGCGTCCGCCGGAACGGTGTACCTGATGGCCGCCGCACGCGTCGTCAAGCAGTACGAACGCGGTGTCGTGTTCCGGCTCGGCAAGCTCCGCAGCGAGGTGCGCGGGCCGGGCTTCACGATGGTCGTGCCCTTCGTGGACCGGCTCCAGAAGGTCAACATGCAGGTCGTGACGATGCCGGTGCCCGCGCAGGAGGGCATCACCCGGGACAACGTCACGGTCCGGGTGGACGCCGTCGTCTACTTCAAGGTGACGGCGCCGGCCGAGGCGATCGTACGGGTCGAGGACTACCGATTCGCGGTCGCGCAGATGGCGCAGACCTCGCTCAGGTCCATCATCGGCAAGAGCGAGCTGGACGACCTGCTCTCCAGCCGCGAGAAGCTCAACCAGGGGCTGGAGCTGATGATCGACAGCCCGGCGGTGGAGTGGGGCGTCACCATCGACCGGGTCGAGATCAAGGACGTCTCCCTGCCGGAGACCATGAAGCGCTCCATGGCGCGGCAGGCCGAGGCCGACCGGGACCGCCGGGCCCGCGTGATCAACGCGGACGCCGAACTGCAGGCCTCCAAGAAGCTGGCCGAGGCCGCGCAGCAGATGGCGGACACGCCCGCCGCGCTCCAGCTGCGGCTGCTGCAGACGGTGACGGCGGTCGCCGCCGAGAAGAACTCCACCCTCGTGCTGCCCTTCCCGGTCGAGCTGCTGCGGTTCCTGGAGAAGGCGCAGCAGGTCTCCGGGGTGCCGCAGCAGCCGGTCGCGGCACCGCAGCAGACGCCGGCGCAGATCGCGCAGCAACCGGTACGGGAGCAATCGGCGCGGGAGCAACCGGTGCAGGAGCAACTTCCGCCGCCGGAGACCCTCGTGGACGCCGATCCCGGAGGGGCGAATTCCGGTCAGGGCTAGACCGGACCCGGCGCGCGTCCGCCACGCGTCCGTGGCGCTCGCGCAGCGCACGCCCAGGTGATCGCGGACTGCCGGCGGGGAGCGACCGCCGTGGCCGCCCGGACTGTTCGTGCGCGACGCGATCGACGCGATCGACGCGGCCGATGCGCGGACCGGCGCGGTTTCCCGGTCCTACGTCACCGCCGTGCCGCCTTGCGTGCGCCGCCCCCGCAGCCTCGCCGCCAGCAGCGTGACCACGATCCCGGCCGCCGCCCACGCGGACAGCACCAGCAGGGCGCCGGTCACCGCGTTGCCCTGGAAGTAGGCGATGGAGCGTGCCACCCAGGTGCCGGCTCCCGGTGGCAGCGCCGGCCCGATCGCCTTCCAGAACGGCGGCAGCATCGGCAGCGGGAAGGCACCGCCCGCGCTCGGATTGCCCAGGACCACCACGATCAGGATCGCCAGGCCGATGCCGACGATCCCGAACAGCCCCTGGAGGGCGAGGGTCGCGGCCCCGACCGCGAAGGTGACCAGCGAGCCGAGTCCCCAGAAGGCCATGACGCCGCCCGGCAGGGCGCCCAGGACCGGGCCCACGATCACCGCTCCGCCCAGCCCGCCGACGATCGCCACCAGCGCCAGGACGAGCAGCCGGATCGCGGCCCGGCTCGGGTTGGCGGGCCGTGCGCCCGAGCTGATCGCCAGGATCGAGGCGCACAGGTAGCCGCCCACGCACCAGCCCACGACCAGATAGAAGGACGACAGCCCGTCGAAGTCCTCGGACGAGGCCGGCGCCACGTCGACGGTCCGCAGGGTCCGCTGCTGGGAGGTCTCCAGCGCGGTGAGGTACTTCTCCAGGGTGTTCGCGAGGACCGTACCGCCACCGCTCGCGACCAGCAGCGTGTCGGTGGTGCGGGCCGGATCGATCAGCAGCGCGCCGTCGATGTCCCGGTTCAGGATCTGCTCCCGGGCGGTGGCCTCGTCGGCGACCACGCGCGGGTCCAGCGGCCCGCCGGGCAGTTGCTCCAGCCGGGTCACCGCCTGTTGCGCGGCGGCCGCGGGCGCCACCACGCCGAAGGGCACGTCCTTGGGTGCGGGGTTGTGCAGCGCGCCCACGTAGGAGGCGATGAACAGCAGCTGGAGTGCGATCACGCCGATGACCAGCAGGGTGGCGCGCGGGCTGACCGCGTCCCGCACCTCGGCGAGAAAGGTCCTCTGTGTCATGTCCCCACAGTCCGAGGTGGCGGACGTTTCCGCAGGTGGGAAGGGGCCGAACGGTTGTCGTACATGCATTCGAATTTTGGTCTATGGTGGGGGTGGGGCAGTAGGGAACAGATGTTCGACAGCGGGAGGTGCGGGTGCCAGGCTTCACCCATCTGCACACCGTCTCCGGGTTCTCCCTGCGCTACGGCGCCTCGCATCCGGAGCGGCTGGCGGAGCGCGCCTCCGAGCGGGGCATGGACGCCCTCGCGCTCACCGACCGCGACACCCTCGCCGGCGCGGTCCGCTTCATCAAGGCCTGTGCGCGGGCGGGTGTCCGCCCGCTGTTCGGTGTCGACCTGGCGGTGGAGCGGCCCGCACGGACGCGGGAGGACGATGCCGTACGACGGGAGAGGCGCCGCACCCCCGTGCGCGGCGGCGCCTTCATCGACGAGTCGGCGCCCCGCGCCACCTTCCTCGCCCGGGACGGCGCCCGCGGCTGGGCCGACCTGTGCCGGCTGGTCGGCGCGGCCCACGGTGGCGAGGGCCCGCCCCTGCTGCCCTGGGCCGGCAACCGCGCCGAGGGCCTGACCGTCCTGCTCGGCCCCGCCTCCGACGTCGGCCTCGCGCTGGCCGCGGGGCGTCCGGACCGGGCCGCGAAGCTCCTCGCCCCCTGGCGTGAGATCTACGGCGACGCCCTGCGTCTGGAGGTCGTCTGGCACGGCCGCGAGGGCACCGGCCCCGGCTCCCTGCGCCTGGCGGCCCGCACCGTCGGCTTCGCGGCCGAGCAGCACGTCCGCCCGGTGCTGAGCAACGCCGTCCGCTACGCCGACCCGGGCCTCGGCCCCGTCGCCGACGTCCTGGACGCGGCCCGCCGGCTGGTCCCGGTCGACCCGGCGAAGGAACTGGACTTGGGGGAGGCCTGGCTCAAGGACGCGGGCGCCATGCGGCACGCCGCCGAGCGGATCGTGGAGGCCGCCGGCTACCGGCGCGACACCGCCGGCCGGCTGCTGGAGCAGACGCGGGCGACGGCCGCGGAGTGCCTGGTGGACCCCGACGACGACCTCGGCATGGGCACCGTGCACTTCCCCGAGGCGCACCTCGTCGGTGCGGGCCGCCGCACCGCGCAGCGGGCGCTGGCCTCCCGGGCGGCGGCCGGGATGGTGCGGCACGGCTACGCGGGCAGGCGCGCCTACTGGGAGCGGATGCACCACGAACTGGACATCATCGCCCACCACGGCTTCGCCTCGTACTTCCTGACGGTCTCTCAAGTGGTGGACGACGTGCGGAACATGAGCATCCGGGTCGCCGCGCGCGGCTCCGGTGCCGGCTCCCTGGTCAACCACCTCCTCGGCATCGCGAACGCCGATCCGGTCGAGCACGGGCTGCTGATGGAGCGGTTCCTGTCCAAGGAGCGTGTCGTGCTCCCCGACATCGACATCGACGTGGAGTCCGCGCGCCGTCTGGAGGTCTACCGCGCGATCATCGGCCGGTTCGGCCAGGAGCGGGTCGCGACCGTCGCGATGCCGGAGACCTACCGGGTCCGGCACGCGATCCGCGACGTCGGCGCGGCCCTGTCCATGGACCCGGCCGAGATCGACCGCGTCGCCAAGTCCTTCCCGCACATCCGCGCCCGCGACGCCCGCGCGGCCCTCGACGAACTGCCCGAACTCAAGGCGCTGGCAGGGGAGAAGCAGCGGTACGGGCGGCTCTGGGAGCTGGTGGAGGCGCTCGACGCCCTGCCCCGCGGAGTCGCCATGCACCCCTGCGGAGTGCTGCTGTCCGACGCCTCCCTCCTCTCCCGTACGCCGGTCGTGCCGACCAGCGGCGAGGGGCTGCCCATGTCGCAGTTCGACAAGGACGACGTGGAGGACCTCGGGCTGCTCAAGCTCGACGTGCTCGGCGTGCGGATGCAGTCGGCGATGGCGCACGCGGTCGCCGAGGTGGAGCGGGCGACGGGGGAGCGGGTCGACCTGGACGCGCTGCCGGACGGCGACCCGGCGACGTACCGGCTCATCCGTTCCACCGAGACGCTGGGCTGCTTCCAGATCGAGTCGCCGGGCCAGCGGGACCTGGTGGGACGGCTCCAGCCGGCCACCTTCCACGACCTGGTCGTGGACATCTCGCTCTTCCGGCCCGGTCCGGTCGCGGCCGACATGGTGCGGCCGTTCGTCGAGGCGCGGCACGGCCGGGCGCCGGTCCGCCTTCCGCACCCGGACCTGGAGGAGCCGCTGAAGGGGACGTACGGCGTCGTCGTCTTCCACGAGCAGATCATCGACATCGTCGCCGTCATGACCGGCTGCGGGCGCGGCGAGGCGGACCGGGTGCGGCGCGGGCTGTCCGACCCGGAGTCGCAGGGGCGGATCAAGGTGTGGTTCGCGCAGCACGCGGCGGCCGGCGGATACGACGCAGAAACGATTCGGCGCACCTGGGAGATCGTCGAGGCCTTCGGCAGCTACGGCTTCTGCAAGGCGCACGCGGTCGCCTTCGCCGTGCCGACCTACCAGTCCGCCTGGCTGAAGGCGCACCACCCGGCCGCCTTCTACGCGGGCCTGCTCACGCACGACCCCGGGATGTATCCCAAGCGGCTGCTGCTGGCGGACGCGCGGCGGCGCGGGGTGCCGGTGCTGCCGCTGGACGTGAACCGGTCGGCGGTCGCACACTCTATCGAACTGGTGTCTGAATCTCCCGTGCGGTGGGGGCTGCGGCTGGCCCTCTCCGACGTGCACGGCATCAGCGAGGCCGAGGCGGCACGGATCGCGGACGGGCAGCCGTACGCCTCGCTCCTGGACTTCTGGGAACGGGCCCGGCCGAGCCGTCCCCTCGCCCAACGGCTCGCCCAGGTCGGCGCGCTGGACGACTTCGGAGCCAACCGGCGCGATCTGCAACTGCACCTGACCGAGCTCCACCGGGGCGCGCGGGGCGCGGGCGGAGGCCAGCTGCCGCTGACGGGCGGCCGACGGACCGCGCCGGCCGGCCTGCCGGACCTGTCGGAGGCGGAGAGGCTGAGCGCCGAGCTGGGGGTGCTGTCGATGGACGCCTCGCGCAACCTCATGGACGACCACCGGTCCTTCCTCGACGAGCTGGGCGTGGTCTCCGCGCGCCGGCTGCGCGAGGCCCGGCACGGCGAGACGGTGCTGGTCGCGGGCGCCAAGGCGGCGACCCAGACCCCGCCGATCCGCTCCGGGAAGCGGGTCATCTTCTCCACCCTGGACGACGGCACGGGCCTGGTCGACCTCGCCTTCTTCGACGCCTCCCACGACGCCTGCGCCCACACCGTCTTCCACTCCTGGCTGCTGCTGGTGCGCGGGGTGGTGCAGCGGCGCGGCCCGCGCAGCCTCAGCGTGGTGGGCTCCGCCGCGTGGAACCTCGCCGAACTGGTCGAACTGCGCGCCGAGGGCGGCCTCGACGAGGTGGCGGCGCGGCTCGCGGAGCCCGTGCCGGAGGGGACGGGCGGGGATCCGGCGCGCGGACGGCGAATCCAGATGCCCACCGGCTACGAGATGAACCCATGGGCGGATCTGCGACCGGCCGGTCAAGAGCCCTCACGAGTACGGAAGTTGTGGCACCAGAGCCCGGGGAGTGCGGGATGACCATTCTGTGCGTACGTTTCCAGCCCGCCCCGGCGGGCGAGGCGGCCCTGCCGGGGCTGCTCGGACTCCTGGAGGAGTTCACGCCGGTCGTCGAGGCGCTGCCGCCGGACGGGGCGCTCGCCGATCTGCGCGGCGCCGAACGGTACTTCGGGCGCAGCGCGGTCGAACTGGCGTCGGTGATCCGGGTGCGCGCCCTGGCCCTGCACGGCGTCGACTGCGTGATCGGCGCCGGGCCGGGCCCGACGCTGGCCCGTGTGGCGCTGCGCGACGCCCGGCCGGGGGTGACGCGCGCGGTGCCCGAAGACCCCGGCGGCATCGCGGAGTTCCTCGCGGACCGGCCGGTCACCGCCCTGCCCGGCGTCGGCGCCGCCACCGCGCGCACCCTCGGCGACTACGGCCTCGACACCCTGGGCCGGGTCGCCGCCGCGCCGCTCGCCACGCTCCAGCGCCTGATCGGTGCGAAGGCGGCCCGCGACCTGCACGAGAAGGCCGCCGGCGTCGACCGCGGCCGGGTCGTCCCCAATGCCGTCTCACGTTCGCTCGCCACCGAACGCCCCTTCAGCCGTGACGAGTTGTCCCCGGAACGGCACCGCCGCGCGCTGCTGTCGGCCGCCGAGGAACTGGGCGCCCGGCTGCGCGCCCTCGACACGGTCTGCGGAGCGCTCGGCCTCACCGTGCGCTACGCGGACCGCACCGCGACCACCCGCACGCGCACCCTGAAGGAGCCCACCGCCCACTCCGCCGCCCTGACCAGGACGGCGTACGACATGTACGAGAGCCTCGGTCTCCAGCGCGCCCGGGTCCGGGCCCTGGTCCTGCGCGCCGAGTCCCTCGCCCCCGCCGAGCAGTCCTCCTACCAGCTCACCTTCGACCCGGTGGACGAGAAGGTCCGCCGCGTCGAGGAGGTGGCGGACCGGGTGCGGGCGAAGTTCGGACCGCACGCGGTGATGCCGGGGGCGATGGTGGCGTAGCGCTCAGTTGGCCCAGGGCGGGGCGATCCGGGTGCCGTCGGCCAGTTCCGCCTCCAGGCCGATGGACGTGGTGACCCAGGAGATCGCCGTCTGGCCGGTGGGGTTCTCGACCTCCAGGGTGGCTCCCGGGTTGACGACGACCGTGTCGCCCGCGGTGACGCGGTCGGTGCGGCCGTCGAGGGTGATGAGCAGTTCGCCGATGAGCAGATGGAAGATCTCCTCGCGGCTGACGGTGTGCGCGGGCGCCTTGGTGCCGGGCGGTATCTCGCCGCGCCAGGCGCAGAGCTCCGTGCTGCCGGTGAGGGGGGTGGCGTACGAGACGAAGCGGGCGCCGTGGATCTCGTGCGTGACGGCATCGGACGTGTGGATGACGGGCATGGCTGCCTTTCGGTGACGGGGAACGGTCAGATGGTCAAGCAACTTGACTATCTGGCTCTATGGTCAAGCAGCTTGACCAATACGTCAAGGGTGTTTCAATGCCTCCGTGCACAACTCCGAGGCCATGGCCCTGTCCGCCGCCCTGCTCGCCGCCGCCGGTGAGCTCACCCAGCGCATCCATGAGGGGGTGCTCGCGCGCGGCTTCGAGGGAATCCGGCCCGCGCACGGGTTCGCCTTCACCCGGCTCGCCCCGGACGGTGCGACCGTGACCGAGCTGGCCGTCCATCTCGGGGTGACCAAGCAGGCCGCGAGCCAGCTCGTCGACGAGATCGTGCGCAAGGGGTATGCCGAGCGGCGGCCGCACCCCGGCGACGCCAGGGCGCGGCTGGTGGTGCTGACCGAGCGGGGGTGGGCGTGCACCCGGGCCGCGGAGGAGGCCGCCGCGGAGGTCGTGCAGGCATGGGCGCGCCTGCTGGGAGAAGGGCAAGTGCGGGCGCTGCGCGACCAGTTGACGCGGATTGCGCCCTATGGCCCCATCAGGCCCGCCTGGTGACGGTGTGTCATCGGCTACCGGTGAGTCGGTTATCACTGGAAGTTTTTACTGACGCGTAACTTCACACTTGCACTACTCGCCCGTAACTTGACGAGTGAACAGCATCCTTCGTGATCCGGATCACAGGGCGTAAGGCCATCGCAACTCCCTTGAGCCGCAAGGAGATCGCACGATGCTGCCCTGGAAACGACTGCTCAGACCCCTCGCCGCCCTGCTGCTGGCGGCCTCGGTCGCCATCGTCCCCGCCGCCACCGTCGCCCGTGCCGCCTCCGCTCCGAGCTCCGGCTGGAACGACTACTCCTGCAAGCCCTCCGCCACCCATCCGCGCCCCGTGGTCCTGGTCCACGGCACCTTCGGCAACTCCGTCGACAACTGGCTCGCCCTCGCCCCCTACCTGGAGCACCGGGGCTACTGCGTCTTCTCGATGGACTACGGCCAGCTCTCGGGCGTCCCCCTGTTCTACGGCCTCGGCCCCATCGACAAGTCGGCCGAGCAGCTCTCCGCCTACGTCGACAAGGTGCTCGCCGCGACCGGTGCCGCCAAGGCCGACGTCGTCGGTCACTCCCAGGGCGGCATGATGCCCCGCTACTACCTCAAGTTCCTGGGCGGGGCCGCCAAGGTGAACGCCCTCGTCGGCATCGCGCCCGACAACCACGGCACCGACCTGGACGGCCTGACCAACCTGCTCCCGTACTTCCCGGGCGCCGCCGACCTCCTGTCCAAGAACACGCCCGGCCTGGCCGACCAGATCGTCGGGTCGGCCTTCCTCACCAAGCTCAACGCGGGCGGCGACACCGTCCCCGGAGTCCACTACACGGTGATCGCCACCAAGCACGACGAGGTGGCCACGCCGTACAGCAGCCAGTTCCTGAGCGGATCCGACGTGCACAACGTCCTGATCCAGAACCTGTGTTCGCTCGACCTCTCGGAGCACGTCCTGATCGGCCTCGCCGACCGGATCGCCTTCCACGAGGTGGCCAACGCGCTCGACCCGGCCCATGCCACCGCGACCACCTGCGCGTCGGTACTGAGCTGACGCGCACTTCGGGGCCTGTCCGGCCTGAGCCGCCGGACAGGCCCCGCCCCCCGTGGGGCCCCTACGGCCGGCCGTGCCGCCCGGCGCCGGTCGCGCGCCTGCGGACGGAGGCGAACAGGGCCGCCGCGCCGAGGGCCAGGGCGGCCGCTCCGCCCATGGCGAGGTACGGGGTGCTGCCGCCGCCCCCGGTCTCGGCGAGGTTCTGCGGGGCACCGGCCGCCGACGGTTCGCCGCCACCGGCCGCCTCGGCGGTGGTCCGGGGCTCGGCCGACGTGGCGGCGTCCTGGTCACCGTGGCCGTGGTGCCCGATCGTCGACTTGTCCGCGCCCGCCGCGATCTGCGCGTCGGAGGGCGCGGAGGCGGTCGGAGCCGGCGTCGAACCGGCCGCCGTACCACCGCCGTTGCCGCTGGTGCCGGTGTTCCCACTGCTGCCGGTGTTTCCGCCGCCGCTCGCGGTGGCGCCGCCGAAGGTGACGTCCGAGCAGGAGTAGAAGGCCTCCGGGCTGTCCGAGCGCTGCCAGATCGCATACAGCAACTGCTTGCCCGAGCGCTGGGGGAGCGTGCCGGAGAAGGTGTAGAAGCCGCCCGAGGCGACCGGGTCGGTGGCCGTCGCCACCGGGTGCTCCAGGTCCAGGTCCGACCAGGCCAGCGGCTTGGCCGGGTCGTAGCCCGCCTTGGTCAGGTACACCGTGAAGGTGCCCTTGTGGGGAGCGGTCACGCGGTACTCGAAGGTGTACGCGCCGCTCTTCACACCCGTCGCGGGCCAGTCGGCGCGCGCCAGGTCGAGGCCCTTGAACTCCTCGTTGTTCGCGCTGCACAGCTTGCCGTCCGGGATCAGCTTCCGGTGCTGCCCGGCGGCGTCGCCGATGCGGATGCCGTTCCAGTCGTAGAGCGCCTGGGTGCCGCCGGCCGCGACCACCGCCTTGCACGCGGCCGACCTGGGGTGCTCCGGGCCCTCCGCGTAGCACTGCGAGACCCGGCTGACCGGGTCGCCCATCGTGCCGTGCGCCGACGCCGGGGTGGTGGCGAGCGCGGTCAGGGCGAGCGGGGCGGCGCCGAGGGAGGCGAGCGTGGCGACCGTGCGGCGGCGTGCGGGCATGCGGAATCTCCTCGGAGCGGTCCTGACGCGTGGGGTGGAGCCCGCGGACGGGAGACCCGCGTGGGCGGGTCCCGGGCCGGGCGGATCCCGTGGGGTGCGATCAGAAACTAGCCCCAGGAACGCGTGAAATCGCCTGCTGGAGGCGGGTGATGGAGATCCTTATGGTCGCGTTAAGGGAGTGCTCAGACTGAGATCAGGTAATACCGTGCGCGCCATGGGAGACGACGAGATCCGGCCGGCCGTCGCCGGCGACGCGGCGGCCGTGAAGGCCGTGACCGACGCCGCGTACCACCGCTACGTCGCACGCATCGGGGTGGTGCCGGTGCCCATGGAGGCCGACCACGCGGCGAACGTGGCCGCGGGGAAGGTGTTCGTGACGGGGGACCCCGTCGTGGGGCTCGTGGTGCTCGAGGAGCACGACGACCATCTGTTCCTCGACAGCATCGCCGTCCACCCCGACGCGCACGGCAGGGGAGTGGGACGGCGGCTGCTGCTGTTCGTGGACGCACGCGCGCGGGCGCTCGGCCTGCCCGAGGTCAGGCTCTACACCAACGCGATGATGTGGGAGAACCGGAAGATCTATCCGAAGTTCGGCTACGAGGCCGTGGAGCAGCGCGTGGACGGTCCCTACGACCGCATCCACTACCGCAAGCGGCTGGACTGACCGGCGTCAGCCGTCCGGCCACCACGTCCGTGCGATGTCTCGGCGCACCTCCGGACGTCCGGAAGGACGCTCGTCGGCCTCGTCGCGGACCCTGCGCGAGTCCGTCTTCTTCAGGGGCTTCTGCACAGTGGTCCGGCGCATGGCTGCCTCCTTCGGTGCCCACCGAGTTCCGCGCTCTCACGGAGGTAGACCCTTTTCGGGAGGGTGACTCATCGGTGCGGGTCTGTCTGTGGCGGCTGTCACCATTCGACTGTCAGTGGCGGGTGTCACTCTTGGGCGCATGACGGATGACAATGTGGACCTGACCGGCGCGGACGTCGACTGGGACGCGCAGGCCGCCTCCTTCGACGACGAGCCGGACCACGGACTCGGCGATCCGGAGGTCCGGGGGGCGTGGGCCGCCCGGCTCGCCTCCTGGCTGCCCGGCCGGGCGGGCGACGTCCTCGATCTCGGCTGCGGCACGGGCAGCCTGTCACTCCTCGCGGCCGAGCAGGGGCACCGGGTGACCGGAGTGGACGCCTCCGCGGCGATGGTCGGCCGCGCCAGGGCCAAGCCGGCCGGACGCGACGCCGTGTTCCTCGTCGGTGACGCGGCGGCACCACCGGTGGGGGAGCAGCGCTTCGACGCCGTGCTCGTACGGCACGTGCTGTGGACCCTGCCCGGCCCCGGCCGGGTGCTGCGGCACTGGCGCGGGCTGCTGCGGCCGGGAGGCAGGCTCGTCCTGGTCGAGGGTGTCTGGGGCACGGTCGCCCCGGTGGGTCTGTCGGCCGACGTCCTGACCGGTCTGCTCGCCCCGCTCGGGATGGGCGAGGTGCGGGTGGAGCGGTTGTCCGAGGAGACGGCGCTGTGGGGCAGGGAGGTGACGGACGAGAGGTATGCGGTGGTGGCCGTGGTGTGACGCCGGCCGCCCGGCGCCGGCACCGCGTCCGGGCGGTGCTCAGCGCACCAGCGCCTCGAAGTCACCGCCGCGCGCCAGCGTCTCCAGCGCGTCCAGCGCGGCGACCGCCGCCGCGGCGGACCGCGGGTCCCGCTCCGCCAGACCGCTCGCCGCGAACTCGTCCTCGTCCAGACGGCGCACGTCGCTGCCGTCGGCCGAGCGCCACAGGTCGAGGTCCAGGTCCTCGACGACCAGCTCGGTGCCGGAGAGCACCGCGGGGCGGGTGATGTCGCAGTACCAGCCCTTCCGCACGCCCGCCGAGTCGCGGACCTCCTTCACCGAGTACCAGCGGTCCCGCCAGTAGTGCTCCGTGAAGACGTCGCCCTTCTCGAAGCGCACGAAGCCGAAGTCACGGACGCCCTCGCCCGCCCAGGGGGCCCGCACGGCGATGTGCGTGCCGTCGTCGCCGAGCAGCCGGGCCTCGTAATGGATCTTCGTCCGGCCCGCCTTGACGAGGACGACGTCCAGCCGGGCGCCTCGCTCAGCCGAGTTCACGGACATACCGCACCTCCGTCGCGCAGATCTCGTACCCGAACCACTTGTTGATCGCGAGCATCGGGTCGTTGCCCGCGTCGTTGCCCGTGAGCGCCTGGGTGTAGCCGGCGGCGCGGGCACGGTGCAGGGAGTCGTTCTTGGCGAGCTTCGCCAGGCCCCGGCCGCGGAAGGCGCGGGCGGTGCCGGTCATGGCGGTGACGTAGCGGCCGGTCGGGGCGTCCGTGTACGCCACGCTGAAGGCCGCCGGGCGGCCCTCGACGAAGACGACCGTGGTCAGCTCCCGGTCGAGCAGCGGGTGCCGCCAGTTCTCCGCGATCCAGTTCTCGTAGTCGGTGAACTCGGTGTCCACGTCGCTCGGTTCGTCCCGCGTGGTCTCCGCGTCCAGCTCGAACAGCGGGCGCGGGTCGTCCGCGAGGTCGGCCGCCGAGCGCAGCACGGCACAGGGCGGCGGGGACGGGAGCGGCGGCAGCGTGCCCCCGGCCAGGTCGAGGCGGAGGAAGTGGGCGGCGCGGCCGGCGCCGTAGCCGTGCCGCTCGGCGAAGGCCCGGTCGGCGGGCTCGTCCAGCACCCACGCGTACAGGGTCGTCGCGCCGTGCGCGGTGAGGTGCTCCTCGGCGGCGCGGACCAGCAGATCGCCGGCGCCGCGGCGCCTTCGGTCCGGGTGGACGTAGATGTTGAGCGTCCCCACGCCCGGTCTTGGGCTGTCGTGCGCCAGTTGCACCTGCGCCGTGCCGATCACCTCGCCGTCCTCCTCCGCCACGAGCGACCTGAAGCGCGCGTCCGGGTGGCTGTGGACGAGGTGGTGCAGGACGGCGTCCGGGGTCCACAGGATGTACGGCAGGGCGAGGTGGCGTACCCGGGCGAAGGCCTCGACGTCGGACCTGTCCTCGGAGCGCAGGTCGCGCACGATCACAGTCATGTGGGCGCACGCTACGTGGGGACACGCCCCCGCGCCTCTCATTTACCGGCGCGTGCGGGAGAATCGGCAGCGTGACCTTGAAGATCCACATCGACGACAGTGCCGCGCCGTACGAGCAGGTGCGGGCGCAGATCTCCGAGCAGGCGCGGTCGGGCGTGCTGCCGGTGGGCTACCGGCTGCCGACCGTGCGCGGGCTCGCCGAATCGCTCGGTCTCGCGGCGAACACGGTCGCCAAGGCCTACCGCGCCCTGGAGGGCGACGGGGTGATCGAGACCCGGGGGCGCAACGGCACGTACGTCGCCGCCGCGGGCACCGCGGCCGAGCGGGAGGTGGCGTCGGCCGCGCAGGCCTACGTGGAACGGGTCCGGCGGCTGGGCCTGGACCAGGACGCCGCGCTCACGGCCGTGCGGGACGCCCTGCGGGCGGTCTACGGGGAGCGCTGAACGGCGCCGGGGGACACGGACGGCGCGGGGGGACACCGGGCGGCAGCGCGCGAGCGCGGGCCGCGCCCGCTCACCGCTCTGCTGGTACGGCCCCGCGACTACAGGTACAGCCCCGCGTCCGCCCCGTCCCGCGGCTCCGGCAGCGCCGTCGGGGACGTGCCCCGGCGCAGTGCGTACAGTTCGGCCAGCGTGGCGCCCTCACGGCCCACGCCCTCCTCGGTGCCGAGCCAGTCGACCGCCTCACGGCGGGTCAGCTGCCCCACCTCGATGCGGGCCAGACAGCGTCCGGGGCGGACCACGGCCGGGTGCAGGCGCTCGAGGTCCTCGTTGGTCGTCACACCGACCAGCACGTTGCGCCCCTGGCCCAGCAGGCCGTCGGTCAGGTTGAGCAGGCGGGACAGGGCCTGGCCGGCCGTGTGCTTGGCCTCGCCGCGGATCAGCTCGTCGCAGTCCTCCAGGAGCAGCAGCCGCCAGCGGCCCTTGCCGGTCCCGTCCTCCTCGCCGATCGCGATGTCCATCAGATAGCCGACGTCGGAGAACAGCCGCTCGGGGTCGAGCACGCAGTCCACCTGGCACCAGTCCCGCCAGGAGCGGGCGAGGGTGCGCAGCGCGGAGGTCTTGCCGGTGCCGGGCGGGCCGTGCAGCAGGAGCAGCCGGCCCGCGATGTCCTGCGGTGTCGTCTTCATCAGACGGTCCATGGCCGCGGCCACCGGGGCGGTGTAGTTCTCCCGGACCTCGTCCCAGGTGCCCGCGGAGATCTGCCGGGTGGTGCGGTGCGGGCCGCGCCGCGGGGAGACGTACCAGAAGCCCATCGTCACGTTCTCCGGCTGGGGTTCGGGCTCGTCCGCCGCGCCGTCCGTGGCCTGGTCGAGGACCTTCTGCGCCAGCTCCTCGCCGGTCGCCGTCACCGTGACGTCCGCGCCGCGGTTCCAGCGGGAGATCAGCAGCGTCCAGCCGTCGCCCTCCGCGAGCGTCGCGCTGCGGTCGTCGTCGCGGGCCACGCGCAGCACGCGCGCGCCCGGCGGCAGGAGCGTCGCCCCCGGCCGGACGCGGTCGATGTTCGCTGCGTGCGCGTACGGCTGCTCGCCCGTCGCGAACCGGCCGAGGAACAGCGCGTCGACGACGTCCGACGGCGAGTCGCTGTCGTCGACGGTGAGCCGGATCGGCAGAGCTTCGTGCGGGTTCGCAGACATGGCGTCCATGATCCGTCACGAGGACGCCCCATGCACCCGGTTTCCGCCGTGCGCCCGGTGTGCCCGGTGTGTCGGCCGCGTCCGCCGAGCCGGATGCTTCCGGTTCGCCCTGTTACAGACCTGTGCATGCACAACATCTGCCCTAGCCCGCGGCCGCACGGATACTGTGGAACTCGATGGGACGTCATGGGTGGACTTCGGGGGCACGGCGGTGGCGGCTCACCGCGCTGCTCGGGGTGGGTGTGGCAGCGCTGGCGCTGATCGTGACCCTGATCAACACGCTGCCGGGCGGCGGTGGAAGCACGGCGGGCACCTCGCGCAACGGCGACTCGGTCCACGGCACCCCGGTGACCCCGCCCGACCAGGACAGCCCCGACGTGGGCTGGGGCTTCACCCACACCCAGTACAGCGCCGACGAGGGCGACCCGGCCGCCACCGACCGGGTGCAGCAGCTGATCTCGGATGCCGGGGGCATGCCGCAGGACCAGGCGCTCATGGGCTGGGGCGCGGACAACCCCGAGCCGGTGAAGGGGCGTTACGACTTCGGCGCGATGGACCGCCGTATCGACTTCATCCGCAAGTCCGGCGGCACCCCGGTCGTCACGCTGTGCTGCTCCCCGGACTGGATGAAGGGCGGCAAGGCCGGCGTCGACAACACGAACTGGAGCCAGTCCGCGCTGGAGACGGCCCCCGAGCCGCAGCACTACGCGGACTTCGCCGCGCTGGCCGCGACCGTGGCCAAGCGCTATCCGGACGTACGCCACTTCATCGTCTGGAACGAGTTCAAGGGCTTCTGGAACGACGCCGAGGGCCGCTGGGACTACGAGGGGTACACCAAGCTCTACAACATGGTCTACAAGGCCCTGAAGAAGGTCGACAAGAAGATCATGGTCGGCGGGCCGTACCTGGTCATGGACAGTGTCGACCCGCGCGCGGGCGAGGCCTCCGCGACCTTCAAGGGACCCTGGGGCGCCATGGACCAGCGCGTCCTCGACGCCTTCGACTACTGGAACAAGCACAAGGCGGGCGCCGACTTCGTCGTCGTGGACGGTTCCAGCTACACCAACGACGACGAGATGCTGCCGAACGAGTTCGCGGCGACCGACAAGTTCACCGCCGTCGGCACCTGGGTGCGCAAGCGGACCGGCGGCCTGCCGCTGTGGTGGTCCGAGTACTACGTCGAGCCCGCCGACGGCAAGGACGAGCGCACGGGCTGGTCGGAACCCCGCCGCGTCGCCGTCCAGGCCGCCGGGATGATCGCCATGGTCAAGGGCGGAGCCTCCTCCGGCTTCTACTGGAACCCGGAGGACGAGAAGGGCGACGGCTGCGCCGGCTGCCTGTGGACGCCCACCGGTCGCTCGGACGGCGGCCGGAAGCTGCCCATGTTCGACCTGGTCTCCCGCTTCCACCGGGCGTTCCCGCCCGGCACCGGGTACACCCGCGTCTCCGTCGCCGCCGACGACGTGCCCAACGTCCGTGTCCTGGCCACCGACCGGACCGTCCTGGTGGTCAACACGCTGGGCCGGTCGATCAGCGCCAAGGTCGACGGGAGGCGGTTCGACATGCAGGCCTACGAAGTGAAGTGGCTCAACCGCACGGGTGGTTGAGCCACTTCACCGACCGAGCCGACCGAGCCGGCCGAGACCTCACTTCATGGTCAGGAACCGCTGCACCAGCGAGGCCAGGAACACCGCCAGCAGCGGCAGCGAGAACCAGTAACTGCTCTGCAGCCACCGCAGTTGCCGCACACTCGGCCCGAACGCGATCCGTACGACCTCGCGTGCCGTCAGCAGCACGATGAGCGCGAGGGCCGCCAGGGCGCCGACGACCGACCAGGGCGTCCAGGTGATCTGCGGCCCGATCGGACCCGGGTCGGGCGCCGGGACCTTGCCCGCGGGCTGCCTGGCCAGGGCGTAGATCGTCGCGTCGGCGTTGACGTAGACCTTCTCCAACTCCGGCCGCCGGTCCAGGTTCTGGATCAGCCGGGGCTCCCAGGTGTCCGAATAGCCCACGTCCATCCGCAGGTAGGTCGTCTGGCTCTCGTTGACCATCAGGTACGAGTTCGGGCCCGCGTCCCTGAGCGCCTTGACCAGGCCGGACACCAGCACCGGATCGGCCGGTGCCAGCGTGGGCACGTAGTCCACCCGCTCCATGTCCTTCGCGCCCCACGGCATCGCCGGCGTCACGTCGTTGACCGTGTCGTTGCTGAGCCACAGCAGGCGGACGGTCGGCCGGTCATGGGCGTACACGTAGTCCATGGCCGCGACCTCGCCGGGCCGGACCCGCTCGAAGGGCTCGTTGCCCCAGCGGGCCACCAGGAAACCGCCCATGAGGAGCAGCCCCGCCATGAGCGCGGCCAGCGGCGCGAGGCTCACCCGGTCCTTGTCCCGCTCCTCGGCGGTGACGCCGGTGCGCGGGAACAGGGCGAGACCGGCCAGCAGCGCCGCGCCCGGCACGGCGAACATGAAGACGCGCAGCGCCATCTCGCCGCCGTAGGACTGCATGCCGAAGCCCAGGAACGGCACGAACGTCACGACCAGCAGCGACCGCTCGCGGTACTTGTGGTCGCGCCGGCGCCACCAGCCCCAGCAGGCGAACGCCATCACCGCGCCGGCCAGAAGCACGCGCGTGTACAGGACGAGCTTGTGCGTCGAGTCGCCGCCCTGGATGCGGCCGGAGACCGAGGTGGAGACGTTGCTGCCGACACCGCCGACTCCGCCGAACAGGTCGTTGAAGTGCCCGGACCAGTACGGCTCGGCCATGAAGCCCAGCCAGGCCGCGACCACGACGCCGAACAGGACGGGCAGGCCGCGCAGTTCGGACCGGCCGATCAGGACGAGCACCGCGAGCACGCCCAGCATCATGAACGGCGTGAGCTGGTGGGCGGGGACGCTCGCCGCGTACAGGCCGATCAGCACCCCGAGCAGGGCGGCCTTCTGGCGCCGGCTCGTCGGCTCGACCTCCGCCTCGCCGGGCCGCCGCCTGGCCCACAGCATCCGCGGCTCGCGGAACCAGACCAGCAGGATCGCCACGAACGCCAGGTAGAGGAGGTAGGTGAAGCCCTGCGGTGAGAAGTAGTCCTGGCCCACCCAGCCGCTGAGCACGAAGATCCAGATGCCGGTCCACCGGGCCCGCCAGCTCGCCCGCATCGAGCGCACGAGCAGGAACATCGGAGCCAGGTAGAGGAGCTGGATGGCCAGTGGCCACCAGCGGATGACCTCGGTGAGGTCGGTGACCCCGCAGGCCTTCGCGACGAACGCGGCCACCGCGAAGAACCCCGGCCAGCTCCAGCGCGCGTCCAGGTCCGGTACGGCGGAGCCGGTCCGGTCGATGTAGTCGAGGAAGCCGAGGTGCTGCCAGGCGGTCGGGAAGCGCGGCTCGGTCTCGATCACGGCGGGCAGCGCGTGCAGCGAGACCACCGTCGCCAGCAGCGTGACCAGGAGCAGCGCCTTGTGCTCCCGTCCCGTCCAGAGCAGCGAGGCGAACACCGCCACCAGCAGCGCGGCCCCGATCAGCGTCGGCAGCGGCAGGACCGAGATGAGGCCCAGCCCGCCCATCGCGTCCAGGTCGGCCTCGCCGAGCCCGAGCGCGGGCACCCAGTACAGGAGCAGCGCGGCGGTCAGCACACAGGCGAGGACGACGCCCAGGCGGCTCGGCCGCAGGCGCTCGCGCCAGGAGAGCGCGGGCGGTTCGGGCGCGCGCACCTCCTCGGCCGGTTCCTCCGGGACGGGGGGCGCCTCCGTCTCCCGTACGGCGTCCTCACCACCGAAGGCCGCTCCGAACGGCGCGTCCACCTCGGCGGGCTCCAGCGAGGCCTCGGACCCCGGCTCCCGCTCCTCGACGGGCAGGCCGAGCTCCGGCTTCTTCGCCCAGTCGGGCCGCTGGTCCGCCGGCAGGACCGGCGTCCCGGTGGGCGGGGTCCCGGGCCCCGGCCGCACGTCCGGCCGCCGCTCCACGTGGTCGAAGTCGACGTGGATGCCGAGCGCGAGGGTGTCGGAGTCCAGCGCCCAGGCGGGCCCGCGCCGGCGCGGCGCGTCGGTGGCCGGGACCTCGCGCGCCCCCAGGTCGGCGAGGTCACCGTCGGGTGCCGCGTGCTCGGGCACGTCGGCGGCCGGAGCGGCGCGCAGGATGCGGTACAGCTTCGGGGCGGCGATCGTGACGATCACCGCGAGCGAGGAGATCTCGGCGACCCCGGCGCCGGTCAGCCCCATGCGGGGGAGCAGCAGCAGCGTCAGGCCGAGCACCAGGACGCACAGCAGGCCCTGGAGCCAGGCCAGTCCGGCGGTGCGGCTCTGCGCGCGCAGCACCGCGAAGTACGTCTCCATGACGACCCGCAGCAGCGCGCCCACCGCGAACCAGCGCAGCAGCGGCGTCGCCGCGTCCGCGTAGCCCGCGCCGAAGATGCCGAGGATCCACGGCGCCCCGATGAACAGCACCCCGCAGATCGGCAGCATGATCCGGGCCATCCGCCGCAGCGCGGCACGGGTGTTGGCGGCCAGCCGGGCCGGGTCGTGCGAGCCCTCGACGGTCAGCGAGGCGCCCATGTTGATGGCCAGCAGATTGACCGTGCCGCCGATGGTGGTGGTGATGTAGAAGTACGCGTTGTCCTTGGAGCTGACCTGCGAGGCGATGATCACCGGGATCAGGTAGACGACGGCGAGCGAGAACAGCGAGCCCGTGTAGTCGCCGGCCAGGAACGTGCCGATCTCCCGGAGGTTCGGCGGCTTCGCGTGGTCCTCGGTGGCCTTGACGTGCCGCGGCACCAGGCGCCGGAAGACCAGCCAGCCGAGCGGGACCACCGAGGTGGCGATCGCGGCGACCCAGGAGACGAAGACGCCGGTGGTCGGGATCGCCACGGCGAACGCGACCAGCAGCGCCAGCTTCACCGCGGAGAACACGGTGTTGCCCACCGGGACCCAGGGCGCGCTTCTGAGCCCGGTCAGCACGCCGTCCTGGAGCGTGAGCAGGTTCCAGGCCATGACGGCCACGATGAACCCCAGGCCGTGCAGCGGCCCGTGCAGGAAGCGGTACGACGGCCCCCAGAGGTTCAGCGTCAGCAGGAAGATCCCCGCCGCGAACGCCACGACCAGCGAACTGCCCGCGTACGTGCGGAAGATCAGCCGTCCGGTGGTGCGCCCGGCGACCGGGATGAACCGGGCCAGGGCGCCGGTCAGGGTCACCGCGGTGAGGCCCGCGAGGAACTTCATCGCGGCGATCGCGGCCGAGCCCTGGCCGACCGCGTCCTCGGAGTAGTAGCGGGCCGCGGCCAGCCAGAAGCCGAGGCCGAGCACGGCGGAGATGCCCGTGTTCAGCATCAGCGCATAGGCGTTTCGGAACAGCTGGCTGCCGCCCTTTTTCCGGCCCAGCCCGGGCAGGCGAAGGCGGCGCCCCGGCTGCTCGGGCGCCTGGGCCGGGGACGACGCCGCCTCGGTCGTGGTCGTCGTGTCAGACACGGGAACGGATGGCCTTCCGGCGGACCTGGCGTGCTCTGCGGACCATCGCGTACCCCTTGGTGAGCACGCGGTCCCTGGCGAAGGTGCGGGCGATCGCGCGGCCCTCGACCAGCCGCTCGAACTCCTCGATGCCCGTGGCGCGGCGCACGGTCACCCGCTGCACCGCGTACGGGCCCTGGCGGCGGCGGGCGAGGCCGTTGCCGACGGCGAGCGCCTGGGCGTATCCCGTCTCGCGCACGGCCTCGCGCACCCGGCGGCTGGAGTAGCCGTACGGATAGGCGAACGAGACCGGGGCGGAGCCCAGTTCACCGGCGACGATCTCCTTGCAGTGGATCAGCTCGTGGCGCAGGGCGCCGTCGTCGAGCTGGTCGAGCTGCGGATGGGTGTGGCTGTGCCCGCCGATCTCCACGTCGGCGGCGGCGAGTTCGCGCACCTGGTCCCAGTCCAGCATGGTGTCCAGGCCGCCGCCCGTGTCGTGGGCGCCCCTGATCCAGCCGGTGGAGACGAACAGCGTGGACGCGAAGCCGTGCTTGGCGAGCACGGGCAGGGCGTGCCGGTGCACGCCCTCGTAGCCGTCGTCGAAGGTGATCAGCACGGGCCGCGGCGGCAGCGGGCGCCCCCAACGCCAGCCCGCCGCCAGCTCGGCCGTGCTGACCGGGGTCAGCCCGCGGTCCCCGACGCACGCCATCTGCTCGGCGAACGCCTCGGGCGCCACCGACAGCTCGCGGGTGGCGTCGTTCGGGGCGGTGGCGACCGAGTGGTACATCAGGATCGGCACCGGTGCTTCAGTCATGAGATCCCCCCTCGATCTCGACGACGGAGAAGACGGCTCCGCCACGGCGCGCCCGCAGGCTCCCGACCACGTACCCCCCGGCCGCGGTGAGCACCCCGGCGACGATCGCGCCCGCCCGGCCCGCGCCCCCCGGGCGGACCAGCACGGCGTCGCGCAGCCCCCGGACCACGCCGGCCGGCAGCACTCGGGTGGCGTACCGGCGCTCGGACTCAAGTCCCTTGTCCGCGCCGACACTTCGCGCCACCAGAGCCTTGGACAGGCCCTCCGCGTAGGCGCGGGTGCGGAAGTACCCGAAGTGCTCGCGCGCCTCGGGCACCCGGTGGTGGATCACCGCGCGGTCGTCGATCAGCAGGATCGCGTCCGGTCTGGCGCGGGTGAGCCGGATGCACAGCTCCGTCTCCTCGCAGCCCAGCGGCCGCTTGTCGCCGTCGCGTCCGATGCCGGTCGCGAAGCCGCCGGCCGCGTCGAACGCCGTACGGCGGAAGGAGGCGTTGCCCCCGAGCACGTTGCGCACCCGGACCAGGCCCCGCGGCAGGCCCTTGTAGGTGCAGCCGACCACCCAGTCGAACTCCTCGGGGAACCAGGCCGGACGGCGGCCCGACGCCCAGATCGGCATCGTGCGCCCGCCGACGGCCATCACCCGCGGATCGGCGTAGCCCTCGGCGAACCGGCGCAGCCAGTCCCGCTCGGCCACGGCGTCGTCGTCGAGGAAGGCGATCACCTCGCCGCGGGAGGCCGCGATCCCGGTGTTGCGGCCCGCGGACAGTCCGCGGGGCCCCGCGTTGGCGAGCACCCGGACGTCGTGGGCCTCCTTGTACTCCTTGGCCAGCCGGTCCAGCAGCGCCGGATTGTGGTCGACGGCCAGCAGTGTCTCCAGGGCGGGGTGCGACTGCGCCCGCACCGAGGAGACCGCCGCGAGGATGTCCTCCCAGCGGTCCTCGGTGTACACGCAGATCACGACGGAGATGCCGAGACCGCTCAAGACACCTCTCCCTGGACCGAGTCGAGAGGGACCGGGTCGAGCGGAGCCGATGCGAGCATCGGCGAGTGGTGTTCCTGGCGGCGCAGCTCCTTCCGGTTCGACCGTTCCTTGAGGATGACCTTGAGCACCCGGAACCCGTCGCGCACGGCCCGCAGATTGCTCGCGCCGTGGATGCGCAGATACTCGTGGCTCGGGATCTCCTGCACCTTCAGACCGGCCTTGACCACACGGATGTTGATCAGGGTCTCGATCTCGAAGCCGGTGCAGTCGAGGGAGATCTTGTCCAGGCAGTGCCGCCAGAAGGCGTTGTATCCGTAGCAGAGATCCGTGTAGCGGGCGCCGAACTTGCGGTTGACGATCGTGCACAGCGCCCAGTTGCCGAGCTTGCGGATGAACGTCATGTCGTCGGTGCCGCCGCCGTTGGCGAAGCGGGATCCCTTGGCGAAGTCGGCGCCGGAGACCAGCGCGGAGACGTAGCTGACGATCTCGTTGCCGTCCGCCGAACCGTCCGCGTCGACCATCACGACGATGTCGCCGGTGCAGGCCTCGAAGCCGGTGATCAGCGCGTCACCCTTGCCCTTTCCGCGCTGTTCGACGACCTTGACCTCCGGCCACAGGCCGCGGGCCACGTCGACGGTGTCGTCCGTCGAATTGCCGTCCACCAGGACGACTTCGTGTATCCAGTCCGGAAGTGTCTTGAACACGTAGGGGAGATTCTCCGCCTCATTCATGGCGGGAATCACCACGCTCACCGGTGGCGCGATGGCCAGGTGAGAAGAGATCGGCCGGTATTTGCTGGCAATTAACGGATCCTGGCCCGTGTTCGCCGGCCGAAGAACAGAACTCATGAGTCTGGTCCCTCTCGTCCGGTGGACCGCCCGCCCCTGGGCGGCCCGGTTATGTGTCCGGTTCGAAAGGGGGGTTCACGCCTCTGACATGACGAAATGAATCTCCGTGCATGCCGAGGCGAGCTGGCATAGCTTGCCGCCTGCCGTGCGACAGCAGTCGGTCTCGCGGCACGACTCGGTCACAAGTGCGGTCACCGAGCACGGCACCCCCCTACCGCGCCCCACGCCGGATCCATCGCGGTCCTTGAGCCCTCCCCTAGAGCCGCTTGGTGACGGACCGATGCGGGTGAGATGTACGACGGTATTGACGATTGAACCCCTATGGCAAGGCCTGGAACGAGACCTCACGTTTTTGTTGGTTTGACCGTTACACAGCCCATCAAAAGACAGAAACTGATCACGGTCACCGCGATGATTCCTCCGTTCACCGACCATCGGTGAACGGCCAACATGCCCTGCGCCACGAGCATGTCGAGGGCGATCGCACCCCCGATCGCGCCGATCGCGCGACCGAAGGGCTCCAGCCCGCGCAGCGCGGCCCCGATGGCCGTGGTGGGCGCGGCGAGCAGGAAGAACAGGGTGAACGGGCCGCGCAGGGGTGAGTCCGAGCCGGCGAGCGCGAGTAGCGCGCCGCAGCCCCCCACGGCCGTAGCGGCGCCCGCGAGCAGTGGCGACAGGTCCCTCCCCGGTCCCGTCCGCTCCCGCTCGGTGCCCGCTGTTGGTGGTCTCTTGAGACGGATGGTCTGCATTGGCGACTTTGCCCCCCGACGCGCCGGATGCCGGGCTTCAGAGTCGCGCAGCCCGTCCGTGGCCGTCAAGGTCCGAAGGGGGTGCGGGGGCAGTTCTTGTGCTTTCTTGAACCGGCCGTCACCGGGGCCCCGAGCGCGGAGAAGTCCGGATTCGAACGGTAGTTGGCCTGAAATTCTTGACATGAACACTTCCCGTCGACACGCGTAGTTGGTACGACGGTTACGGCAGAGATCCTGCTAAAGGGAGGTTCCATGAGACGTTCCCGAATTGCGGTCTTCGTGAGCTCGATCCTCCTCGCCGCCGGCGCGGCCCTCACCGGGGCCACCGCGGCGCAGGCGTCCCAAGACGCCGCGGCCACCGGCTATGTGGCCCTCGGCGACTCCTACTCCTCGGGGGTCGGGTCGGGCAGCTACATCAGCTCCAGCGGCGACTGCAAGCGCAGCACGAAGGCCTATCCCTACCTCTGGGCCGGCGCCCACTCACCCTCGACGTTCGACTTCACGGCCTGCTCGGGCGCCCGAACGGGTGATGTCCTGTCCGGGCAGCTGGGTCCGCTCAGCACCGCCACCGGCCTGGTCTCCATCAGCATCGGCGGCAACGACGCCGGTTTCTCCGACGTCATGACGACCTGTGTGCTCCAGTCCGACAGCACCTGCCTCTCCCGGATCGACACCGCGAAGGCGTACGTCGACTCCACGCTCCCCGGACAGCTGGACACCGTCTACTCCGCGATCAGCGCCAAGGCCCCGAACGCCCATGTGGTCGTCCTCGGCTACCCCCGCTTCTACAAGCTCGGCACCACGTGCATCGGCCTCTCCCAGACCAAGCGGCAGGCGATCAACGGCGCGGCCGACTACCTCGACACGGCCATCGCCAAGGCCGCCGCCGACCACGGCTTCACCTTCGGTGACGTCCGCTCCACCTTCACCGGCCACGAGATCTGCTCGGGCAGCTCCTGGCTGCACAGCGTCGAGTGGTTCAACATCGGCGAGTCCTACCACCCGACCGCGGCCGGCCAGTCCGGCGGCTATCTGCCGGTCCTGACCAGCGCCGCCTGATCACGGCGACGGAGACGCACTGGAGGAGGCCCCGCCCGTCGGGGTCTCCGCCACGCAGGTCACCGAGAACGGGACCGAGTTGGACGTCGTCCGCACCGGCGAGCGCACCTCGACACTGATCGCGTTGCGGAACGTCCCCGCGCTGTCGTAGGTCGTCACGAAGGCCCTGTCCTGCTTGGTCCTCGAACCACCCTCCGGGAAGGACAGGGTCCGCCACCCCTGGTCCATCACCTGGCCGTCCTGCGACACCCAGCGGTAGCTCACCTCCGCCGGCAGCTTCCCCACCGTGAACGTCGCCGTGAAGGCGGGTGCCTGGCCGCTCGCGGGCGGACAGCCGCCGGAGTAGGAGGTGTTCGAGCCCGCGAGGGTGACCCGCACGGACTGCGGCGCCGCCGTCGTAGGGCTGCTGCTCGGGCTCGGCGTACGGCTCGCGGCGCCGCCGTCGGCCGGCTTCGTGGTGGTGGGCGCGGGCGACGTGCTGCTCGCGGAACGGGTGTCGGCACCGCTCGCGTTCCCGTTGCCGCCACCGTGGTTGAGCAGCGCGTACGTCAGTCCGGCCAGCGCCAGCGCGAGCACCACCAGGCCGGCGACCAGTACGGCCGCGGCCTTGCGGTTGCGCCTGCCCGGCTCGGTGTCGGCCGTCGGGGCGGGCCCGGACGGTACCGTCCCGTACGGCGCCGGCGGGGTCGCCGCCGGCCCGTCCGGGTAACCGGCGATCGTCGGGGTGTACGGGACGGTCGGCGCGCCGTACACCCCGGGGGTGCCTCCCGCCGCGACGAGCCGCAGATCCTCCTCGGCCCGGTCGGCCGGCATCCGCTCGGCCGGGTCCTTGCGCAGCAGCCCCTCGATGACGGGGGCGAGCGGACCGGCCTGCCGGGGCGGCGGCAGCTCCTCGTCGACGACGGCCCGCAGGGTGTTGAGCGGGGTGTCCTGGCGGAACGGCGAGTGCCCCTGGACGGCCGCGTACAGCAGGACGCCCAGCGACCACAGATCGGACTCCGGGCCCGGTGTGCGGCCCAGCGCCCGCTCCGGCGCGAGGAATTCGGGCGAGCCGATGACCTCTCCGGTCATGGTCAGCGCGGAGCTGCCCTCCACCTGGGCGATGCCGAAGTCGCTGAGCACCACCCGGCCGTCGTTCGACATCAGCACGTTGGCCGGCTTCACGTCGCGGTGCAGCACGCCCGCCGCGTGCGCCGCCCGCAGCGCGGACAGCACCTCGGCACCGATGTGGGCGGCGCGCCGCGGCGGCAGCGGTCCCTCCGACTCCAGCACGTCGGCGAGGGAGACGCCGCGGACCAGCTCCATGACGATCCAGGGCCGGCCGTCCTCGGTGGCCACGTCGTACACCGTGACCACGTTGCGGTTGGCGACCCGGGCGGCCGCCCACGCCTCGCGTTCGAGCCGGGCGTACATCCGCCCGACGTCCGAGGCGTCCACCCCGGCGGGCGCGCGCACCTCCTTGACGGCGACCTCGCGGTGCAGCACCTCGTCCCTGGCGCGCCACACCGTGCCCATGCCGCCCTGACCGAGCGGGGTCAGGAGGCGGTAGCGGCCGGCGATCACACGTTCACCGCCCGGTTCTTCGGACACGGGCTTCCCCCATTCGCATCCGCGGGTCTTCTCCACTCCGTGTGATACCTCCCCCAACGTAGCTCAGCCGAGTGCGGATGCGGCCCCCTTGAGCACCAGTCCGACGCCCAGGGCCACGACGAGGAACGCCGACCCCAGCGGGGCGGTCCGGCGCACCAGGGACGCGAGGGGGTGCTCGCTCCAGCGGGGGCGCCGCTCCAGCAGCCGGTTCATGCCCGTGCCCAGCTTGACCACGGCGAACCCGGCCGCGGTGAGCGTGAGGGCGAGCCCGATGCCGTACGCGACGACGAGGAGCAGGCCGAACCAGGCCTGGCCGAGCGCCGCGGCACCCACCAGCACGACGACGGCGGAGGGGCTCGGCACGAGCCCGCCGGCGAAGCCGAGCAGGAGCGTGCCGCGCAGGGTGGGGGCGGTGGAGTGGGTGTGGGTGAAGCCGCCGTGGGTGTGCTCGACGGTGTGGGGGTGGCCGTGGCCGTGCGGATGATCGTGGTCGTGCGTGTGATCGTGGTCGTGCGCGTGGTCGTGGTCGCGGGGGTGCGCGTGGTCGTGGCCGTGCGTGTGGGGGTGCGCGGGGGCGTCCGCGGTCGCCGGGGCGGGCTCGGTGCGGGCGGCGACCGAGACCAGGGCGCGCTCCTCGGGCCGGCCCGCCTCGTGCGGGTGCGTGTGGCCGTGCGGATGGGGATGGGGATGGTCGTGCGCACGGCCGTGCGGGTGGCCGGGGCCGCGGTTGCGCCAGGCACGGCGTACGAGCGTGGCGCCCGCCGAGGCGACCATGACGCCGCTCGCGACGCCCAGCCAGGCGATCACCGAGGGCGCCGCCCCCGAGCCGGCCGTGACCAGCAGGCCGAGCGCGACCACGCCGAGGGTGTGAGTGACCGTCACCGAGGCGGCCAGGGGCAGCACGTCCCTGAGGCGGGCCCGGCCGCCGCGGGCGGCGGCCGTCGCGGCCATCAGGGTCTTGCCGTGGCCCGGGGCGAGCGCGTGCATCGCGCCCAGCACGATCGCGATCAGCAGGGCGAGCGCGGCGAAGCCGACGGTGAGGTCGTGCCGGGCCACCAGCGCGTCCAGGGCGCGGGTCCAGCGGTCGGCGCCGCGCGGCAGGACCGAGGCGGCGGGGGCGTCCTGCCGCTCCCCGGCCAGGGCCGGTCCGCCGGGGCGTACGCGCAGGGAGGCGGCCGAGGTGTCGGCGGGGGAGGAGAGCAACTCCTTCGGGTAACTGGTCAGTTCGTGGGACACCGACGTCCTCGGTACGTCCGTCGCGGTGAGCGTCATACGGTCGCCGCGCGCGGTGATCTCACGCCAGCCGGGCCCGGAGGACGCGCCCGCGCTGTGGAAGCCGAGGCTCACTGTGCCGTGCGCGGGGAGCGGCGCGGTCAGCGAACACTCCACGCGGAGGGTGTTCAGGCCCGCCTGCCCCGGCCGCAGGCGCGCCGTGCTGCGGCGGACCGTCAGCGCGGTGGCCCGTCCGTCGACGGTGACCCTGCTGCCGTCCGCCGCCCTCGCGCACCGCTGGCGCGCCCACTCGGTCATGCCGAGCCGCTCGATGCCCGGCTTGGCCTGCGTGGCCGGGATCTCGGCGAGGTCCTCGACGTGGTCGACGCGCAGCGTGCCGGGCGCGGCGACCAGGCCGTCGTAGCGGTTGACGGTGAAGTTGCCGAGGGGGTGCGCGCTCGCGCTGGTGGAAGGGAGCAGCGCGAGCGCGCAGGCCGCCGTGAGGACGGCCCCGGTGGAGGCGAGCAGCCGACGAGGGGTCACCGCTCGGCCTCCAGGTCCTTCATGGCCCTACGGGCCTCGTGGGCACCCAGCGGCGAGAAGCCGGGGTTGAGCCGAAGTGCCGCCGTCAGGGAGGCGTGGGCGTCCGTCAGGTGGCCCGTGGCGCGCTCGATCATGCCGCGGTGGTAGAGGAACGCGGCGTTTCGGTAACCGGTCGCCGTCGCCTGCCGGGCGTACGGAAGGGCCTGCGCGTCCTTGCCGTTGACGTGCAGCGCCCAGGCCAGCGCGTCGGCCGTGTGCACGGTGTGCCGGCGGGCCCACTCGGCGCGGGCGGCGCGCAGCGCGGACGTCCTGCTGCCGTGGTCGGCGGCGGCGAGCGCGGTGTCGAGGTCGGCGTTGACGCCGTAGGCGCGGGCGAGCTTGATCCAGGCGTCGACCAGGGCGTACTGGTCGCGGGCCCGCGCGCCGTCGCCCTTCGCGCCCCGGTCCTCGTACATCTCGCCGAGCGCGACCAGCGGCCGCGGCAGCGGGTAGCGGGCGACGACCTGCTCCATGTCCCTGATCGCGGCGGCGTGGTCGCCGCTCGCGTACAGGGACCGGGCGCGGCCCTCCAGCGCGGGGAGGTAGTTCTCGTCGGCGGCGAGCGCGCGGCCGTAGTAGGTGAGCGCGCTCTTGTAGTCGCCCTGGTTCCAGGCGAGTTGGCCGAGCTGCCCGGCGACGTAGGCGATGTCGCCGCGGGCGGTGGAGGTGGCGAGCGCCTGCCGCAGGACCTGCCCTGCCGTCTTCACGTCCCCGCGCAGCTCGTGCACGTACGCGTACCGCGTGAAGACCGGGACGCCCGGGCGCCGGGAGTCGGCGGTGTCGGCCGCCTTCGACGCCTCCGCGTAGCGGCCGAGTTCGACGAGGGCGTCGATGCGGGAGGACAGGGCGCGTTCGCTGTAGGGGTTCTCCTCGAGCACGTCGTCCGCGTACGTCAGGGCGTGCGCGAAGTCGTGCCGGGCCGCGGCGAGGGCGGCCTGGCCGGCGAGGGCCTGCTCGTTGCCGGGCTTCAGGCCGAGCGAGCGCTTCAGGGCCTTCGCGGCCTGCGGGTAGCGCGAGGGGTCGCCCTTCGTGCGGGCCTGCTCGACATAGGCCAGACCGAGCGTGGCCCAGCTCCCGAAGTCCTGCGGCTGCGCCTTGAGCTGGGCCTGCAGCGCCGCGATGCTCGCGTCGAGGCTGCCGCTGGTCAGCAGCGCCGGGGACGCGGCACTCGGGGCGGCCGCGACGGTCGTGTCCGCGCGGTCCCGCAGCGCCCCGACGGCGACGGACCCGAAGGTCAGCGCGACGGCCAGCAGCACCACGGTCCCCCCGAGCTGTGCCGCCCTCAGCCGCCGCCCGGCCTCCCCCACGCGCCGTACGGCGGCGACCCGGGGGTCGACGGCGCTGTCCCCGCCGGGAACGGCGCGGCTCTCGGACGCGGCGGGGCCGCCGGGGCGTGACGGCTTCTCCCGCGCCGCGCCCTCGGCGTCCGCCGCGCGGGATCCCGCGGCGCCGGCGGGCTCCGCCTCCCGCGAGGGACCGTCCTGCGGGGCGCCGGCCGTCCTCGCCCGGGTGACCGGAGTGCGCGCGGCAGGCACGGTCGGGGAGGGCTCGGATGCCGGTGGGGAAGGCGGCGGGGCGCCCTGCTCCCTCTCCGGGTCGGTGCCGTTCGTGCGCGGGGCCATGCCCTCTCCTCAATCGACGTGCTGGCTTGGGACGTTGTGCGGCGCGGCCCGGCCGTGGGGGATGGTACGGACGGGCCGCGCCTGTCGGTGGCCGGGCTGTGCCGGAGCCCGGCCGACGGGGCGCGGGGCCTGCGCGGCCGGTCACGACGCCGCTGCGGGCGGGCGACGGCCGGCAGTCCCCGTGCGGGTGTCAGTACGCACGCCCCCGCATCCGGCGCCACCACATCAGCGCGGCGCCGATCAGGGCGATCCCGGCCGCGCCGGCGCCCGCGGAGGCGGCGATCAGGCCGGAGTTGCTCATGCCGCCGGAGGAACCGGCCGGCTGGAGCGCGTCGCCCAGCTGGTTACGGACGTCGTTGCCGCTGCTGACGCCCTTGGCGGTGGCGCCGCGCGAGCCGGCCGTCGGGTTGGCCAGGTACGGGAAGGAGTGGCCGAAGCCCTTGTCGTTCTTGTCGACCGCGTCGCCCAAGTCGTTCTTGGAACCGACCAGTTCGCCCTCGACGACCTGCAGCGCCTCGTCGATCACGTCGTCGGTGAGACGGCGGCCGTTCGGGAAGCCGGCGTTGTCGCCGTCGAGCACCCCGAGCCGCTTCGGGCTGGCGGCGGGCTTGATCGAGGTGTTCAGGCGCAGCTCCTCCGCCGGGCGTACCTTCGGCGGCTGGTTGAGTCCCTTCACGCCCTTGAGGAAGACGTCGACCAGGTCGTTGCGCGGCTCGGCCGGCGCCTTGATCTTGTAGATCGACTCGATGAGCTTGGGCAGCTCGGGATGGGTCACGTTCTTCAGGAACTGACCGTCGTTCCAGGGCGAGGACGCGTTGAACCTGTCCTTGTCCTTCAGCGGGTTGACCACCTCGTTGACCAGCGGATTGCCCAGGCGCGAGACCTGCTCGTAGTAGCCCTGGGCGTTCCTGCGCTGGGTCGTCGACCAGATGCCGACGATCGGCTGGTCCTTGGACTCCGTGATCATGTCGGTCGGGACCTGCAGGGCGATGGAGTTGACGTTGTAGCCCTTGAGGGTGTCCCGTCCTACCTCCGACAGGTTGCCGCCGTACAGCAGGTCGAAGACGCGCAGGTCCAGGAAGAACGGGTCGTCGGCCTGGCCCGCGAAGGTCTGGGCGCCGTTGGGCAGCTTGTAGATCGCCTGCTTGCGCAGGGTGCCGTAGTCCGGCATCGACGCCTTGCCGACGTTCGACGGAGCCACGGCCAGGTTGTCCGCGAGCTTCGTCCTCGACACGACCTTCTGGTGGTGCAGCTTGATCAGGTCGATGTCGTAGGTCTGCGTGACGTTCAGGTCCGGGTCGTCCAGGCTGGTGACCGCGCCCGTGTTGTAGAGGAACGTCTTCTTGTTCTTCGTGTGTGTCTTGAAGGTGTAGCGCAGCAGCAACTCGCCTTGCGCGTCACCGTTGTTGTCGATGTGGATGTCGTACTGCGCGTCGTCGGCGAACGTGTAGAAGTTCGGGCCGCCCGCCGGGTCCTCGAACGGGATCCAGTTGGCGATGATCGTCGTCGTGTCCGGCTTGTCCGGGCTCACGAACGCGTACACGTCGGTGTTGTCGTACTGCGGCTGCCCCGAGATCAGCGGGGCCTCCCGGTGGCTGGAGGCGGAGGCCGCCCCCGGTTCCAGCGTGGCCACGCCGGCGGCCGCGAGCCCCCCGGCGGCCAGCGCGCCGGCTATCAGGGTCGCGATGCTCCTGCGTCCCGCACCGCTCCTGGAGATAGGTGTCATGCCGTCCGTCCTCAGTCCCAACTTGCCTGACGCACGCTGATTCGGAGCGCTCGGCAGAGTGGATTGGTCGCATCCCGAAGGTCTTTACGGCGGGCGGGGAATCTTGTTTCACCGCGCGGCGGACTGGCGTTTTCGGCCCTCCCATCCGTAACCCCATCCGGAGGTGCGTTCGTTGCGAATGCCTGGTGTGACGGGACGGGGCCCTTGCGGCCGTGGAGAGGGGGACCGAGTGGAGGCGGACGAGCTTCTGCTGCGGGTGGCGGGTGGCGACCACACAGCGTTCGAGGAGCTGTACGGACTGGTGTCCGGGCCGGTGTTCGGACTGGTGCGCCGGGTCGTGCGCGACCCCGCGCAGTCGGAGGAGGTGGCCCAGGAGGTCCTGCTCGAACTCTGGCGGTCCGCCGCCCGCTTCGACCCGGCCCGCGGCAGCGCCCTGTCCTGGATCCTCACCCTCGCCCACCGCCGGGCCGTGGACCGGGTGCGCAGCGCCCGCGCGGCCGGCGAGCGCGAGCAGCGCGAGGCACGCCGGGCCCACCACCCCGCCTTCGACCAGGTCACCGAGGAGGTCGAGGCGGGCCTGGAACGCGAATGGGTACGCCGCTGCCTGGACCGGCTCACCGACCTCCAGCGCCAGTCCGTCACCCTCGCCTACTACGACGGCTACACGTACCGTGAGGTGGCGGAGCGCCTGTCGCTGCCGCTGGGCACGGTCAAGACCCGGATGCGCGACGGACTCACCCAGCTGCGCAAGTGCCTGGGAGGTGTCGCATGAGTCTGCTCAAGAGACTGCTGGGCAGCGAGGATCCGCACTCGCTCGCGGCCCCCTACGCGCTCGACGCCCTGGCGCCCGCCGAGCGGGTCCGCTTCGAGAAGCACCTCGCCTCGTGCGAGATCTGCGACGCCGAGGTGCGGGCCCTGTCCGAGGACGCCGTCCGCCTCGCCTGGTCGACGGCCGCCCCGGCGCCGGCCGCGCTGCGCGAGCGGGTGCTGGCCGCCGTCCGCGCGACGCCGCAGGAGCCCGCGCACGAGCACACCCCCCAGCTGCCGCCGCACGTCTGGGGCACGCAGCCGCTGCCGGCGCGCTCCCGTGCGCCCCGTGAGCGCCGCCCGCTCTTCGTGCCCTTCGCCACGGCGACCGCCGCCGCGGCCCTCGTGGTCGCCTCGCTCTTCGCGGTGCAGGCGAACCGGACGCAGGACCAGCTGGACGCGGCGAACGCCCAGTCACGTGAGATCGCCCACGTTCTCGCAGCTCCCGACGCACGCGCGACCGCGGGACAGGACAAGCAGGGCCGCGCCCTCGCGGTGGTCGCCTCCGCGTCCGAGGGGCAGGCCGTCGTCACCCTCAGCGGATACGGCACTCCGCCCGGCGGACGCGTGCACCAGCTCTGGCTCATGCGCCCCGGCGCGCGACCACGCTCGCTCGGGCTGTTCCGGGGCGGCGACACGCCCTTGGTCGCGACCGGCCTCGACCAGGCGGCCACGTCACTCGCTGTGACCGTGGAGCCCGGCGGCGGGTCGCCGCAACCCACCAGCCAGCCGATTGTCCAACTCACCCTGAAATCGGTCGGATTCGGAGAGTGACGAACGTGGAGTCGTCAACCTCCTTACGGGGAAGGTGAATCCTGTGACCGCGATACACGAGTGCCCCGAGGGAGCGATAGGGTTACTCTGCCCGGGCCGGGTGGACTCGTACGGGTGGGGAGTGACATGGAACAGATAACAGTGCGCAGCAGGGCGAGGGTCCCTGCGATCACGTGCGGGAGCAGCGCGACCAGCTCGCGCCTCGACCGGCATCTCTCGGTGCTGTCGGGTCCCGCCGTGCCGCAGCAGAAGGTGGCCGAGGCGACCTCGCTGATGCGCGAGCTCACCACGCGCGACACCCCGCAGGAGCGCAGCGCCCGGGGCGCGCGGATCAGCCGCGTCCTGCTCTTCGCGCCGCTGCGCAGGCTGCGCCGTTCGCTGTTCGGCGGGCGCTGAGCCGCACCGGCGCTCCTCGCGGACCCCAGCCCCGGTGACCGCATCGTCCCGGCACGTCGCTGCTCACTCGTCACCGTCATCCCCGGCACTGCGGCGACAACCAGGTGCGACACCGGGCGCGGGTCCGCGCCGACCGTGGCAGGCCGTCCCCACCCGGCTCCGACGGCTGCCAACTCCCCCCAGGGGGAAGTGTGTTCACCGCCCGCCGGTGTCTCCCCGCCCGCGGTCACAGCAGCGCGAACTGGCCCTCCGGGCCCTCCTCGTGGTGATCGAGGACCGAGGCGGGCCTGCGCGCCGCCGCCGGCGGCGGCAGGACCCCCGCCGCGCGCAGCTCGGACGCCGTGACGGGTGAGGTCACCGTCAACTCCTCCTGCTGCGGCCGCAGTTCGGCGAGCAGGGCGAGGACCGTGATCAGTTCCAGCAGCTCCGAGGTCCAGTTCTGCGGCCAGGTGGCCGGGCGGATCGCGGCCAGCGTGCCCGGCTCGGGGTCCGCGGTCCGTGCGCCGAACCACTCCTCCAGGACCCGGACGCCGGCCGTCTCGAAGTCCCAGGCCTCGGGCGGCACCGGGGAGATGCGGCCCTCGTCGAGCAGCAGGGCCTCCTCGTCACGGTCGTAGTCGACCACGAGCGGGCGGGACGGCAGCGGGGCGCGGACGTACGGGCGGCGGCCGCCGGGCAGCTTGGGGCGGTCCCCGTCGCGGCGCATCAGCCACAGCACTCGGCGGCCCAACTCCACTCCGCGTGCGAAGAGTTCCGCGTCCTCGGTGAGCGGTACCGTCAGGTCCGGGCGGGTCACCGCCATGATCCAGGCCAGCACGTCCGGCGGGGTGGGGGAGTGGCCGAGGAGGGTGCCCAGATGGTCTAGCAGGCCCGGCGCCAGGTTGGGCTCCAGGCCGCCGGGGCGGCGGTAGAGCGGGCGGATGCGGCCGGGGCGCAGGAGCGGGAGGCAGGACGTGGCCAGCAGCTGCGGGCCGCCCGTCCCGGAGGGGCTCTCGGCGACGAAGATCTGGTGCTGGTCCGCCACCCGCCACAGCTCGGGGCGGGCGCTGTCGATCAGGCGGTGGTCGGGCAGCAGCCACTGCTCGTCGAAGGGGGCGAGCAGGACGCGCACCGGCTCCGGGCCGGGGCCGGTGGCGCGGATCAGCTTCTGGGTGCCGCCCGGCCGGCCCGGCAGCTGGCCGACGGCCGAGTGCAGGGTGCGCGAGCGGGTCGGCTCGAACAGGACCTCGCGGTCCGGGCCCTCGGCCTTCATCAGCGCGTCCCAGCGGGCCTTGAGGGATGTCGCGTCGGGGCCCGCCGGCCACCTCCGGCCGAGCCGCGGCGGTGCGACGGACCACGGCATGAGGTCCGCCAGCGGCGGAGCGTCGTCGTGCGTCACGCTGGGCATCGTACGGCCTGGCCCCGACAGAAGGTTCAGGTGGCGTCGAGGGTCACCGAGAAGGAGAAGCGGTCGCCGCGGTAGTGGATCACCGCGACGTCCAGCACCTGCCCTGCGGCGTCGTACGTGACGCCCGTGTAGTGCAGGATCGGGCTGAGCAGCGGGACGTGCAGCAGCCGTGCCGTCTCCGGGTCGGCCAGCCGGGCCTGAACGGTGTCCGTGATCCGGCTGATGTCCGCCCGCACGACGTCGCGCAGCACCCTGGTCATCGGCCAGCGCAGCAGGTCGGCCGGGTCGATGCGGGCCGCCACGTCCGGCCGCACGTGGTTGAGCGCGTGGTTGGTCGGCTCACCCGTCTTCTCGTCGCTGCGCAGGCGGTGGTAGGTGGCCACCTCCCCGATCTCCGGGAAGAACTCGGCGAGTTCGGGCGGGACGGGTGCGTGGCCGTAATCCAGCAGTTCGGTCGTCATACCGGACTGCTGGGCCACGATCGCGTCCACCGAGCCGAGCAGCCGGACCGGGGCGCCCCGGCGGGCGTCGGGCTCGATGAAGGTGCCCCGGCGCCGGTGCCGGGTGATCAGGCCCTCCTCCTCCAGCTCCTTCAGCGCCTGCCGCATGGTCAGCACGCTCACTCCGTAGTGCTCCGCCAACCGCTCCTCGGTGGGCAGCCGCAGGGGGTCCTGGGGCGAGCGGCCGAGTATCGAGGCGCGCAGGGACTGCGACACCTGGTACCAGAGCGGCAGCTTGCGGTTCAGGACGATCGAGTCCGGGGCGAAGGAGGTCACGGGCCATCCGTACCGGTCGGGGATCTCCGGTGCAACCGGGCCGGCCGCGGGGGCCTCGCGGCGCCCTGCACCCGGTCGACGGTCAGTGCGGGCGGAAATGCCGTTCCAGGCCGCGCCACACGTCGTCGTAGTGCGGCTGGAGGTGGTCCGCGTCCGCCGCGTGCGCGGTGAGCGTGACCGGCCAGCGGGTCTCGAACATGAAGGCCAGTCCGTCGTCCACCTTCTGCGGCCCGAGTGCGGCCGCGCTCGCCCGGTCGAACGTCTCCCGGTCCGGTCCGTGCGCCGACATCATGTTGTGCAGCGAGCCGCCGCCGGGCACGAAGCCCCCCTTTCCGGCCGTCTTCGCGTCGTAGGCGCCCTCGATCAGGCCCATGTACTCGCTCATCACGTTCCGGTGGAAGTACGGCGGCCGGAAGGTGTCCTCGCCCACCAGCCAGCGCGGCGCGAAGACCACGAAGTCGACGCCGGCCAGGCCCGGGGTGTCCGACGGGGACGTCAGCACCGTGAAGATCGACGGGTCGGGATGGTCGTAGGAGATGGTGCCGATGACGTTGAAGCGGCGCAGGTCGTACACGTAGGGCACATGGCTGCCGTGCCAGGCGACCACGTCGAGCGGCGAGTGCTCGTACGTCGCCTTCCAGAGGTTGCCGCAGAACTTGTTGACCACCTCCACCGGTCCCTCGACGTCCTCGTACGCGGCGACCGGGGCCTTGAAGTCCCGGGCGTTGGCCAGTCCGTTGGCGCCGATCGGGCCGAGGTCGGGGAGGCGGAAGGGGGCGCCGTAGTTCTCGCAGACGTAGCCGCGGGCGGTCGGGCTCGGCCCGCCGTCGGCGTCGGTGTCCAAAAGCTCCACCCGGAAGCGCACCCCCCGCGGAACGAGCGCCATGTGTCCGGGCTCCACGTGCAGCAGCCCGAACTCGGTGTGCAGCAGCAGCCCGCCCTGCTCCGGGACGATCAGCAGCTCGCCGTCCGCGTCGCTGAAGACGCGGTCCATCGAGGAGTTGGCGTGGTACAGGTGCACGGCCATGCCGGAGCGCTGCGTGGCGTCGCCGTTGCCGCCCAGGGTCCACAGGCCGGCCAGGAAGTCGGTGCCGTCCGCGGGGTCGGGCAGGGGGTCCCAGCGCAGCCGGTTGGGGTCGGGGACGGACTCGGTGAAGGGGGCCGTGCGCACCCAGCCGTTGTGGGTGTGCGTGAACGCCGGGTGCGCGGCCGACGGGCGGATGCGGTACAGCCAGGAGCGGCGGTTGGCGGCGCGCGGCTCGGTGAACGCCGATCCGCTGAGCTGTTCCGCGTACAGCCCGAGCGGTGCGCGCTGGGGTGAGTTGCGGCCTTCCGGAAGGGCACCGGGCACGGCCTCGGAACTGTGTTCGTTGCCGAAGCCGGAGAGGTAGGTCAGCCCCTCGGCCGTCTTGCGCGCGTCCCCGCTCATCGTCGCTCCCTTGCGGACTGATGCGGACTGATTCCTATGTAACACCATAGGATTGCGCTCCGGTCGGCGCAAGAGGGTCCCGGGCCTCCTCACCGGGCATTCCGGCGGGCGTACCCGTCAGGGTGGAGCGAGAACCCGACTCCAGGGGGATCCGGCTGTCGGAGCGGTGTTCTAGTCTCCGGGGCATGTCGTGGACGCGGGGGCCGTGCGCCGCGCTCGCGGTCTGTGTCCTGCTGCTGACCGGATCCGCGGGCTGTGGTTCCAGTGCTGCGCACGAGGGGAGGAACGGGGAGTCGGCGTCACCGGTGGGCAAGGTCCTGGACGAGACGGACAAGGAGGGGCGGCACTACCGTGAGGTGCAGAAGAAGGGCGCGCCCGAGGTCGGGATCCAGGTGCAGCCGGACACCGGCGACACCTGGGACGTGCACCTGACCGTCCGCAACTTCCGGTTCTCGCCGGCCGGCACGAGGACGCGGGCGGCGGCCGGACACGGCCTCGCGTACGTCTTCGTCGACGACCGGCTCGTCAGCCGGCTCCGCGGCCTGAACTGCCGCCTGCCGGCCCGGCTCGTCCCGCGCGGCACCCACCACGTCACCGCGCGGCTCTACGCCGACGACGGCACCGTGTGGGCCGTGAAGGGGCGGCCGATCGAGAGCACGGCCGACATCACGGCGTCGGAGGCGGCGGGCCGGCCGGGGGGCTCTTCGGACACGACCGCACTGAGCGCAACCGACCGTCGTGCGCGGACCGGGGGGCGAGGTTCTCCGGAGCGCGCCGGAAAGGCATCATGAAGTCCGTGCCCCACGCGACATCGCTACGCCGCGCGCCCGTGCAGCGGCGCAGCGCCGAACGACTGACCCGTATCCTCGACGCCTGCGCCGAACTCCTCGACGAGGTCGGCTACGACGCCCTGAGCACCCGGGCCGTCGCCCTGCGGGCGGAGGTCCCCATCGGCTCGGTCTACCGCTTCTTCGGCAACAAGCGGCAGATGGTCGACGCCCTCGCCCAGCGCAACCTCGAGCGGTTCAGCGAGCGGGTCACCGAGCGGCTGAAGCGGGCCGGCGACGGAGGCTGGCGCTCGGCGATGGACGCCGTGCTCGACGAGTACCTGGCCATGAAGCGCACGGCGCCCGGCTTCTCCCTCGTCGACTTCGGCAACCAGATCCCGGTCGGCGCCCGCAGCGCCGAGCCCAACCACCGCGTCGCCGACCGGCTCACCGACCTGCTCTCCGGCTACCTCGACCGGGAGCCGGACGAGGATCTGCGCCGCACCTTCCTGATCGCGGTGGAGACCGCCGACACCCTCGTCCACCTGGCCTTCCGGATGGCGCCGGACGGCGACGAGAAGATCATCGAGGAGGCGCGGGGGCTGCTGCGGGCCTATCTGGCGCGAGTGCTGGACTGAGGCCCGGCCCCGTGTGCCGGGTCCGTGGCGAACACGCGATCCCCCGGCGAACGGCCCGCGAATTTCCGGCCTCACCCCCGAGGGGCCTCCCCAGCATGCCAACCGGTCGGTATGCTCGGCCGTGCCCAGGCGCCGTCATCGCCCACCGGGAGGACCCGTGTCCCGCACCGCTCTGCGTATCTGCCCCCTGTGCGAGGCCACCTGCGGGCTGACCCTCACCATCGAGGGGACCCGGGTCACCGGCGCCCGCGGTGATCGCGAGGACGTCTTCAGCAAGGGGTTCATCTGCCCCAAGGGCGCCTCCTTCGGCGCCGTCGACGGCGACCCCGACCGGTTGCGCACCCCCCTGGTGCGCAAGGACGGCGAGCTGCGCGAGGCCACCTGGCAGGAGGCCTTCGACGCCGTGGCGGAGGGCATCCGTCCCGTCGTCGAGCGCCACGGCCCGCACGCGGTCGGCGTTGTCCTCGGCAACCCGAACGTGCACACCATGGCAGGCGCCCTCTACCCGCCGGTGCTGCTCGCCGGCCTCGGCACCCGCAGCGTCTTCACCGCCTCCACGGTCGACCAGATGCCCAAGCACGTCTCCAGCGGACTGCTCTTCGGCGACGCCAACGCCATCCCCGTGCCGGACCTCGACCACACCGGCCATCTGCTGCTCATCGGTGCCAACCCCCTGGAGTCCAACGGGAGCCTGTGCACCGCCGCCGACTTCCCCGGCAAGCTCAAGGCCCTCAAGGCGCGCGGCGGCACGCTCACCGTCGTCGACCCGCGCCGCACCCGCACCGCCAAGCTCGCCGACCGCCACATCGCGATCCGCCCCGGCACCGACGCGCTCCTGCTCGCGGCGATGGCGCACGTCCTGTTCGAGGAGGAGCTCGTCGATCTGGGCGAGCTGACCCCGCACGTCCAGGACCTCGACGAACTGCGCGCAGCCGTCGGGGAGTTCACGCCCGAGGCCGTCGCCGCCGCCTGCGACGTCGAGGCCGGGGTGACACGGACGCTCGCCCGTGAGCTCGCCGCCGCCCCCACCGCCGCGGTCTACGGCCGCATCGGCAGCTGCACCGTCCCGTACGGCACCCTCGGCAGCTGGCTCGTCGACGTCCTCAACATCCTCACCGGCAACCTCGACCGGCCCGGCGGTGCCCTCTTCCCGCAGGCGGCCACCGACCGGACGCCCCGCCCGGCCGGTCCGAGCCACGGCTTCGCGCTCGGCCGCTGGCACTCCCGGGTCAGCAAGTACCCCGAGGCGAAGGGGGAGTTGCCGCTCTCCGCGCTCGCCGAGGAGATCGACACCGCCACCGCGGAGGGCGAGCCGGTCCGGGCGCTCGTCTCCGTCGCCGCCAACCCCGTGCTGTCCGCGCCCGACGGCGACCGGCTCGACAAGGCCCTGGACTCCCTGGACTTCATGGTCAGCGTCGACCCGTACCTCAACGAGACCTCACGCCACGCCCACGTCGTGCTGCCGCCGCCCCCGCCCTCGCAGAGCCCGCACCACGACTTCGCGTTCAACACGCTCGCCGTGCGCAACCAGGTCCGCTACACGCGCCCCGCCGTGCCCCTGGAGCCCGGCTGCATGGCCGAGACCGAGATCCTCGCCCGGCTGATCCTGGCGGCGACCGGCATGCACGGCGCCGACCCGTCCGCCGTCGACGACATGGTGATCGGCCAGACCCTGGGCAAGGCGGTCAGGGAGCCCCACTCTCCCGTGCACGGCCGCGACCCGCAGGAACTCGCCGCCGCGCTCACCGGAGCGAGCGGCCCCGAGCGGCGCCTGGACATGATGCTGCGCCTGGGCCCCTACGGCGACGGCTTCGGCGCACGGCCGGACGGGCTGTGCCTCGAGCGGCTGCTCGCGCACCCGCACGGCATCGACCTCGGCCCGCTCGGCTCCCGCCTCCCGCAGCCGCTGAAGACCCGCAGCGGCAGGGTCGAGCTGCTCCCACGGCCCCTCGCGGACGACCTGCCGCGGCTGCGCGAGGCGGTGCACCGGCTCCCGGACGAGCTGGTCCTCGTCGGCCGCCGCCATCTGCGCTCCAACAACAGCTGGATGCACAACGTCCCCGCCCTGACCGGCGGCAGCAACCGCTGCACCCTGCACATCCACCCCGAGGACGCCGAGCGCCTCGGCGTGCGGGACGGGGCCGCCGTCCGCGTCAAGGGCGCCGGCGGCGAGGTGACCGCCCCCGCGGAGGTCACCGACGGGGTGCGTCCGGGTGTGGTGAGCCTGCCGCACGGCTGGGGGCACGACCGGCCCGGCACCCGGATGAGCCATGCCGCGGCCGATCCCGGTGTCAACGTCAACCAGCTCCTCGACGGCAGCCTGCTCGACCCGCTCTCGGGCAACGCGGTCCTCAACGGAGTGCCGGTGGAGGTCACCGCCGTGGCCGCACCGATCACGTCGCCGGCCTGAGCACATCGCCGAACCGCCGCCCGCGCCGTCCGCCCCGGGCGGTGGCCGGGTGGCCCGGGGGCGCCGCCGGGCGGTGGCCGCAGGAGACGCGGTTGCGCCGGTCGGGCGACATCCGACGGCGCGTCGGGCCGTGGTCGCGCCGGTCCCGGGACGGATGTGAAAGAGAGTCAGGTGAAAGAGCGATTTGTATGAAAATCGTCTGACTCGGAGGAACATCCATGCCCACCTTGATGCCCCCGTCCGCCGGCGCCCGTCTCGGAGCCGCGGCCCTCACCGTACTGACCGCGGCCGGCGCCTCCTGGTTCGCGGCGACGGCCGCCGTCGCGGCCCCCGGCGACGGTGCCGACATCAGGATCCACAATGAGCGGGTGCCCTACGGCGTCTCCAAGGACGATCCCGAGGTCTGCAAGTTCTACCTCGACGCCGCCAACTTCGGCACGGTGGCGAGTGTCAACTACACCATCACGGCGCAGCCCCCGCTGCCCACGGCGGCCACGGTGAGCGGCACGATCTCCCTGGCCGGCGGCGCCGGTCACACCGACACGCTGGGCCTTGCCGACGGCAGGTACACCTTGCAATGGACCATTCCGCCGACCCTGCCCGGCGCCGCGGCCACCCCGCCCAAGGAGAAGGTCTTCACGGTCAGCTGCCACGGCAGGAACGACCGCGGGCAGCAGGGCCCGAACCGGACGATCGAGGACCACGGCCCCGGGGCCGGGCACGAGGGCGGCGGGCCGAAGGGCGGTGTCCACGCCGGCGGCGGCGGCCTGGTCGACACCGTGCAGTCGTACACCCCGCTGAGCGCGGCGGCGGGCGTCGGACTGGTCGCGGTCGGCGGTGCCGTGTACGTCCGCACGCTGATCCGCCGCCGCTCGCACGGTGCCTCCTAGGCGCAGACGCAGGCCCTGGCACCGGACCCGCGCGTACCGTCTCACCAGGACGGCCCTGATCGTGGCCGTCCTGGTGACGGTCGTCCGGTGCGGGGGGCACCACCCCCCGGTCCCGTCCGTCCGGGCCGGGGCTCCGGCCGCCGGCGCGCCTGCCGGCCCGGTGCCCGGCGCCGCCGACGAGCGTCCCGGGGCCGCCGAGCCCGGCCCGTCGGCCCGGCACACCCCGCCGCCCGACCCGCTGCCCCGGTCGCCGGCGACCGGCCTGCGCGTACCGTCCCTGGGCATCGACGCGCCGATCGTCGCCGTGAGGGTCGGCGCCGACCGGCAGCTGGAGACACCGCCGCTGGACAAGCCCAAGCTCGTCGGCTGGTACCAGGACGGCGCCTCGCCGGGCGAGCGGGGCACCGCCATCGCCGTCGGGCACCGGGACACCAGAACCGGCCCTGCGGTCTTCGCCGCCCTCGCGCAGGTGCGCCCCGGCAAGACCATCGAGGCCCGGCGCCTGGACGGCCGCACGGCGGTCTACACCGTGGACCGGGTGCGCGTCTTCGACAAGTCCCGCTTCCCCGACAAGGAGGTCTACGGCCCCAGCAAGCGCCCCGAACTGCGGGTGCTCACCTGCGGCGGGCTGTTCAACCGCAGGACGGGCTACACCAGCAACGTCGTTGTCTTCGCCCATCTGACCGCGACCCGCTGACGCGGCGGTGCGGCGCGTCCGGTTTCTCACTGGGCGGAACGGAGCGGCCGATTCTGTCGTGTGTCTTCCGTTGGGTCCGTACGGTCCGTTAACTTCCGTGACTCACAGCCCGTACGGCCCGCACGGGCCGTTCCGCCGCCGAGTACCAGCACTCGCTCAGAACGCCCCCGGGGGCAGTGTCATGACGCGCGCCATCTCCCTGCACGACGTGAGCAAGACCTACACGCGCGGTGTCCGCGTGGTGGACCGGCTGTCGCTGGACATCAGGCCGGGCGAGTTCCTCGTGCTGCTGGGGCCGTCGGGCTGCGGCAAGTCCACCGTGCTGCGCATGATCGCCGGGCTGGAGGAGATCACCGAGGGCAGGCTCCTGCTGGACGGCGAGTACGGCAACGACCTGGTCCCGTCCGACCGGAACATGGCGATGGTGTTCCAGAACTTCGCCCTCTATCCGAACATGACGAGCCGGGGCAACATCGGCTTCCCGCTGCGGGTGGAGAACCCCGGGGAGGACCCGCGCCCGCGGGTGGACGCCACCGCCCGGATGCTGGGCATCGAGGACCTCCTCGACCGCTTCCCCAGCCAGCTCTCCGGCGGTGAGCGCCAGCGCGTGGCGATGGGCCGGGCCATCGCCCGCCACCCCTCCGCCTTCCTGATGGACGAGCCGCTGTCCAACCTGGACGCCAAGCTGCGCAACCATCTGCGGGCGGAGATCTCCAAGCTCACCCGGGAGCTCGGCGTCACCACGGTCTACGTCACCCACGACCAGGCCGAGGCCATGTCGCTCGGCGACCGGGTCGCCGTGCTGCGCGGCGGGGTGCTCCAGCAGGTGGGCACCCCGCGTGTGGTCTACGCCCTGCCCCGCAACGTCTTCGTCGCCGCCTTCATCGGCACCCCGCGCATCAACCTGCTGCGCGGGATGGTCCGCGCCCCGCTCGACGGCGCGATGACCGTCAGCCTCGGCAAGCAGTACCTGCGGCTGCCCGAACCCCTCACGCTGGACCACCAGTTGCTGCGGGTGCAGCAGGGCCGGGAGGTGATCGTCGGGCTGCGCTCGGAGGCCGTCCGCATCGCCAAGCACGCCTCCGCCCGCGTCGGCGAGGTGCCGCTCACCGGGCTGGTGGAGCACGTGGAGTTCCAGGGACATGAGGTCCTGGTGCACTTCAACACCGGTTCCCGGCCCGCCGTCGTACCGGATCTGGAGGCCCCGCGTCCCGCTCCCCGGCCCTCCCGGCGCCGTCGCCGGGACGGCGGCACGACGGTGCTGGCGCGCATCCGGGAGCGGGCGGAAGCCCTGCGCGCCGGACCGGTGGTGGTCATGGACGACGCCGCGGACGCGCGTCCCGAGCCCGCGGCCTCCGAGGCCCGCCTGCCGGGCGACCTGGTGGTCCGCACCACCCCGGACATCGAGCTGCGCCACGGCATGCAGGTCCCGCTCCTGGTCGACCTGGCCCACCTGTTCGTCTTCGACCAGCACGGCGAACGGATCTGCCCGTCCCCGGCGCGGCTGCCGGACCTGGACGCCTAGGTGTTGTGTCCGGGGCGGGTTTCGAAGGTTCCGCCCGCCCTGTGACGCCGCTCCTGGCGCGGGGACGTCTGGCGCCGGAAAACTATCGTCGCTAGTTTATGTGGCGTCGGTAGGTTTGACGCGCACCACGCACCCCGCCCCCGGAGGAGCACCATGAAGGCACACGACGGCATGTACATCGGCGGCGCCTGGCGCCCCGCCGTCGGCACGGAGACGATCGAGGTCGTGAACCCGGTCGACGAGCAGGTGGTCGCCCAGGTGCCGGCGGGCACCGCCGAGGACGTCGACCAGGCCGTACGGGCCGCCCGCGCCGCCTTCCCCGCCTGGGCCGCGACCCCGCCGGCCGAGCGCGCCGGCCGGCTGGCCGCGCTCCGGGACGTCCTCGCCGCGCGCAAGGACGAGATCGCCGAGACGGTCACCACCGAGCTCGGCTCGCCACCGGCGTTCTCGCGGAACGTGCACGCGGCCGTGCCGGTCGCGGTCGCGGGCTCCTACGCGGAGCTGGCGGCGACGTACACCTTCGAGGAGAAGACCGGGAACTCGACCGTCCGTCTGGAGCCGGTCGGCGTGGTCGGCGCGATCACGCCCTGGAACTACCCCCTCCACCAGATCGTCGCGAAGGTCGCCCCGGCGCTCGCGGCGGGCTGCACGGTGGTGCTCAAGCCCGCCGAGGACACCCCGCTGGTCGCCCAGCTCTTCGCCGAGGCGGTGCACGAGGCGGGCGTCCCCGCAGGCGTGTTCAACCTGGTCACCGGGCTCGGCCCGGTCGCGGGACACGCCCTGGCCGAGCACCCGGAGGTCGACCTCGTCTCCTTCACCGGCTCCACCGCGGTCGGCCGGCGGATCGGTGCGACGGCGGGTGCCGCGATCAAGCGCGTCGCCCTGGAGCTGGGCGGCAAGTCCGCCAACGTCATCCTGCCGAGCGCCGACCTCGCGAAGGCGGTCAACGTCGGTGTGGCCAACGTCATGTCCAATTCCGGCCAGACGTGCAGCGCCTGGACCCGGATGCTGGTGCGGCGGGACCAGTACGACGAGGCGGTCTCACTCGCGGCGGCCGCCGCCGCCAAGTACGGCGAGCGCATCGGCCCGGTGGTCAACGCCAAGCAGCAGGCCCGGGTGCGCGGTTACATCGAGAAGGGGATCGCGGAGGGCGCCCGGCTGGTCGCCGGAGGCCCCGAAGCACCGCGCGAGCGGGGCTACTTCGTCGCGCCCACCGTCTTCGCCGACGTCACGCCCGGGATGACGATCGCCCAGGAGGAGATCTTCGGCCCCGTCCTGTCGATCCTCGCCTACGAGGACGAGGAGGACGCCCTGCGCATCGCCAACGGCACCGTCTACGGCCTCGCGGGCGCCGTCTGGGCCGGCGACGAGGACGAGGCGGTGGCCTTCGCCCGCCGGATGCAGACCGGCCAGGTCGACATCAACGGCGGCCGGTTCAACCCCCTCGCCCCCTTCGGCGGTTACAAGCAGTCGGGCGTCGGCCGGGAACTCGGCGCGCACGGCCTGTCCGAGTACCTGCAGACCCAGTCCCTCCAGTTCTGAAGGAGCCTTCCCGTGGTTCGCGCAGCAGTTCTCCCCGCCGTGGGCGCCCCTTTGGAGATCACCGGGATCGACCTCCCGGACCCCGGCCCCGGCCAGGTCCGCGTCCGGCTCGCCGCGGCCGGGGTGTGCCACTCCGACCTGTCCCTGTCCAACGGCACCATGCGGGTGCCGGTCCCCGCCGTCCTCGGCCACGAGGGCGCGGGCACCGTCGTCGCCGTCGGCGAGGGCGTCACCCATGTCGCGCCCGGCGCCGAGGTCGTCCTCAACTGGGCCCCCTCCTGCGGAAGCTGCCACGCCTGCTCGCTCGGCGAGGTGTGGCTGTGCGCCAACGCCCTGAACGGCGCCGCCGACGTCTACGCCCGTCGCACCGGCGACGGCTCGGACCTGCACCCCGGCCTGAACGTCGCCGCCTTCGCCGAGGAGACCGTCGTCGCGGCGGGCTGCGTCCTGCCGCTGCCCGACGGCATCCCGCTGACCGACGCCGCCCTGCTGGGCTGCGCGGTCCTCACCGGCTACGGCGCCGTCCACCACTCGGCGCGGGTGGAGGCCGGCGAGACCGTGGCGGTGTACGGCGTCGGGGGAGTGGGCCTGGCCGCACTCCAGGCGGCCCGGATCGCGGGTGCCGCGCGCATCGTCGCCGTGGACGTCTCGCCGGAGAAGGAGGAACTGGCGCGTGGCGCGGGCGCCACGGACTACGTCCTCGCCTCCGACACGACGGCCCGTGAGATCCGCGGCCTGACGGACAAGCAGGGGGTCGACGTCGCGATCGAGTGCGTCGGCCGGGCGGCCACGATCCGCACGGCCTGGGACTCCACCCGGCGCGGCGGCCGTACGACGGTCGTCGGCATCGGCGGCAAGGACCAGCAGGTCACCTTCAACGCCCTGGAGATCTTCCACTGGGGCCGGACCCTGGCCGGATGCGTGTACGGCAACGCGGACCCCGCGAAGGACCTGCCGGTGCTGGCCGAGCACGTCCGCGCGGGCCGGCTGGACCTCGGCGCCCTGGTCACGGAGCGGATCGGCCTGGACGGCATCCCGGCGGCGTTCGAGAACATGCTGGCGGGCAAGGGCGGCCGGGCACTGGTGGTGTTCGAGGGCCGGTAGCGGGAGCGCCGGGCGGTCGGGGGGCTCGCGCCGGGCCCTGGCACCGTCCGGCGATTCCGTGCGGGCGGGCCGCGTTCACGCGGGGTCGCGGGCGCCCTCGGGCCGCTGCTTCGGCGCCTCCCGCGGCGTCGCGGGAGGCGGGGCCGTCCGGCTCCTGGGCCGGGACCGCGACACCGCCACGCCCGCCAGGCACAGCACACCGCCGCCGAGCGTGACCGGCCCCGGCACCTCGCCGAGCGCCAGCCACGACATCAGGACGACCAGCGCGGGCACCGCGTAGGTGGTCGCGCCCATGCGGGAGGCGGTCGTACGGGCCAGGGCGTAGGCCCAGGTGGTGAAGGCGAGCGCGGTCGGGAAGACGCCCAGGTAGACCATGTTGAGGGTCGCGGAGACCGGCGCGCCGGCCGCCTCGCCGACCAGCTGCCCGGCGAACGGCAGACAGGCCACCGCGCCGACCAGGCAGCCGAACGTCGTCGTCTGCAGCGCGCTCGCGCTGCCCAGGGCCGGCTTCTGCGCGACGACCCCGGCCGCGTAGCCGACCGCCGCGAGCAGGCACAGCACCACCCCGAGCACCGACGAGCCGCCGTCGCCCGACATCGACAGGCCGACCGTCACCGCGCCCGCGAAGGACACCGCCATGCCCGCGAGCAGCCGCGGCGGCATCGGGTCGCCGAGCAGCCGCGCACCCAGCAGCGCGATGAGGACGGGTCCGATGTTCACGACCAGGGCGGCCGTACCGGCGTCCACCTGCTGCTCGCCCCAGTTCAGGACCACCATGTAGAAGCCGAACCACAGCAGTCCGGAGACCGCGATCCCGCGCCAGGCCGACCGCGGCGGCAGCCCTTCCCCACGGATCACCAGCATCAGCCCGAGCACCAGTGCCCCCGACAGCAGCCGCCCGAGCGCGAGCGCCCCCGGCGAGTACGCGGCACCCGCACTGCGGATCGACACGAAGGCGGAGGCCCACAGCACGACGGTGACGGCCGCGGCCCCGGGGGCCAGCAGCTCGCTTCGACGGGAGTTCATCATGCTCCAGAGGCTAGGAGGGAGGAGGGGGAGCGGGCTCGCGGATTTCGGACGGGGCCCCGGCACGACGGCACCGGGACCGAGAGCGGCCTGACGGAGTCCTACCGGCGCAGGGCCGCCGCCGGCACGCCCAGCAGGTCTTCCAGCGCACGTGCGCCGGACGGCGTCACCTTCACGGCACGCTCGGAGCCGACGCGTACGCACCAGCCCGTCTCCAGGGCGTGCCGGCACAGCGCCGCTCCCGCGGCTCCCGCGAGATGCGGCCGCCGCTCGGTCCAGTCCAGACACGCCCGCGCCAGCGGCCGCCGCCCCTTGCGGTCGAGGGCGATGCCCGTGCTGCCGAACCACGCGACGCCCGCGTCCGTCAGGGCGAACCCCGTGTCCTGGCGCAGCAGCCCGCGCAGCGTCATCGCGTCGGTGACCGCGATGCCGAGCCGCCCCGCCAGATGGTCGTAGCACGTCCGGCCCCACGCCATCGCCGACGCCGCGCTCGACTCCCGCAGACCGCGCGGCCGTACGGCGCCCTCCGGGTCCACCTGCGCCGCCAGGTCCTCGACGAGCTGCGCGACCCGGGTGCCGGCGAGGCGCACGTACCGGTGCCGGCCCTGGCGTTCCTCGGTGAGCAGCCCGCCCGCGACGAGCTTGCCCAGGTGCTCGCTCAGCGTCGACGCGGCGACGCCCGCGTGCCGGGCCAGCTCGCTCGCGGTCCAGGCCCGTCCGTCGAGCAGTGCCAGCAGACACGCGGAGCGGGTCTCGTCGGCGATCAGCCCGGCGAGCCGGGCGAGCTGCGGTGCCTGCGGATTCCTGGCGGTCATGCGTCCCAGGATGGGGCACGGACACTTCGGCGCCGGCCGAAGTGTCTCAGCCGGTCCGCCGGGCCTGCTCGTACTGCTGCGCCAGCCCGTCCAGCAGGGCCGTGAGCCCCGTCTCGAAGGCCCGCTCGTCGATCTTCTCCTGCTGCTCGGCGAGCAGGTGGGCCTGGCCGAGGTGGGGGTAGTCGGCGGGGTCGTAGGCGCCGGCGTCGTCCACGAAGCCCCCGGCGAAGGAGCCGAGCGCGGAGCCCATGACGAAGTACCGCATCAGCGCACCGATGGAGGTGGCCTGTGCGGGCGGCCAGCCGGCGTCGACCATCGCGCCGTAGACCGCGTCCGCGAGGCGCAGTCCGGCCGGGCGGCGGCCGGGCCCGGTGGCGAGGACCGGGACGATGTGGGGGTGGTCGCGCAGGGCGCTGCGGTAGGAGACCGCCCAGTCGTGCAGCGCGGTCCGCCACTCCCGGCCGTCCTCGAACATGGACAGGTCGACCTGCGCGCTCACCGAGTCGGCGACCGCCTCCAGGATCTCGTCCTTGGTGCGGAAGTGGTTGTAGAGCGAGGGGCCGCTGACGCCCAGCTGCGCGGCGAGCCGGCGTGTGGAGACGGCCGCGAGACCCTCCGCGTCCACCAGCGCACGTGCCGTCTCGACGATGCGGTCGGTGCTGAGCAAGGGCTTGCGCGGTCGGGCCATGGCGCACATAGTAGGGCTGCACCTTGAAACTAGCAGTGCTAATTTAAATGTCCGGCTTTCAAGATCCGTCTTCTGTGGGGTGACTCGGCATGAACCTGGAGCTCAGCGAGGAGCAGGCCGCCGTCCGGCGGCTCGCCCGGGACTTCGTGGACCGCGAGATCGCCCCGCACGCCGTCGCCTGGGACCGCGCGGAGGAGGTCGACCGGTCGATCGTGAAGAAGCTCGGCGAGGTCGGCTTCCTCGGCCTCACCGTCGACGAGGCGTACGGCGGCAGCGGTGGCGACCACCTCGCGTACTGCCTGGTCACGGAGGAGCTCGGGCGCGGCGACTCCTCGGTGCGCGGCATCGTGTCCGTCTCGCTCGGGCTGGTCGCGAAGACGATCGCGGCCCGGGGGAGCGAGGAGCAGAAGCGGCGGTGGCTGCCGGGGCTCACCTCCGGCGAGTACGTCGGCTGCTTCGGCCTCACCGAGCCGGGCACCGGCTCCGACGCGGGCAACCTCACCACGCGCGCCGTGCGCGACGGCGACGCCTACGTCCTCAACGGCTCGAAGATGTTCATCACCAACGGCACTTGGGCCGATGTGGTGCTCCTGTTCGCCCGCTCCACCGATGCCCCCGGCCACAAGGGCGTCTCCGCCTTCCTGGTACCCGCCGACAGCCCCGGCCTGACCCGCCGCACCGTCCACGGCAAGCTCGGCCTGCGCGGTCAGGCCACCGCGGAACTGGTCCTGGACGGCGTCCGCGTCCCCGCCTCCGCCATGCTGGGCGAGGAGGGCAAGGGTTTCTCGGTCGCGATGTCGGCGCTGGCCAAGGGGCGGATGTCGGTCGCGGCGGGATGCGTGGGCATAGCGCAGGCCGCGCTGGACGCGGCGGTGGGGTACGCGGGCGAGCGCGAGCAGTTCGGCAAGCCCATCGCCGGGCACCAGCTGGTGCAGGAGCTGATCAGCGACATCGCCGTGGACGTGGACGCGGCGCGCCTGCTCACCTGGCGGGTGGCCGATCTGATCGACCGCGGGCAGCCCTTCGCCGTCGAGTCCTCCAAGGCCAAGCTCTTCGCCTCCGAGGCCGCGGTCCGCGCCGCCGGCAACGCCCTCCAGGTCTTCGGCGGCTACGGCTACATCGACGAGTACCCGGCGGGCAAACTGCTGCGCGACGCCCGGGTGATGACCCTCTACGAGGGCACCAGCCAGATCCAGAAGCTGCTCATCGGGCGTGCGCTGACCGGAGTCTCGGCGTTCTGAGGGTCTTCTGAGTAGCCGAGCTGAGTATCCCGGCGGATGTGGCACCGGCCAGGCCCGCCGACGCTTGTCCCCATGAGTGACACACCGGGCAAGCAGCAGAACACGGCCGCCTTCTACGGCCAGGCCGTCGCCTCCTTCGCCGTCGCCATGGCCGCGACCGCCATCGGCATCTTCAAGCTGAACGCGGACGCCTGGGTGCGGGCGTTCCTCGCGATCGCCGTCCTGTACCTGGTCACCTCGGCCTTCACTCTCGCCAAGGTGATCCGTGACCGGCAGGAGGCGGCGGAGCGCGCGTTCCATCCCTTCGAGAAGCTCTGACGTCCCCTGAAGGCGCGGGCGGGCACCCTAAGCGCTCGCTCACCTTCGGCGGTATGGTGGGGTGTCTGTCTGCGAGAGGGGTCGGCGAGCGATGAGTACGGCGGAGGAGACGGCCGGCGGCGAGGCGGCCGCGTGGGGCGAGGTCACGCCCGACGCGGCCCGGCGACTGCTGATCGCCGCGGTGGAGGCCTTCGCCGAGCGGGGGTACCACGCCACCACGACCCGTGACATCGCGGGCCGTGCGGGCATGAGCCCGGCCGCGCTCTACATCCACTACAAGACCAAGGAAGAGCTGCTGCACCGGATCAGCCGGATCGGCCACGCCAAGGCGCTGGAGATCCTGCAGAAGGCGGCCCGGCGCGAGGGCACCGCGACCGAGCGGCTCGCCGACGCGGTGAGCTCCTTCGTCCGCTGGCACGCGGGCGGGCGCACCACCGCGAGGGTCGTGCAGTACGAGCTGGACTCGCTCGGTCCCGAGGCCCGCGAGGAGATCCTCGCGCTGCGCCGGCGCTGCGACGCCGAGGTGCGGGCGGTCATCGAGGAGGGCGTGGCGGTCGGCGAGTTCGACGTGCTCGACGTGAAGGGCACCACCCTCGCCGTCCTCTCGCTGTGCATCGACGTCGCCCGCTGGTTCAACGTCGAGGGCCCCTGGACGCCGGACGAGGTCGGCGCGCTCTACGCCGACCTCGTGCTGCGCATGGTGGGGGTCACGTAGCCGCCGGGCTCAGAGGTAGAAGCGGGCCACCGACTCGGCCACGCAGACCGGCTTCTCGCCGCCCTCGCGCTCCACGGTGTAGGCGACGGCCACCTGGACGCCGCCCGCCACGTCCTCGACGCCGCTGATCCTCGCGGTGGCGCGCAGCCGCGAGCCGACCGGTACGGGGGCGGGGAAACGGACCTTGTTGGTGCCGTAGTTGACGCCCATCCGCACCCCCTCGACGCCCATCAGCTGCGGGCCGAAGAGCGGCAGCAGGGAGAGGGTCAGATAGCCGTGCGCGATGGTGGTGCCGAAGGGTCCGGCGGCGGCCTTCTCCGGGTCGACGTGGATCCACTGGTGGTCCCCGGTGGCCTCCGCGAAGAGATCGATCCGCTTCTGGTCGATCTCCAGCCAGTCGGTGTACCCCAGCTGTTCGCCCACCGCCGCCTTCAGTTCGTCGACGGACCTGAAGATCCTCGGCTCTGCCATGTCCCGGCCTCCCGTGCCTCGCAATGTCTAAGCAACTGCTTAGCATGGTCGGGCCCGCATCCGATGTCAACGGACCGCCACGGGGAGCGGGTGGGTAGGGTTCGAGGGGTGCCCCAGATTCCCGAGAAGATCCACGAGCTCACGGTGGGCCAGCTCGCCGCGCGGAGCGGCGCCGCGGTCTCCGCCCTGCACTTCTACGAGTCCAAAGGCCTGATCAGCAGCCGGCGGACCACGGGCAACCAGCGCCGCTACCACCGTGACGCGCTGCGCCGGGTCGCCTTCGTGCGGGCCGCGCAGCGCGTCGGCATCCCCCTCGCCACGATCCGTGAGGCACTCGCCGAGCTGCCCGAGGAGCGCACCCCCACCCGGGAGGACTGGGCCCGGCTCTCCGCGGCCTGGCGCGCCGAGCTGGACGAGCGGATCAAGCAGCTCAACCGCCTGCGCGACCACCTCACCGACTGCATCGGCTGCGGCTGCCTGTCCCTGGACACCTGCGTCCTGTCCAACCCGGACGACGTGTTCGGGCAGAGCCGCTCGGGGTCGCGGCTCATGATCGAGCCGGGCGGCCGCCGCACGCCGCCGGAGCGGGGCTGAGCCGGGCCCGGCCCGGCTCACCCGTACGCGGTGCCGCCCTTGCGCGTCGGGGAGACCGCGCCGGCCGCCCTGCCGCCGATCGCCGGGCCGCAGCGCTCCGCGGCCGGGCGGATCACGACCCCCTCGCGCAGACGCAGTTCTCGCCCGGACACCACTCGTCGGCCCGCTCGCGATCCCCGGCACGCGTCCGATGCCGTACGGCCGCCCGTCCCGCAGGGGCGCCAACGGCGGCTCCCCGTCGAGCAGTTCGGCCGCGTCCGGCCGCCGGACGGTGTCGTCGGTCTCCGCGCCGACGTCGCACACGGCGCAACCCGAGGCCTCGCGGCGTCTGTCGGCGCCGTGGGCCAGGGCCTGGACGCCCGCGCCGTACTCCTCGCCGAAGAGGCCGACCGGCGCGCGCCCGGCGTGCCCGACGCCGGCCCGGGGGCAGCGGACCGGGCGCGGACTCGGCCTCGCCGCTCATGGCACGCGGGATCGGCGGCACCCGCCTGGTGATGCCCAGCCGCTCCGCGAAGTCCGTGCCGTCCAGGGCGGCCCGCGCCCTCGGCGACGGCCGCGGGACGGGGGCCCGTCTGGGCCGGTTCGAGCGCGTCGGCGTTCGGGTGCGCGTGGAGCGTCGGCACTCCGGCGGTGACGCGGAGCGCCGGCATCGCGGGTCCCCCTGGGCACACGGCTCTCAGGCGTGCTGCCCCTCCTGGCCACGAGGGCCGTACCGGGCCAGCGCCTCGGTCACCAACTGCGCGTTGGAGCGGGCCCGTCGGCCGTCCGGCAGCAGCAGGGTGTCCTCCAGGCCGATGCGGGTGGCGAGCCCCAGGCGCCCGGCCAGGCGCAGCACCGGCCAGGCCCCGCCGTCCTCGCCGTGCAGCAGCACCGGCCGGCCGTGCGCGCGGCCCACGCCGGACAGCAGGGCGCGGGCCGTGTCCTCGGCCGTGTCCGCCGAGGTGTCCGTCACCTCGGCCAGCACCCGCAGCACCCGCGGGCCGAGCGGGGAGACGGCGAACCGGGCGGCTCCGTCCGTCCCGGACCAGATGCCCGCCTCGACCCCCACCCCGAGTTCGATCAGCGCCGCGGCGATCTCCTCGGCGCCTTCCTCGTGCCAGTTGACCGAGGCGTGGTCGGGCGGCTCGGGCAGGCCGGCCCAGCCGCGGATCCGCTCCAGCCGGTCCGCCGCGTGCGGTTCGGCCCAGGCGCCCGTGGTGACTCCGACCGGCACCGCGACCCGCGCCCGGATCGCCGCCAGGGTCGGCGCGAGCACGCGGGGAGAGAGCGAGTCGTGGCCGCACGGCGACTTGGGGTGGACATGGAGATCGCGCGCCCCGGCCGCCACGGCCCGCGCCGCGGACTCGGCCATCGCCTGCGGAGTCAGCGGCACCATCGCGCCGTCGGCGGACCCGCGCGGTCCGTTCAGACACACCTGCACCATGGCTCAAGCCTGGCAGGCGCCACCGGCAACTGGCCGGTGGCCTCGGGAGGTCAGGGTTTCAGGGGGTGCGGCATCCCCGGCGCACCCCCGCCGTGCTCAGGCCGAGACGAGCAGCCTGCCGCGCCTTGCGTCCGCCAGGGCCTCGGGCTTGAGCACGGGCCGTGGCACGAGAATTCCGCAGTGTGTGCAGACCGGACCGGTCGAGGGTTCGTGGTCCAGGTCGTACTTCCAGATCAGGCGTTCGTCGCCGCACACCGGGCAGACGGCCCCCGGTTCACGCTCCAGAGCGGCGATCAGCCGGCGCAGCACTTCGGCCAGCGGTTCCCGGGGGTGCACGCGTGGATCGTCGCACCAGGCGACACCGAACCCCCCCCAGGTCAGCCGATGCCAGTCGTCGACCGTGCCCGGCCGGCGCAGCCCGTCGTGCTTCTCCTTCTTGCGCCGCTCGGCGAACTCGACCTCGTAGGCCAGCCAGACCGAGCGCGCTTCCTCCAGTTCCTCCAGTGCGGCCACGAGCCGCACCGGGTCGGGGGAGCGGTCCTCCGAACCGAACCCTGCCCGGGAGCACAAATGGTCCCAGGTCGCCCTGTGCCCGTAGGGAGCGAACCGCTCAAGGCACTTGCGCAGTGAGTAGCGCCGCAGTGCCAGATCGCACCGCGGGTCGCGGACCTGTCTCGCCAGACTCCGGAAACCGGCCATCGCCCTGCACCTCCGTCACACCTGCACCTGTACTTCGGTCACTTCGGCGTCGTCGTAGGGACGTCGCCGAATAGACGTATCGACAAGCGAATCGGCTCCATCCGATTTCCGATGCCCTCCATAAGCCCGTCGTACGACTCCCGAAACTTGACGCATGTTCATCTTCACTCCCGGGGATACCGGCGGTAACGTCCCGGCTCACCCCCGTCGGTAGGAGCTGCCATGCCACGACGTACCTCGCGTAGCACCCCGTTCAGACTGAGAACTCCCGGCAGACTCGCCGGGTTCCTGAAGACGGCATCCGTATGTGCCCTGATTGCTGGTCTTTTGTCCCCACTGGCCCAGGCGACGGCAGCCGCCGCCACGGCCCCGAACGACTACTGCGGCGGCCAGTGCTCCGACATCGTGCCGCCGGGCGAGAACGGCAACGCGACCCTGGCCCAGATCCTGCTCAACCAGGCCTTCGGAACCCAGCCCGCCCATGCGGACGACCAGCTCGGACCGTACGCGAACCTGGCGTCGGAGTACTCCACGCTCACCGACGCGAAGATCAACACCTTCTTCAACGACGCGTCGTTCGGGGTCGCTTCCGACCAGGTCGCCTCCTCGGAGAAGCCCGCGGGACGCGGCGACGTGACGATCGTCCGTGACAAGAAGACGGGTGTGCCGCACATCACGGGCACCACGCGCTACGGCACCGAGTTCGGGGCCGGGTACGCCGCGGCCGAGGACCGGCTGTGGCTGATGGACCTGTTCCGGCACGTGGGGCGCGGCCAGCTGACGTCGTTCGCCGGCGGCGCGGCCGCCAACCAGGGGCTGGAGCAGCAGTTCTACCGCAACGCCCCCTACACCGAGGCCGACCTGCAGGCCCAGATCGACAACGCGGTCGCCGACAACGGGGCCCGCGGCCAGCAGGCCCTCGCCGACGCGAACGCCTACCTCGCCGGCATCAACTCCTACATCGACGCCTCGGACTCGGGCCGCTACTTCCCCGGCGAGTACGTCCTGACCGGGCACAAGAACGCGATCACCAACGCCGGCACCATCGACCACTTCAAGCTGACCGACCTGGTGGCGCTGGCCTCGGTGATCGGCTCGCTGTTCGGTTCCGGCGGTGGCGGTGAGGTCGACAACGCCCTGTCACTGATCGCCGCCCAGTCCAAGTACGGGGTGGAGGAGGGCACCAAGGTCTGGGAGTCCTTCCGCGAGCGCAACGACCCCGAGGCCGTCCTCACCGTCCACGACGGCCGGAGCTTCCCCTACGGCACCAAGCCCGCGAACGCCCAGGGCGAGGCCCTGCCCGACGCCGGCTCGGTGACCGCGGAGCCGCTGGTCCACGACGCCACCGGCACCGGCGCGAGCCAGAGCGCCACCGCGGCCGCCCGGCAGGCGACCGCGACCGCCCTCGGCTCCGCGAAACGCGGCATGTCCAACGCCCTCGTCGTCAGCGGCGCGTACACCGCGAGCGGCCACCCGGTCGCCGTCTTCGGTCCGCAGACCGGCTACTTCGCCCCGCAGCTGCTCATGCTCCAGGAGATCCAGGGCCCGGGCATCAGCGCCCGTGGCGCCTCCTTCGCGGGCCTGAGCATGTACGTCGAACTCGGCCGCGGCCAGGACTACTCGTGGTCGGCGACCACATCGGGCCAGGACATCATCGACACCTACGCCGTCGAGCTGTGCCAGGACGAGTACCACTACCTGTACCACGGCACCTGCACGGCCATGGAGAAGGTCGAGCAGAAGAACTCCTGGAAGCCGACCACGGCCGACGGCACGGCGGCGGGGTCGTACACCCTGCGCGTGTGGAGAACGAAGTACGGGCCGGTCGCCTACCGGGCGACCGTCGGCGGGAAGAAGGTCGCCTACACCACCCTGCGCTCCTCCTACCTGCACGAGGCCGACTCGATCATCGGCTTCCAGATGCTCAACGACCCCGACTACGTGAAGAGCCCGCAGACCTTCCAGTCCGCGGTGCAGCACATCAACTACACCTTCAACTGGTTCTACGCCGACTCCCAGCACACCGCCTACTACAACAGCGGGGACAACCCGGTGCGCGCGAGCGGCGTCGACACCGAGTTCCCGGTGTGGGGGCAGGCCGCCTACGAGTGGAGGAACTGGGACCCGGCCACCAACACGGCGGACTACACGCCCGCCGCGCAGCACCCCAACTCCGTCGACCAGGACTACTACGTCTCCTGGAACAACAAGCAGGCCCTGGACTACACGACCGCGAGCTGGGGCGACGGCTCGGTCCACCGCGGGAACCTGCTGGAGGACCGGGTGAGGAAGCTGGTCGCGGCCGGCGGGGTGACCCGTACGAAGCTGGTGCAGGCCATGGCGGACGCGGCGCTCGCCGACCTGCGCGCCGAGGACGTGCTGCCGGACCTGCTGAAGGTCATCGACAGCGGTACGGTGACCGACCCCACGGCCGAGGCGGCCGTGAGCGAGCTGCGGGCCTGGCTCACGGCGGGCGCCCGGCGCACGGAGACGTCGGCGGGCTCGAAGACGTACGCCGACTCCGACGCGATCCGCATCCTGGACGCCTGGTGGCCGCTGCTGGTGAAGGCCGAGTTCCAGCCCGGTCTCGGTACCGACCTGTACAGCGCGCTCACCGCCGACCTGCCGATCGACGAGTCCCCGTCGGCCGGGCACGGGCCCACCGGCTCGCACGCCGGCAGTTCCTTCCAGTTCGGCTGGTGGAGCTATGTCGACAAGGACATCCGGGCGGTGCTGGGTGAGTCGGTGAAGGGACCGCTGGCCGAGAAGTACTGCGGCGGCGGCAGCCTGGGCGACTGCCGGGACATCCTGATCAGCACGCTGACGGAGGCGGCCGGCACGTCCGCGTCCGACGTCTACCCCGGCGACGACCTGTGCTCGGCGGGCGACCAGTGGTGCGCCGACTCGATCAACCAGCGCACCCTGGGCGGCATCAAGCACCGCACCATCAGCTGGCAGAACCGGCCCACCTTCCAGCAGGTGGTGGAGTACACCTCGCACCGGTGACGCTCGCGGACGACGCGGCAGCGGCGGCGGGTCAGCGGATGCGGCCCGCCGCCAGCACGATCCTGGCCAGTTCCGGGTGCACGATGTCGCTGTGCGCGCCGGAGGGCGGCCCGCCGGTCCTCACCACGGCCGCGGCGTCCACGTTGACGCAGCCCGACGCCGGCAGCGTCGCCTTCAGCGCGTCGGCGAGCTTGTACGCGCGCGTGCCGGTCACCGCCTGCACGCCGTCGTGCCCCATCGCCCCCCACCGGGCGCCCAGCAGGTCCGTGAGGCCGAAGCCCTCGATCAGCCCGCGCGCGTCGTCCGCCATCCGCGAGGCCAGCGGATAGATCGTGCCGAGCGCCGAGTCGAAGCGGGAGAAGCAGCACACCAAGGGGCCGTCGACGCGGTTCTGCTGCCCCTGCAGGACGCCGCCCTCGTGCGCGTCGTGCGGCAGCCGGGCCGCGAACGCGTAGTGCGAGAAGGCCCCTTGGAGCAGCGTCACGGACTTCACCGTGCGGACGCCGTCCGGCAGGCCGCGCAGCGCGAACGACACCAGGCGGGCGCCGAAGCTGTGCCCGACGAGATGCACCCGCACCGCCGGCGCCGCGCTGGCCAACTGCCCCACCAGCGGCCCGAGTCCCCGCTCGCCGACGGTGCCGGCGCGCCGCTTCATCGCGTAGTACGTCGCCTGCCGCAGCAGTTCCTTCGCCCCGTCCCAGGGGTTGGGCAGGCTGAACTCCGCGGTGTCACCGCCGGAGCGCAGGTTCGCCAGCGCCTGGGCGAAGTCGTCGCAGAGCGTGGCCGCGTCCCCGGTGAAGAGCACCGGGTCGCTCCGCGGCACGCCCTCGCAGAGCGTGTCCGCCGCGAACAGGGGCTGCGGCCCGCCCGGCACGACCTCCACCAGCAGCCGTACCAGCCGCCCGAACTCCTCGATCTCGTTCTCCGGCCGCTGGTCCAGCATCCGCGCGATCTGGTCGACCACCGTGGCCCGGCCGGGGAAGGCCTCCAGCAGCGCGTGCCGGGTGTCCTTGTCGAGGGCGGGGCCCGGCACGGCCTCCGCCTCAGTGGCCACCACGGACTTCGGGAAGTTGGGGACGGGTTCGTCGCTGAAGCGCATCGACGGCCAGATCACCCCCACGTACCCGATCCTCGCGTTCGGCGCGAGGCCCGGAACGGGCGCGAAGAACCGCCGGTACAGCGCGGTGGCACCCGAACGGTCGTTGTTCCAGCCGTGCGCGAAGACGATGAGGTCGCGGACGCCGCGGCGGGTGACCTCGCCCAGCAGCCTGTCCCGCTCCCGGCCGTCGACGTCCCCGTCCGCGTCGAAGGTCAGCTCCCAGTAGGGAGTCACACTCATCTGCGGCTGTGCCATGACAGGCCCCCTCGCCCCCGTAGCAACGCGTGGTGGGCGCATCGTCCTGCCGGCGGGCGAGGTTGGCCATACGTCACGAGTCACTTGTAGAGGAGGTAATCCTTGCGAATGCGGCGGAAAGCGGTCAGCTCCTGCTGCCAGCCCGCGACCACCTCGTCCGTGCTCGCGCCCGCGTCGATCGCCGTCCGCACGTGCGTGGAGCCCGTCAGTTTGTCGATCCAGTTGTCGGACCGCCAGGCGAATCCGCTCCAGACCTGACGGGCGGTCACCAGCAGGGCGATGCCGGTGCGCACCGGGTCGTACGCCGCGCGGTCGGACACGTGGATCTGCACCCCGCCGACGGTCCTGCCCTGGAACTTGGAGAACGTCGGCGCGAAGTACGCCTCCCTGAAGTGCACACCGGGCAGGCCCAGCCGGCCCACCGCGGCGGCCCAGCGGCCGTCGACGCCCTCCGCGCCGAGGAGTTCGAAGGGCCGGGTCGTGCCGCGTCCCTCCGACAGGTTGGTGCCCTCGAACATGCACGTCCCCGGGTAGACCAACGCCGTGTCGGGTGTGGGCATGTTGGGGCTCGGCGGCACCCAGGGAAGGGCGGAGGCGTCGTAGAAGTCGGCGCGCCGCCAGCCCGTCATGAGGACGGTCTCCAGCGGGACGGGCGCGTCGAGGAACTCCCCGTTGAACAGCCGGGCCAGCTCGCACACGGTCATGCCGTGCGCCTGCGAGATCGGCTGCCTGCCCACGAAGGTCGCGAACTCCTTGTGCAGCACCGGGCCCTGGGCCGACCGGCCGCTGACCGGGTTGGGGCGGTCCAGCACCATGACGTGCTTGCCCGCCAGCCGGGCCGCCTCCATGCAGTCGTACAGCGTCCAGATGTACGTGTAGAAGCGGGCGCCGGCGTCCTGGATGTCGAAGACGATCGTGTCGACGCCGGCGGTGGTGAAGACGTCGGCGAGGGGCTGACCGCTCTTGAGGTACGTGTCGTAGACGGGCAGGCCGGTGGCGGGGTCGTCGTAGCGGCCCTCGGAGCCGCCGGCCTGGGCGGTGCCGCGGAAACCGTGCTCGGGGCCGAAGACGGCCACCAGGTTCACCCGATCGTCCGCGTGCATGACGTCGACGATGTGCCGCACGTCACGGGTGACGCCGGTGGGGTTGGTGACGATTCCCACACGCCGGCCGCGCAGGGGTGCGTAGCCGCTCGCCCGGAGGTTCTCGAAGCCGGTGCGCAGTGGTCGGTGGCGGCCGGCGTCGGCGGCGCCGGCCGGAGGTGCGGCGGTGAAGGATGCTGCTGCCGTGGTCGCTGCGAGGAGGGCTCGTCTGGATAGGCGCATGGGGTGCAAGGTATTGCTCCCGCCGGTCGTGGGAAAGGTGGCGGTGAATCGTGGCCTGTCGCGCGGTTCCCCGCGCCCCCAAGACCTTGCAGGCAACCCTTTCCTGTTACATACCGACCGGTTAGTCTGGCCGTCGCGGGGTGCTGAGCCGAGCCTTTGTCGAAGGAGACCGATGGTGGAAGCCGTTCGAGGTGCTGGTGTCGTCGTCACGGGGGCCGGAGGTGGGATCGGGGCCGCGATCGCACGGCGGTTCGCCGCCGAGGGGGCCCGGGTCGTCGTGAACGATCTCGACGGGGCGCGGGCAAGGGCCGTCGCCGACGAGATCGGGGGCACCGCGGTGCCCGGCGACGCCTCCGGGATCGTGGCCGAGGCGAAGAAGGCGCTCGGCGGCACCGTCGACGTGTACTGCGCCAACGCCGGGGTCGCCTTCGAGGACGGGGCCCGGGGGCTGTCCGCCGACGAGAAGTCCTGGGCGACCTCCTGGGACGTCAACGTGATGGCGCACGTCCGTGCCGCGGACCAGCTGCTGCCGGACTGGCTGGAGCGCGGGAGCGGGCGGTTCGTGTCCACCGTCTCCGCCGCCGGGCTGCTGACGATGATCGGCGCGCCCTCCTACAGCGTCACCAAGCACGGGGCCTACGCCTTCGCCGAGTGGCTGTCGCTGACCTACCGCCACCGCGGGATCAAGGTGCACGCGATCTGCCCGCAGGGCGTGCGCACCGACATGCTCGCCGCCACCGGCGCCGCGGGCGACCTGGTGCTCAGGCCGACCGCGGTCGAGCCCTCCGACGTCGCGGACGCCCTGTTCAAGGGCATCGGCGAGGACCGGTTCCTGATCCTTCCGCACCCCGAGGTCGCCGCGTACTACCAGGCCCGCGCCGCGGAGCCGGACCGCTGGCTGACCGGCATGAACCACCTCCAGCAGAAGTGGGAGGAGGTGCGGTGACCGGCTCCCGGTACGAGGCCAGGCCCTGGGTGGCCCTGCTGAACGACGCCCAGCGCGCACCGATCCGGCCCGACCACTCCCTGGTGCACTCCCTGCGGCGGGTCGCCGCCGAGACCCCCGAGCGGGACTGCCTCGCCTACTTCGACGGGAGGCTGAGCTACCGCGAGGTCGACGAACTGAGCGACTCGGTCGCCGGGCACCTGGCCGCCCGCGGACTGGAGCGCGGCGACCGGGTGGCGATCCTGCTGCAGAACTCCCCGCAGTTCGTGCTCGCCCTGCTGGGCGCCTGGAAGGCCGGCGCGACCGTCGTGCCCGTCAACCCGATGTACAAGTCGGGGGAGGTGGGACATGTCCTGCGGGACGGCGAGGTGGCCGCGCTGGTCTGCTCGGACCGCGCCTGGGAGACGTATCTGCGCGAGACGGCCGCGGACTCGCCCGTGCGGATCGTGCTGACCGGCTGCGAGCTGGACTTCCAGACGCGCGGGGACGCGCGCGTGCTCGCCTTCGAGCGGCAGCCGCAGGCCGCGGACGCCGCCGACCTGACCACCGTGGCCCGGGCCGGCTACGAGGCGCCCCAGGGCCGCGCACCCGGCCCGTCGGACATCGCGCTGATCAGCTACACCTCGGGTACCAGCGGCACCCCCAAGGGCGCCACCAACACGCACGGCAACATCATGTACAACGCCGAGCGGCAGCGGACGGGGCTGGGGCTGCCGGACGCGCCCGTCTACTACGCGCTGGCGCCGCTGTTCCACATCACCGGCATGGTCTGCCAGCTCGGGGCGTGCCTGAACAGCGCGGGCACGCTCGTGCTGACGTACCGCTTCGAACCGGGTGTCGTGCTGGAGGCGTTCGCCGAGCACCGGCCGCACTACACGGTGGGTCCCTCCACGGCCTTCATGGCGCTGGCCGCGCACCCGGAGGCCGGTCCGGACCACTTCTCCTCCTTCGTCGTCATCTCCAGCGGCGGCGCGCCCCTGCCGCCCGCCCTGGTGGAGAAGTTCCGGGCCGGCTTCGGGCCGTACATCCGCAACGGCTACGGCCTGACCGAGTGCACCGCGCCCTGCGCCTCCGTCCCGCCCGACCGGGAGGCGCCCGTCGACCCGGTCTCCGGGACGCTGGCCGTGGGCGTGCCGGGGCCCGAGACGGTCGTACGGATCGTCGACGACCAGGGGCAGGAGATGCCCTTCGGCGAGCAGGGCGAGATCGTCGTCCGCGGGCCGCAGGTCGTGCCGGGCTACTGGCGGCGGCCGGACGCCACCGCCGAGACGTTCCCGGGCGGTGAGCTGCGCACCGGCGACATCGGCTTCATGGACGAGCAGGGCTGGCTCTACGTCGTCGACCGCAAGAAGGACATGATCAACGCCTCCGGCTTCAAGGTGTGGCCGCGCGAGGTCGAGGACGTGCTCTACACGCACCCGGCGGTGCGCGAGGCCGCCGTCGTCGGGGTGCCCGACGGCTATCGCGGCGAGACCGTCAAGGCGTACATCAGTCTCCGGCCGGGAACGGATACGGACCCCGGTGAACTCGCGATGTACTGCAAGGAGAGACTGGCTGCCTACAAATACCCGCGGCAGGTGGAGATCCTGCCCGACTTGCCGAAGACGGCCAGTGGGAAGATCCTCCGGCGGGAGCTCCGCTCCCGGCCGCAGCACAGCGAATAAGTACGTCGAGAACGGCAGAAAGACCGGAAGGCAGGTGGCGGCACAGTGCCCAGGACGACGGACGGTGACGGCACGCCCGTCCCGCAGCGGCTGCTGGCCGCCGCCACCAGGCTCTTCGCCGAGCAGGGCTACGATCGCACCTCGGTGCAGGAGATCGTCGAGGCGGCTGGCGTCACCAAGGGGGCGCTGTACCACTACTTCGGCTCCAAGGACGACCTCCTGCACGAGGTGTACGCGCGCGTGCTGCGCGTCCAGCAGGAGCGGCTCGACGCGTTCGCGGACGCGGACGAGCCGATCGAGAAGCGGCTGCGGGGCGCGGCGGCCGACGTCGTCGTCACCACCATCGAGAACCTCGACGACGCGATGATCTTCTTCCGCTCGATGCACCATCTGAGCCCGGAGAAGAACAAGCAGGTGCGCGCAGAGCGCCGGCGCTACCACGAGCGCTTCCGTGCGCTGGTGGAGGAGGGCCAGCAGACGGGCGTCTTCTCCACGGCGACCCCGGCCGACCTGGTGGTGGACTACCACTTCGGCTCCGTCCATCACTTGTCCACCTGGTACCGCCCGGACGGCCCGATGGGCCCGCAGGAGGTCGCCGACCACCTGGCGGACCTGCTGCTGCGGGCACTGCGCCCGTAACGAGCGCACGAGTAGGGGGTGGTCGCCACGGCGACCGCCCCCTACCGCTTGCCCTTACAGGTACTTCTTCAGCTCCCGCCGTGCCAGCGACCGCTGGTGCACCTCGTCCGGGCCGTCCGCCAGCATCAGGGTGCGGGCGGCGGCGTAGAGCTCGGCGAGCGGGAAGTCCTGGCTGACGCCGCCCGCGCCGTGGAGCTGGATCGCGCGGTCGAGGATGTCGACCACCGCGCGCGGGGTGGCGATCTTGATGGCCTGGATCTCCGTGTGGGCGCCCCGGTTGCCGACGGTGTCCATCAGCCAGGCCGTCTTCAGCACCAGCAGCCGCAGCTGCTCGACGGCCACGCGCGCGTCCGCGATCCAGTTCTGCACCACGCCCTGCTGGGCCAGTGCCTTGCCGAACGCCGTGCGGGAGACCGCCCGGCGGCACATCAGCTCGATCGCCCGCTCCGCCATGCCGATCAGCCTCATGCAGTGGTGGATACGGCCGGGACCGAGGCGGGCCTGGGCGATGGCGAACCCGCCGCCCTCCTCGCCGATCAGGTTCGAGACGGGCACGCGCGCGTGGTCGAAGATCACCTCGGCGTGGCCGCCGTGGTAGTGGTCCTCGTAGCCGAACACCTGCATGGCGCGCTTCACGGTGACGCCCGGCGTGTCCCGCGGGACCAGGACCATGGACTGCTGGCGGCGGATGTCCGCGCCGTCCGGGTCCGTCTTGCCCATCACGATGAAGATCTTGCAGTCCGGGTTCATCGCCCCGGAGATGTACCACTTGCGGCCGGTGACGACGTAGTCGTCGCCGTCGCGCTCGATGTGCGTCGTGATGTTCGTGGCGTCGGACGACGCCACCTCCGGCTCGGTCATCGCGAACGCCGAGCGGATCTCGCCGGCGAGCAGCGGCTCCAGCCACTGCTTCTTCTGGCGCTCGTCGCCGAACTGCGCGAGCACCTCCATGTTGCCGGTGTCGGGCGCCGCGCAGTTCGTCGCCGTGGGCGCCAGCTGCGGGCTGCGGCCGGTGATCTCGGCGAGCGGCGCGTACTGGAGGTTGGTCAGCCCGGCACCGTGCTCGGCGTCCGGCAGGAACAGGTTCCACAGGCCCTGCCGGCGCGCCTCGGCCTTGAGCTCCTCCACCACGGCCGGGGTGTCCCACGGCGACGCCAGCGCGGCCCGCTGCTCCTCGGCCACCGCCTCGGCCGGGTAGACGTGCTCGTCCATGAAGGCGAGGAGTTGGGCGCGCAGTTCCTCGGTGCGCGCGTCGAACGCGAAGTCCATGACTGATCAGCCTTCCTGAAGAGTGGTCAGGCCGTGCTCGATGAACACGGGCACCAGGTCACCGATGCGGTCGAAGCCGCGGCCGACCGTCTGGCCCAGGGTGTAGCGGTAGTGGATGCCCTCCAGGATCACGGCGAGCTTGAACCAGGCGAACGCCGTGTACCAGGAGACCGCGGAGACGTCGCGCCCCGAGCGCGCGGCGTACCGCTCGATCAGCTCGGCCGGATCCGGGTGCCCGGGCGCCTCGGCCGTGGTGGAGACGGGGGACTTCGGCAGCCCGAGGGGCATGCTGTACATCACCAGCAGGCCGAGGTCGGTGAGCGGATCGCCCAGTGTGGACATCTCCCAGTCGAGGATCGCCTTGATCTGGTCGTCGTCGCCGATCAGGACGTTGTCGAGCCGGTAGTCGCCGTGCACCACGGCCGGCGCGGGGGACCGGGGAAGGTGCCGGCCGAGCGTCGCGTGCAGCTCGTCGATGCCGGACAGGTCGCGGTTGCGGGAGGCGTCCAGCTGCTTGCCCCAGCGGCGCAGCTGCCGGTCCAGGAAGCCCTCGGGGCGGCCGAAGCCGGCGAGACCCACCTCGGCGGGGTCCACCGCGTGCAGCTCGACCAGGGTGTCCACCAGGGACAGCACGGCGTCCCGGGTGCGCTCCGGGCCGAGGGGAGCGAGCTGGTCGGCGGTGCGGTACGGCGTGCCCTCCACGAACTCCATGACGTAGAACGGGGACCCGAGCACCTGCTCGTCCTCGCACAGCAGGACCGGGCGCGGCACCGGGACGTTCGTCGGGTGCAGGGCGCTGATCACGCGGTGTTCCCGCTTCATGTCGTGCGCGGTGGCCAGCACATGGCCGAGCGGGGGCCGCCGGACGACCCAGCGGGACGTGCCGTCCGAGACCGAGTACGTGAGGTTCGACCGTCCGCCCTCGATCAGCCGGCCGGTCAGGGAGCCATGCACCAGACCGGGCCGTTCCTGGTCGAGGAGGCCGCGCAGCCGGTCGAGATCGAGACCTGGCGGGTGGTCGGGGCTCATCGGTGCTCCTTCGCGGGCGCGGCAACGTGTCCCGACCAATGATGCCGACCGGTCGGTATGCCGTCCAGTGCGGAAGCCGAACGTGATCCGGGCCACGATAGGCCGACAGCTCCCCGCGCGGTGCCGCGGGGAGCTGCCGGGAGGCCGGTTCCGGCCGGGCCGGGGGCCGTCAGCGGGCCCCGGCCGGCGTCAGTGGTCGTCCCAGTGGCCGTCGTGCGCGGCGTGCCGGTGCCCGTCGTGGAGGTAGTCGACGTGGTCGCCGTGCAGCACGCTCTCATGGCCGCAGCCGTCGCCGTGCCGGTGGTCGTGGCCCTCGTGCGGGACGTGCTCCTCGGCCTCGCACTCGTCCCAGTGGCCGCCGTGCTCCCGGTGCAGATGCCCGCCGTGCGCGTAGTCGACGTGATCGCCGTGCGGCACCTTCGTGTGGCCGCAGTCCGGGCCGTGGTCGTGTGCGTGGGAGGCGTGTTCCTGATGGAGGGGGGTCATCGTGCTCACCTTCGGGGGTACGGGTGATGACGACGCACAGGCTGCCACGCATGTGCCCCATATCGGGGCATCCCGGTTGCGTGGCGCCGGGAGGAAGGCCGCGGCCCGCCCGCTCGCCCCGGTGTCCCGCCCGCCGGCACCGTCCGTCAGTTCTGCGCCTGGAGCACGAGCGCCGCTCCGCACCATGCCATCGCCACCGTGCACAGGACGGCGGCCGCGGCGTACCGCGGGGCCAGGGCCGGGGGGATGCCCGTCGCGGCCAGGGCGCGGATGCGGTGGTGGGCGACCAGCAGGAAGCCCAACCAGAGGGCGAGGAGCAGGACGCAGGCGACGACTCCCGCCGCGGAGGCCCCGCCGTGCAGGGCGCTCTTGCCGGCGAGGACCGCGGCGACCGTGCTCGTCAGGGTCGTGCGCCGCCAGGCCAGGCGGGTGCGCTCCGGCTGCAGGCCGGGGTCGCGGTCGGGGACGGCACTCATCCCTCCCACCCGACGATCACGACCACGACCATCGCGACGGCCACCACGGCGACCACGACGCTCAGCACCGCCGGGAACCGGGAGGCGGGCAGGTCCTCCCCGCGGCGCATCGCCCGCTCGCAGCGCATCCAGTGGTTGACCGCCCGCAGGGAGCACAGCCCGCCCGCGCCGAGCAGGGCCAGCGCCAGCCCGACACGCCAGGCCCAGCGCAGGTCGGGCAGGAACTGGTCCACCGCGAACCCGCCGCCGATCAGGGCGAGCGCCGTGCGCAGCCAGGCCAGGAAGGTGCGCTCGTTCGCCAGCGAGAAGCGGTAGTCGGGCGTGCTGCCTTCCTCGCGCACGCCCTCGGGCGCGAACCAGAGGCGGACGTTCCGTACGAATGCGATCACGCGAAGGACCTTATCCGGCGGAACGGAACGCCTTCAGGCGCCGATAGGCGGCCAGTCCGTCCGGCACCCAGTCCCACTCCGTCAGACGCCGCTCCACCTCCGCCTCCGGCAGGAAGTCGTGCCAGGCCACCTCCTCGGCCTGCGGGCTGACCGGCAGCTCGCAGCGCACGTCGTACACCGCCGACCACCAGCTGTGGCCGGCGCCGTCGTCGTAGAGGAACTTGAAGCGGAAGCGGGGGGCCGGGAGGCCGGAGACGCCGAGCTCCTCCTCGGCCTCGCGCAGCGCCGCCTCGTCGTAGGACTCGCCCGCGCCGACCACGCCACCGACGAACATGTCGTAGCGGGAGGGGAAGACCAGCTTGGTCGGGGTGCGGCGGTGGACGAAGAGGCGGCCCTGCGCGTCCCTGGCCTCGATGAACACACAGCGGTGGCGCAGGCCCTGGGCGTAGGCCGCGCCGCGCGGGGACTGCCGGACCACCTGGTCGTGCTCGTCGACGATGTCGAGGATCTCGTCTGCGGGGCTCGTCATACGGCCATCCAAGCAGGACGGCGTCAGTTCGGCTGGGGGTCCCGGACCCGCTGGTTCTTCGGCCGGAGGTCCCCGGCCCGCTCCGGGCGGGCCGCGCCGCTCGGCATGCAGGGGTGCAGCCCCAGCAGCACGATGCCGCCGACGATGGCGGCGAGACCGGCCGCCTCCCAGGCGAGGGCGCCCGCGTCGGTGCGCAGCCGGTCGCCGAGGAAACCGACCCCGCAGGCGATGCCGGCGAGGGGCTGTGCGGCGGTGAGGGCGGGCAGGGACATGCGCAGGGGTGCGGTCTCGAAGGCGCTCTGGACCAGGATCAGGCCGGTGACGCCGATGACGAGGACGCCGTACGGCTGCCAGGTGGTGACCAGGTCGGTCAGGCCGCCCGCGGAGAAGCGCTGCCCGCTGATGCGGGTGAGGGCGTCCTGGACGCCGTAGAGGAGGCCGGCGGCGAGGGCGAGCAGGACCGGGCCCGCACTGAGCCGCGAGCGCTTCGCGAAGGTCGTCAGCAGGAGCGCCAGGCCGACCATGGCGCCGATGATCAGCCAGTGCCGGAAGGGGTCGGTGAGCGCGGTGCCGCCGCGCGGCTCGCCCGCGACGATGAAGGCGGTGACACCGCCCGCCAGCAGGGCCAGTCCCGCCCAGCCCTGGCGGCCCAGCGACTGTCGGGTCTGCAGGCGGGAGAGCCCGAGCGCGAACAGGAGGTTGGTGGCCAGCAGCGGCTCGACCAGGGAGATCTCGCCCTGGCTCAGCGCGATCGCGCCGAGCACCATGCCGGCCACCATCAGGGCGATGCCGCCCAGCCAGCGCGGCACCTGCATCAGGTCGACGAGCAGGCGTGGCGAGAGGAAGTCGCTGAGGGGTGCCCGCTGGGCCGCGTTCTGCTGGAGCACGAATCCGAGGCCGAGGCAGCAGGCCGCGCTCACGGCGAGAATCAGAACCAGAACGGACACGCGCGTACCTCGATCGTCGGGGCGGGGTCTCGGGGTGCGTTTGGGTGACTGTAGCGTCCCCTCGCCGTCCCGTCATGGTGAAGCGGTCCTCGCGGCACCGCCATGGCGTACGCCACACAAGGAAACGGATATTCCGCGCGGCTGTGGGACGTACGGATCCAAGTGCCTCTTCCGGCACGGGAGTTGACGCGTGTAACACCCGTTCGTCCCTTGACGCGGACCAATGGCTGCGGGTTTGCTGTCCGTGACCAGTCGACGGCACATCGATATCGGGCGACGAGCAGCGTCGCGTGAGGACGTTTCCCGCGGTGTCTCCACCTCCGCCACCTCTCGGCCGGGGCCGCAAGCGCGCGGCCCGGGCCCTCGACGCGGCGCTGGACGACGCCGGGCTGCGGGCCGCCCGCGCCGCGCTGGCGCAGGGCCGGTGGCAGGCCGCCCGGTCGCTGCTCGTCCAGACGGGCGACGACTGGGACCGGCGCGGCCACCGGGTCGCCGTGCTGGCGCTGGAGCCCTACGCGCAGGCGTGGGCCCGCGACTGGCTGCTCGCCGAGCCCGACTCCACCGACGCCGCCCTGCTGCACGCCCTGGCGCTGGTCCAGCGCGCCCTGCGCGGCAAGGAGAAGCCGGAGCGCGCACGAGAGGCGTGCCGGGCGGCCGCGGACCGGGTGCCCGCCGACCCCACCCCGTGGCTCGGCCTGCTCATGCTGGAGCGCGGGACCGGTACCGGTGACGAGACCGCGCGCCTCTTCGACCAGGTCCGCGGCCGCTACCCCGACCACCACCACGCCCACCACCTGATGGTCGCCCACCTCGCGGAGCGGCACCCCGGCGCGGGCCCCGACCCGCTGCACGAGGTCTACGACTTCGCCAACTGGGCCGCCGAACAGGCCCCGGCCGACTCCCCGCTCGCCATCCTGCCGGTCGTCGCGCACGCCGAGCGCTACCGCGTGCTCGCCGCCGCCGGGCAGGAGTCCCCGGACCCGGCCGCCTCGGGCCACTGGAGCGGACGCCGGGCCCGGCAGGTGATGAAGGCCGCCTTCGACTGGTGGCTGGAGTGGGAGCACGAAGGTCACCCGCGCCGCCTGGTCGACCTCAACTTCCTCGCCCACGCCAAGTTCTGCGAGGGCCGGGGCGCCGAGGCGGCCGCGCTCTTCCACCGCATCGGCGAGCTCGCCACCCCGGCCCCGTGGTCCTACCCGGACCGCGATCCGCACTCCGCCTTCCGTGCCGCGCGCGCCGCCGCACTCGGCACGGCATGACACTCCCGACTCCGACAGAAGGACGGTCTCCGCGATGACCACGGGCAGTTCCAGCGCGAGCAGATCCACCTCCGACGGCATCAGCACCTATCTCGGCCAGGAGCGCGCCCTGCGCGCCGACCGCCTCGGCACGGGGGGCCTGCTGCTCTCCGTGCTCGCCGCGACCGCTCCCCTCATGGTGGTCGCGGGTGTCATGCCCACCACATTCGCGGTGATGGGCATCGTCGGGCAGCCGCTGCTGTTCGTCGCCCTCGGCGTGGTCCTGATCCTGTTCAGCGTCGGATACGCCGAGATGAGCCGGCACGTCCACAACGCCGGTGCCTTCTACGCCTACATCTCCCGCGGCCTCGGCGGCACCGCCGGAGCCGGCGCGGCCCTGGTGGCGCTGGTCGCCTACAACGCCCTCCAGGTGGGCATCTACGGCATCTTCGGCTTCGAGGTCTCCGGGCTCCTGGACAAGTACGCCGACGCGACGGTCGCCTGGTGGATACCGTCGCTGGCGGCCCTCGTGGTCGTCGGCCTGCTGGGCTGGCTGAAGATCGACGTCAACGCGCGCGTGCTCGGCGTGCTGCTGGTCATCGAGGTGATCCTGGTGGTCATCTTCGACGTCGCGGCGATCGGCGACCCCGCGGCGGAGGGCCTGTCGCTGCACGCCTTCAACCCGGACACGCTCAGCGGCGCGGGCGTCGGCACCGCGCTGTGCTTCTGCATCGCGGCCTTCCTCGGCTTCGAGCAGGCGCCCGTGTACGCGGAGGAGACCAGCCGGCCGCACATCCTGGTGCCGCGCGTGATGTTCTACGCCGTCGGCGGCGTCGCCGTCTTCTTCGCCCTCAGCAGCTGGGCGCTGTCCGTGGCCGCCGGACCCTCGAAGGTCGTCGGCGTGGCGCAGAAGGAGAGCGCCGGCATGCTCTTCTCGCTGACCGACTCCCGGCTCGGCCCGGCCTTCACCGACGTCCTGCACGTCCTGTTCGTGACCGGCATGTTCGCGGCCATGCTCAGCTTCCACAACGTCGTCGCCCGCTACACCTTCGCCATGGGCCGCGAGGGCCTGCTCCCGCGCGCCTTCGGCCGGACCACCGGCTCCAGCGGCGCCCCCGGCACCGGCTCCCTGCTGCAGACGGCCGTGGCGGCGGTGGTCGTGATCGTCTTCGCGGTGACCGACGACAGGCCCACCGGGGACCCGACCGCGCCCGTGCTGCACCTGTTCACCTGGTTCGGCAACATCGGCGCCCTCGGCGTGATCCTGCTGATGGCGGCCGCCTCGGCGTCGGTCATCGTCTTCTTCGCCCGGCGGGGGGCCGCCGGCGCCCAGTCCTGGCGTCTGGTCACCTCCGGGCTCGCCGGCGCCGCGCTGCTGGTCATCGCCGGCTACACGGTCAAGGACTTCGACGTCCTGGTCGGCACCGGCCCCGGCTCGGCGCTGAGCCGGCTGCTGCCCGGCATCATCGGGCTCGCCCTGGTGGTGGGCCTGGCCCAGGGACTGTGGCTGCGCTTCCGCTCGCCCGAGGCGCACGCCCGCATCGGGCTCGGCAACGAGGCGTTCCAGCTGGACAAGGCGGCGCGGGAGACGCCGTAGGGCATCGCCGGCTTCTCGGGAACCGGCGCGCCGGTTCCCGAGAAGCCGGTAAGAAGATGACGGAATCCTGACGAGCACCCGCGATCCCTGGCTCCGCCGGGGCCGCGGGTGTTCGAATGGACCCGTGAACTCCGAACAGCCCGAGGAGCCCGGCGAGCCGCGGCCCTCGGCGGAACGCGGTACTCCGATCGGCCGCCGGGTCCTGCTCGGCACCCTCGGCCTCGGTGCCCTCGGCGTGGTGGCCGCGCCCGGGCTGCAGCGCGCGCTCGAAGGCTTCCTCGGCGCCGCGGCCGACAAGGACCCCACCGGTCTGACCGGTCTGCTGCCCAACGGCGGCGGCTTCCGCTACTACTCCGTCGCCTCCTCCGTGCCGCACAAGGACGCCTCGGACTACCGCCTCACCGTCGACGGCCTGGTGGACCGCCCGAAGACGTACACGCTCGACGACCTGCGTGCCCTGCCGCAGACCAAGCTGGTCAAGGACGTCCAGTGCGTCACCGGCTGGCGGGTCCCCGGCACCCCCTTCGAAGGCGTGCGCCTGTCCCGGCTGCTGGACGCCGCCGGGGTGCACGGCTCGGCGGGCGCCGTCCGCTTCCGCTGCTTCGACGGCACGTACACCGAGAGCCTCACCCTCGACCAGGCGCGCCGCTCCGACGTCCTGGTGGCGCTGCGCATGCAGGACAAGGACATCGGCCACGCCCACGGCGGGCCGGTGCGCCTGTACGTGGCGCCGATGTACTTCTACAAGTCCGCCAAGTGGCTCTCCGGGATCACCGTCACCCAGCACGTGCAGCCTGGCTACTGGGAGCGCCTCGGCTACGACGTCGACGCCTGGGTCGGCCGTTCGAACGGACGTGACGATGCCCCTACGAGCTGACGCGCACACCCCGCCGGCCGCCGAGATCCGCCGGTTCGGGCCCGCGCAGCGCTGGGTGCACCGCACGACGGCCGCGCTGATGGGCGTGTGCGTGGTGACGGCGGCCTTCCTGTACATCCCGCAGCTGGCCGAACTGGTCGGCCGGCGCGAGCTGGTGGTCCGCATCCACGAGTGCGCCGGGCTCGCCCTGCCCGTGCCGGTCCTGGTGGGCCTGTTCTCCCGCCACTTCCGCGCGGACCTCGGGCACCTGAACCGCTTCGGGCCGCACGACAAGGTCTGGCTGCGCGCGGCCCTGCGCCGCGACAAGCGCCGCTCCTCGCGGCCGGCGGCCAAGTTCAACGCCGGGCAGAAGATCTACGCGGCCTGGATCGCCGGCGCGTCGCTGGTGATGCTGGGCACGGGCCTGATCATGTGGTTCACCCATCTCACCCCGATCATGTGGCGCACCAGCGCGACCTTCGTCCACGACTGGCTGGCGCTGACCATCGGGATCGTGCTCGCCGGGCACATCGGCATGGCGATCGGGGACCCGCAGGCCCGCAGCGGGCTACGGACCGGACGGGTCGACCGGGAGTGGGCCGAGCGTGAGCACCCCCTGTGGCGTCCCTGACGGCGCGCTCGCGGACGGCACCACGGCGGGCGCGGCGACGGTGAAGGCGTCCGGCAGCCGCACCTGCGTACCGCCGTACCGGACGACCACGTCGACCGCCTGAGGAGAGGCGTCCAGGGACGGCACCACGGCCGACAGCACCAGTCGGTCACCCGACCGGGACCGCGGCACGAGCGGCCCGGGCAGCAGCTGCCCGCCGATGGACAGGCTCCCGAACCGCAGCAGTTCGCTCTGGTCGAAGAAGGTGTCGCGCAGTTCGACGGCGACCGTGTCGCCCGGCCGCACCGTGCCGTCGTCGCCGGTGCCGACGCCGGCGATCCCGTAGGCGCACGCGGGAGAGGCGCCCGCGGAGGCCGTCAGCCGCACGGTGTCGCCCGGACGGCGCCGGTGGAGGTCCAGCAGCCCGCCGAGCACGGCGTAGGCGGCCCGGCCCTTGCAGGTGCGCAGCTTCCCCGCCAGGTCGGCGTGGTCCTTGCCCACCGTGTTCCAGCCGCCGCCCCGGCCCTGCGCGGCCAGGCACCCGGTGGCGAGGGCGCGCAGCACCCGCCACTCGGGGTCGGCGGACGCCCTCGGGATCACGTCGAGCGCGGCCCGGCAGCGGTGCGGGTCGCGCAGCAGGTCGTAGACGCTCGACGGATCGGGAACCGCGTCGGCGTCGGGCGAGACGGGACCGGGCGGGAGCCAGTCGGGGCTCACGAGCAGCCTGTCGGCGGAGGCGGGCGTGGGCGAGGAGCGGTCGGGAGGCGGTGCGGTGGCCGTCATGGTGTGGCCCGGAGTGCTCGGGGCCACGGTGCCGGCCGCCTCGCCCGCGGGTGACCGGCGCGGGGCGGACGACGAGGGAGCCGCGAGGGAACGGGCGCTCGGCGACGGGCCGGCCGTCACGATTCCGGTGCCCCCGCCTCCTTCGTCCGGCGCGCCCCGTCCGTCACCGGTGAAGGCCGCGGCGGCCACCGCCACCGCTCCGACCACGAGCAGCCCCGAGATACGCATCCCGAGGGAAACCGCCATGACACCCCCCGACCCGGACGAGTCCCGCCCCCGCACACCCCCGACACGCACGACCCCCGGACGCCCGGGTCCAGGGGTCTTCCCATCATCGGGCCGGCGGCGCCGCCGGGGAAGGCGTCTTCCACCGATCCTCCGCGGCGAATCAGCCGCCGAAGTCCAGCAGCACCTTGCAGGAACGGCCGCGGTCCGCCGCGAGGGCGAACGCCGACTCGGCCTCGGTCACCGGGACCACCGCGCTGACCAGCCCGTCGAAGGCGGGCCGCGCCGCGAGCAGAGGCAGCGCCTCGTCGAACTCGGTGTCGAAGCGGAGCGCGCCCCGCAGCTCGATCTCCCGGCTCACGACGAGGTTCCCGGCGAACGGGGTCGGGCCCGGCGGCAGCATGCCCAGCTGCACCACGACCCCGCCGCGCCGCACCAGGCGCAGACATGTGTCGAGGCCGGCCGCCGCCCCGGACGCCTCCACGGCGACGTCCACCTCGTGCGCCCCGGACGGCCACCCGGCGTCGGCGGGATCGTCGGCGCGTACGACGGTGTCGGCACCCGCGACCCGCGCGTACTCCAACGCCGCCGGAAGGAGGTCGGTGACCGTGATCCGGGCGGCGCCGGCCGCCCTGGCCGCGGCGACGACCAGGCAGCCGATGGGGCCGGCACCGGTGACCAGGACGTGCCGGCCCGCCACCGCCCCGGCCCGCCGCACCGCGTGCAGGGCGACGGACAGCGGCTCGGCGAGCGCGGCCCGCCGCAGCTCCAGGCCCGCCGGGAGGGGCCTCAACTGGCCGGCGGGGACGACGATCCGGGCCGCGAAGCCGCCCTGTACGTGCGGGAGGCGTGCGGCGCTGCCCAGGTACCGGGTGTCACGGCAGATGTGCCGGCGCCCGTCGGCGCACTCCGGGCAGCGACCGCACGGGGTCGCCGGGTGCACCGCGACCGCCGTGCCGGCGGCCGGCGCCGACGGGGCCGGGGAGCCGTAGGAGAGGACCGTTCCGACCACCTCGTGCCCGAGCAGCATGGGCTCCTTCAGCAGGAAGTCGCCGACACCGCCGTGCCGCCAGTAGTGCAGGTCGGAGCCGCAGACGCCGCCGTAGCGGACGGCGACGAGCGCCTCGCCGGGCCCGGGCTCCGGGACCGGCAGCTCCTCGACGCGCAGGTCGCCCCGGCCGTGGATCACACAGCCGAGCGCCCGCGGCCCCGTGGCCGGCCCCCTCACAGGACGCTCGTCATTCCGCCGTCGACGTACAGGATCTGCCCGCTGACGAAGTCCGCGGCGGGCGAGGCCAGGAACAGCACCCCGCCCACCAGGTCCTCCGTGCGGCCCCAGCGGCCGGCGGGCGTGCGGCGGCGCACCCAGGCGCTGAACTCCTCGTCCTGGACGAGGGCCCGGGTCAGCTCGGTCTCGATGTAGCCGGGGCCGAGGCCGTTGACCTGGACGCCGTGCGGGCCCCAGTCGGCGCACATCCCCTTGGTGAGCATCTTCAGGGCGCCCTTGGCGGCCGCGTAGGGCGCGATGCCGGGGCGGGCCACCTCGCTCTGCAGCGAGCAGATGTTGACGATCTTGCCGTGGCCGCGCTCCGTCATCCTGCGGGCCGCCTCACGGCCGACCAGGAACGCGCTGGTGAGGTTGGTGTCCAGCACGCGGTGCCAGTCGGCGTCCGTGAACTCCAGGAGCGGGGCGCGCAGTTGCATGCCCGCGTTGTTGACCAGGATGTCCAGCGGGCCGACCCGCTGTTCGACGTCCGCGATCCCGGCGGCCACGGACGCACCGTCGGTCACGTCGAACGCGGCGGTGCGGACCTCGCCGGGCAGGTCCGCCGCCGCCTCGGTGAGGCGGCCGGCGTCCCGTCCGTTGAGGACCACCGTGCAGCCGGCCTCGGCCAGCCCGCGGGCCAGGGCGAACCCGATGCCGCGGCTGGAACCGGTGACCAGGGCCGTGCGGCCGCTGATGTCGAACAGCGGGTGAGTCATCCGCGTACTCCTAGATGATCAGTGACAGGAGCAGGACCAGGGCGCCCGCGACCACCGAGATGATCGTCTCCATGACGGACCAGGTCTTGACGGTCTCGCCGACGCTCAGTCCGAAGTACTCCTTCACCAGCCAGAATCCGGCGTCGTTGACATGGCTGAAGAACAGCGAGCCGGCGCCGACGGCGAGGACGAGCAGGGCGGCGTGCGTGGTCGACATGTCGGCCGCGAGCGGGGCCACCAGGCCGGCCGCCGAGACCGTCGCCACCGTCGCCGAACCGGTCGCGAGACGGATGATCACCGCGATCAGCCAGCCCAGCAGCAGCGCCGGGATCGACCAGTTCTTGGAGACGTCCAGGATCATCTGGCCCACGCCCGAGTCGATGAGCGTCTGCTTGAAGCCGCCGCCCGCGGCGACGATCAGCAGGATGCCCGCGATGGGCATCAGGCCCGTCTCGACGGTGTCCCTGATCCGCTCCCTGGTGAACCCGGCGGCCCGGCCCAGCGTGAACATGCCGACGATCACGGCGGCGAGCAGCGCGATCAGCGGGTTGCCGATGACGTCGAAGACGCGCTGGGTGAGGTTCGCCGGGTCGTCCACGGCGATGTCGACGAGAGCCTTGAGCAGCATCAGCACGACCGGCAGCAGCACGGTGGCCAGGGTGGCGCCGAAGTTCGGGCGCTTCTCCAGCTCCTCGGAGGCGCGCGGCGGCAGCATCCGGTCGGGGACCGGGACGTCCACCCAGCGGGCCGCGACCTTCGAGAACAGCGGACCGGCGATGATCACCGTCGGTATCGCCACGAGGATGCCGAGCGCCAGCGTGACGCCGAGGTTGGCCTTGAGCGCGGCGATGGCGACCAGCGGGCCGGGGTGGGGCGGGATCAGGCCGTGCATCACGGACAGGCCCGCGAGCGCCGGGATGCCGACGCGCATCAGGTTGTAGTTGCCGCGCCGGGCGACCATCAGCACGACCGGGATCAGCAGCACGATGCCGACCTCGAAGAACAGCGGCAGGCCGATCACCGAGGCGATCAGGACCATCGCCCACGGCATGGACCGCCCGCTCGACTTGGCGAGGATCGTGTCGACGATCTCGTCCGCGCCGCCGGAGTCGGCCAGCAGCTTGCCGAGGATCGAGCCGAGCGCGATCAGCACGCCCACGCTGGCGACCGTGGCGCCGAGTCCGGTGGTGAAGCTGACGATCACCTTGTCGAGGGGGGCTCCCGCGACGGCGCCGAGCACCAGCGAGCCGATCGTCAGGGAGAGGAAGGCATGCAACTTGAACCGGGTGATGAGCACGACGATGACGGCGATGCCCACCAGTACGGCGATGCCCAGCTGAGCATGGCCGGCCGAGGTGATAGGCGGAGGCGCGTCCGCTGCCAGCATCTCGACGCTGAGTCTGGTCACGGTGTTTCCCTTGCAGGTACGGGGATGGGGGACGTGGGTGTTACGCGGCCGGGTGGGGGAGGCCTTCCAGCGCCTTCGCGGCCCGTGCGGTGATCTCCTCGGGGCTCCCGGCGACGCTCACGGCGACGCCCGCCTCGTCCGGCTGGAGCGGTTCGAGCGTGGCGAACTGGGAGTCGAGCAGCGCCGTGGGCATGAAGTGGCCCTGCCGGTGCGACATCCGCTCCTCGACGAGGGCGCGGTCGCCGGTCAGATGGACGAAGACGACACCGGGGGCGGCGGCACGGAGCCGGTCGCGGTAGGCCCGCTTCAGCGCCGAGCTGCTGACCACTCCGCCGAGCCCGGCGCGTCCGTGCGCCCAGGCGCCGATGGCGTCGAGCCAGGGCCACCGGTCCTCGTCGCCGAGCGGAACTCCGGCCGACATCTTGCGGATGTTGGCCTCCGGGTGGAAGTCGTCGCCCTCGGCGTACGGGACGCCGAGCCTGGCCGCGAGAAGGGGACCGATGGTGGTCTTCCCGGTGCCTGCGACGCCCATCACCACGACGACATGGGGGGTGCTCATCGCTGCCTCACTGTCTGCTGTCTTCTCCGACACCTGGTGGCGACCTGATGTCGACGACACTGAAACCGATTAGGTACGACGAATTCAAGAGTCTGTGACAAATAAGTCTGACTTTTTGTTCCCGTGACCTGCCCCGTACGCTGAGTGCATGAGCACACCGGGCCGGGGGCTGCACGGCCATGTACTGGACTGCCTCGGGCCCGCGATCACCGCGGGCCAGTACCCTCCGGGCAGCGTTCTTCGCACCGACGAGCTGGCGCAGAACTTCGACGTGTCACGCTCCGTGATGCGGGAGGCCGTGCGGGTGCTCGAGTCCATGCACCTGGTCGAGTCGCGCCGCCGCGTGGGCGTGACCGTCCGCCCGAAGGCCGAGTGGAACGTCTACGACCCCCAGGTCATCCGCTGGCGGCTGGCCGGCGCCGACCGCCCCCGGCAGCTGCGCTCGCTCACCGTCCTGCGGTCGGCCGTCGAGCCGGTCGCCGCGGCCCTGGCCGCCCGGCACGCCTCCGCCGAGCAGTGCGCCGAGCTCACCGAGTGCGCGCTCGGCATGGTCGCCAACTCGCGGGGCCACCGGCTGGAGGCGTACCTCGTCCACGACATGGCCTTCCACCGGGTGATCCTCACGGCGTCGGGCAACGAGATGTTCGCGCGGCTCGGTGACGTCGTCGCCGAGGTCCTCGCGGGCCGCACCCACCACGAGGTCATGTTCGACGACCCCGACCCGGCCGCCGTCACCCTGCACGTCCAGGTCGCCGAGGCGGTCCGGGCGGGCGACGCGGCCCGCGCGGAGGAGCTGACCCGGGAGATCACGGTGGGCGCGCTCCAGGAACTGGACATCCTGGCCCCCTAGTGGGGTGCCTCGGCCGGGGAAGTGCCCGTCGCGTCGAGGACGTCTCCGGCCACGTACACCCACGCTCCGTCCACCCGCTCGAACCGGCTGCGCTCGTGCAGCGCGCCGCCCGCGAAGGACGCCCGAAACGTCACCGTGCCGGCCGAGTGGAACGCGGAGCCGTCGGCCGTCCCCAGGATCTCCAGGCCGCGCCAGCGCATCCCCGGGTCGAGGTCGAGCCGCGCTGGGCGGGTGCTCGGGTGCCAGGTCCGCAGCAGATACGGCTCGTTGAGCTTCACGAAGGCGCTGTAGCGCGAACGCATCAGCGCCTCGGCCGTCGGCGCCGCGGCCTCACCCCGGTGGAAGCGGCCGCAGCAGTCCTCGTACGGCTGAGCGAGACCGCACGGGCAGGCGGCGCGGTGAACCGGGGCGGAGCCGTGCTGCCGCCGGGACGGTGAGGTGCGTCGGGCCATGGGCGCCATTCTGCTGCACCGGGCGCCACGGGAGACCGGGGCCTACGCCGACTCGGCGTTGGTGGGCGGGTGGCTGGGACGCACCGGGATCTGCGTGGGCAGCGGCGGCAGCTCCGCGCCGTACGCCCAGGCCTCGAACAGGCTGTCCAGCGGCTCGTCCGCGAACCGGTTGACGTGGGCCGCGAAGGTCCTGGTCGTCACGGCCCCGTCCCGGTGCAGCACCGCCCAGCCGCGCAGCATGCGGAAGAACGCGTCGTCGCCCATCGCGCAGCGCACCGCGTGCAGGGTCAGCCCGCCCCGCTCGTAGAGCCGGTCGTCGAACATCGACTTGCGGCCCGGGTCGGCCAGCCGCAGGTCCTGCGGTCGCGCGGACAGCAACCGGTGTGCCAGGGCGGCGAGCTGCTGCGCGCTGCGCCCGCCGGAGCGCTCCGACCACAGCCACTCGGCGTACTTGGCGAACCCCTCGTTCAGCCAGATCTGCCGCCAGTCCGCGATGGAGACGCTGTTGCCGAACCACTGGTGCGCCAGCTCGTGCGCCACCAGCCGCTCCGAACCCCGCGCGCCGTCCACGTGGTTGGCGCCGAACAGCGACAACCCCTGCGCCTCGACGGGGACGTCGAGCTCCTCCTCGGTCACCACGACGGCGTACTCGCCGAACGGGTAGGGCCCGAACAGCTCCTGGAACAGGTCCATCATCTGCGGCTGCCGCGCGAAGTCCCGGGAGAACTGCGGCAGCAGATGCGCCGGGATGTGCCCGTGCTGCGGCACCCCGCCCGGCCCCGGATCGCCCAGCAGCACCGTCTGGTACTTGCCGATCGCGAGCCCCACCAGATAACTCGACGTCGGCGCCGGCTGCTCGTACACCCAGGTCGTCGTGGACGCCTTGGTCGTACGGGTCAGCAGCCGCCCGCCCGCCACCACGGCGTACGCCGACGGCGTGGTGATCGAGATCTGGTACGCGGCCTTGTCGGCGGGCCGGTCGTTGCACGGGTACCAGGACGGCGCCCCGATCGGCTGACTCGCCACCAGCGCCCCGTCCTCCAGCTCCTCCCAGCCGAGCCCGCCCCACGGGCTGCCCACCGGCCTGGGGTTGCCGGACCACTGCACCTCGACGGTGAAGGCGGCACCGGCCCGCACCGGCTTGGCGGGGCGCACCCGCAGCTTCCCGCCGCGGTGCGTGTAGTGCGGCTGCCGCCCGTCCACCCGGACCCGGCCGATCTTGAAGTCGGAGAGGTTCAGGAAGAACTCCGGCAGCGGCGACCGGCCCGCTATGGCGTTGATGCGGGCGGTCCCGGCCAGCCGGTTCGGGCCGGGGCGGTAGTCCAGCGTGAGTTCGTACCGGTGCACCCGGTACCGGGCGTCACCGTGGTCCGGGAAGTACGGGTCCGCACCCGCCTGCTGCTGAACTGCCACTGCCGCTTCTGCTCCCTGCGCCGTATCGCCACCCGCCTGTGCCGGTGCCTCGCACGCGGCAGGTCCCGCCTCCGGGCGCCCGCGCGGCTCGGAGTGACCCGCGCTCAGGGACGCCAGGCCTCGATCGGGTTGCCCAGCCAGCGGGTGTCGTCCGGGACGGACTCCGCTGCCATGACGAGCGACGCGGGGCCCAGGGTGGTGCGGGCCCCGACCGTGCTGCCGGGCAGCACGATCCCGCCAGGGCCCAGCGTGGCACCCTCACGGAGAACCACAGTATCCGTCCGCAAGATCCGGTCGTGGAAGAGGTGGGTCTGCAGGACGCAGCCGCGGTTCACGGTCGCCGCGTCCTGCAGGGTCACCAGATCGGTCTCCGGCAACCAGTAGCTCTCCACCCACACCCCCTTGCCGATCCTGGCGCCCAGGCCGCGCAGCCAGCCCGTCATCAGCGGCGTCCCCGGCACCAGGGCGGCGAGCCAGGGCACGGCGACGACCTCGACGAAGGTGTCCGCCAGCTCGTTGCGCCACACGAAGCCGCTCCACAGCGGGTGTTCACCCGTCCGGTGCCGGCCCACGAGCAGCCACTTCGCGAGGACCGAGACGCCGGCCGCCGCGCCGCCGGCCGCCAGCAGCACCAGCCCGGACAGCAGCGGGGCCCACGGCCCGAGCAGGCACAGCAGCGCCACCGTCGCCGCCGCGAGGGCTGCCGAGCAGAACACCGGCACGATCCGGCACAGCTCCACCAGACCGCGCGCCCACAGCAGCCGGGCCGGCGGGTCGTAGGTGCGGCTCCGGTCGCCGGACTCGGCGCTGCGCGGCAGCCTCACCGGCGGCAGCCCGAGGTAGGAACTGCCCTTCTTCGCCTTCTTCGGCGTGGCCGACAGCACCCCGACCAGACCGCCGTCCGGCACGCTGCGCCCCGGCGCCGTCATCCCCGAGTTCCCGAGGAACGCCCGCCGCCCGATCTCCGCGCGCCCGATCCGCATCCAGCCCCGGCCGAGCTCGTACGGCGCGGTCAGCGTGTCGTCGGCCAGGAACGCGCCCTCGCCGACCGTCGTCAGACTCGGCAGCGCGAGCACCGTGGAGACCTCGGCGCCGCGCCCGACGCGCATCCCGAGCAGCCGCAGCCACACCGGCGTGACCAGCCCGGCGTACAGCGGGAACAGCGTCTCGCGGGAGCGGTCCATCAGCTGCGTGACGGTCCAGGCCTGCCAGCCCGTCCGGCTGTGCGTCGGGTACGTGCCCTCGCGCAGCCCCAGGCTGAGCAGCCGTACGGAGACCAGGATCAGCAGCGCGTACGCCGCCCCGAAGGCCAGCGTCGCCGGAACCAGGGCGAGCGCGGCGCCCCGCACGGGCGCGGCCGGGTCGACGAGCGCACGCGCCACGAGGAACGCGGCGCCGCCCGCCAGCAGCGGCAGCGCGGAGAGCGCGAGGCCGGTCAGGCCGTACATCACCCGCCAGTAGGTGCCCCGCTGCGGGCGCTCCTTGGGCCATTGCCGCTTGGCCTTGCCGAGCTTGACCGCGGGCGCACCGGCCCAGCGCTGGCCGGTCGGGATCTGCCCGGTGACCGCCGAGCCCGGCGCCACCTCGGCGCGCTTGCCCACGCGGGCGCCCGGGAAGAGCATGCTGCGGGTGCCGACGGTGGCGTGCGCGCCGACCTTGACCGCGCCGATCTCCAGCCGGTCGCCGTCCAGCCAGTACCCGGACAGGTCGACCTCTGACTCCACGGCCGCGCCCCGGCCCAGCTTGAGCAGACCGGTGACCGGGGGCAGCGAGTGCAGGTCGACGTCCTGGCCGACCCTGGCGCCCAGCGCCCGCGCGTACCGCTCCAGCCAGGAGCCGGTCAGCGAGGTCGCCCCGCTGAACTCGGCCAGCCGCTCCGCGGTCCACAGCCGCAGGTGCACGGCGCCCCCGCGCGGGTACCGGCCGGGCGCGACGCCGCGCAGCAGCAGCCGCGCACCGCCCGCGGCGATCGCCAGCCGCCCGGGCGGGGTGAACAGCACGGCGGCACCGGCTGCGAGCAGCCACCAGGGGGCCGTCGGCAGCCACGCGTAGGCCGGCAGCAGATTCCCGGCCGCGGCGAGCGCGATCGTCCAGCGCAGGCCGAGCAGGGTGAACAGCGGGACCAGGAGCAGGAGCTGGATCACCTTGGCACGGACCGGCACCGGGGCGACGGCGCGCCGGGAGCCGTCGTCCGGCACCGACGCCTCGAGCCGGCGGGCCAGCTTGCGCAGGGTGGGCTGCTGGTAGATGTCGAGGACGGCCGCGCTCGGGTAGCGGGTGCGCAGCCTCGTGGTGAGCTGGGCGGCGGCCAGGCTGCCGCCGCCGATCGCGAAGAAGTCGTCGCGGGCCCCGGCCACGGGGATGCCGAGGACCTCCGTCCACTGCTCGGCCAGCCACGCCTCGGTGCCGTAGAGCCGCTCGGCGGGCCCGCCGGTCTCCAGCCCCTCCAGGGGCCAGGGCAGCGCGCCCCGGTCGACCTTGCCGCTGGTCCGTGTCGGCAGATCCTCGACCGGGGCCAGCAACGGGACGAGCGCGGCGGGCAGTTCGGCGCGCAGCTTCTCCACGGCGGCCGCCTGGTCCCAGCCGTCCTGGGTGACGACGTAGCCGACGAGGAGCTGGTTGCCGCTGCGCGCGGTGCGCACGGCGGCCGCGGCGCCCGCGACACCGGGCAGCGCCTGCAGGGCCGCGTCCACCTCGCCGAGCTCGATGCGGCGCCCGCCGAGCTTGATCTGCTCGTCGGCCCGCCCGAGGAAGACCAGGCCCTGCGGCTCGGCCCTGACCAGGTCACCGCTGCGGTACGCCCGCTCCCAGCCCAGGGACTCCAGCGGCGCGTACTTCTCCGCGTCCTTCGCGGCGTCGAGGTAGCGGGCCAGGCCGACCCCGCCGATCACCAGCTGCCCGCTGCCGCCCATCGGCACGGGCTCGCCGGCCTCGTCGACGACGGCCAGCTCGTAGCCGTCCAGCGGCAGCCCGATCCGCACGGGCTCCTCGCCGGACATCAGCGAGGCGCAGGCCACGACGGTCGCCTCGGTCGGCCCGTACGTGTTCCAGACCTCGCGCCCCTCGGTCACCAGCCGCTGCACCAGTTCGGGCGGGCAGGCCTCGCCGCCGAAGATCAGCAGACGTACGTCGTTGAGGGTCTCGGACTCCCAGAGGGAGGCGAGCGTCGGGACCGTGGACACCACGGTGATCTCCTGCTCGACCAGCCAGGGCCCGAGGTCGGCCCCGCTGCGGACCTGCGCGCGCGGCACCGGCACCAGACAGGCGCCGTACCGCCACGCCAGCCACATCTCCTCGCAGGAGGCGTCGAAGGCGACCGACAGTCCCGCCATGACCCTGTCACCGGGGCCGATCGGGTCGTCGGTCAGGAACAGCGCGGCCTCGGCGTCCACGAACGCCGCGGCGCTGCGGTGGCTGACGGCGACGCCCTTGGGTCTGCCGGTGGAGCCGGAGGTGAAGATGACCCACGCGTCGTGCTCGCCACCGGGCCGCGCGGCGGGCACGTCGCCGCGCCCGGTCACGGTCAGCTCGTGCCCGGCCCCGACCACGGCCCGCACCCCGGCCTCCCCGAACACCAGCTCGGCCCGCTCGTCGGGGTCCTCGGCGTCCACGGGGACGTAGGCCGCGCCCGCGGCGAGGACCGCCAGGACGGCCACGTAGAGGTCGTTGGTGCCGGAGGGGACGCGCACACCCACCCGGTCGCCGAGGCCGACCCCGGCCGCGGCGAGGCGTCCGCGCAGCCGCTCCACCTCGGCGGCCAGCGCACGGTAGGTGAGGCGCGTGGTGCCGTCGTCGAGGGCGAGCTCGTCCGGGCAGGAGCGCACCGAGGCGTCGAAGATGTCGACGAGTGTGCGCGGAGAGGCCGCCTGACCTCCCGAAAAGCGGGCGATGTCGCCGAACTGCTGGTCGATCTCCTCGTGGATCTCAGCGCTGAGCTCTTCGTCGAGCAGGCCGAGAGCGCTGCTCTCGTGTATGGCTGCCATCGGTCCTCGCGTCTCGATCCCGGAAGCCTCCGGGGCGCTGGCGGGCCCGCAGGTCTGCCTGGGGTTGTCCGGCTCCAGCTCCGTAACAAGCCGGAAATTTTAGTACGAACGCTAGGTTCGCCCCCGTGAATCGGCCACTCGGGCGGGCCGTCCGGGGGGTCACGAGGCCCCGACGGGGCTGCTGACCTGGTCGTCCTTTGGGGAAGGAGAGATGTCCCACACGACGAGTGAGGCCGCGACCCCGGGGGGTCACGGCCTCACTTCCGATGTGTCCGAGGGGGGACTTGAACCCCCACGCCCGATAAAGGGCACTAGCACCTCAAGCTAGCGCGTCTGCCATTCCGCCACCCGGACAAGGTGTCTGTCGTGCGCGGGTGCTGCCCGCGGCGACGAGAGAAACACTACCAGGCTTTGAAGGGGTCCCAGGTCACCCCCCGTCCGGCGTGAACGGCGTGTGACGGGCGGTGTCCGCCCTTGGGGGCCGAGCGGGCGCAGGGGGAGGATGAGGGGAACCACCAGCAGTGACAGCGGGAGGAAGCAGCGTGAGCGACACGGGCACGGCCAAGGGCGTCTCCGGCGAGGACGAGGTCGTGGACCTCTGCCGCGAGCTGATCCAGATCGACACCAGCAACTACGGCGACCACTCGGGTCCGGGGGAGCGCAAGGCGGCCGAGTACGTCGCCGGGAAGCTCGCCGAGGTCGGGCTCGAACCGGAGATCTTCGAATCGCATCCGGGCCGGGCCTCCACGGTGGCCCGCATCGAGGGCGAGGACCCCTCGCGGCCCGCGCTCCTCATCCACGGCCACCTCGACGTCGTCCCGGCCAACGCCGACGACTGGACCCACCACCCCTTCTCCGGCGAGGTCGCCGACGGGTGCGTGTGGGGCCGCGGCGCCGTCGACATGAAGGACATGGACGCCATGACCCTGGCGGTCGTACGCGACCGGCTGCGCAGCGGCCGCAGGCCCCCGCGCGACATCGTCCTGGCCTTCCTCGCCGACGAGGAGGCGGGCGGCACGTACGGCGCCAAGCACCTGGTCGACCGGCATCCCGGCCTGTTCGAGGGCGTCACCGAGGCGATCAGCGAGGTGGGCGGCTTCTCCTTCACGGTCAGCGAGCAGCGGCGGCTCTATCTGATCCAGACGGCCGAGAAGGGCATGCACTGGATGAAGCTGACGGTGGCCGGCACCGCCGGGCACGGGTCGATGATCCACCGGGACAACGCGATCACCGAGCTGTCGGAGGCGGTCGCGCGGCTGGGCCGGCACAGGTTCCCGGTCCGCGTCACCAGGACGACCCGGGCCTTCCTCGACGAACTCGGCGACGCGCTCGGCACCGAGCTGGACCCGGAGGACATGGAGTCCACGCTGGCCAGGCTCGGCGGCATCGCCAAGCTCATCGGCGCGACCCTGAGCAACACGGCCAACCCCACCCAGCTGGGAGCGGGCTACAAGGTCAACGTCATCCCGGGTGAGGCCACCGCCCACGTCGACGGCCGCTTCCTGCCCGGCTTCGAGGAGGAGTTCCTCACCGACCTCGACACGGTCCTGGGGCCCAAGGTGAAGCGCGAGGACGTGCACGCCGACAAGGCCGTCGAGACGACCTTCGACGGGGCGCTGGTGGAGGCCATGCAGTCCGCGCTGGTGGCCGAGGACCCGGCCGCCAAGGCGATCCCGTACATGCTCTCCGGCGGCACGGACGCCAAGTCCTTCGACGACCTGGGCATCCGCGGCTTCGGCTTCGCACCGCTCAAGCTGCCCCCGGAGCTGGACTTCGCCGGCATGTTCCACGGGGTCGACGAGCGGGTGCCGGTCGACGGCCTGCGGTTCGGCGTGCGCGTGCTCGACCGGTTCATCGACGCGTCGTGACCTTCGTAATCGGCAGCGCGTACGGGGCCGGACCGGGACGAGTGAATGCGACGATCAGCTCGTAGCTCCATTACTCCCTCCTCGTTACAGGTAGTGCGATCAGCGACACGGGATCGCATTGCCAACAAGGAGGAAGTAATGATCAAGAAGGTCGTCGCTGCTGCGGCTGCCACTGGTGGTCTGGTTCTCGCGGGTGCGGGCCTGGCCGTCGCCGACTCCGGTGCTCAGGGTGCGGCGGTGCACTCCCCGGGCATCGTGTCCGGCAACGTCGTTCAGGTTCCGGTGCACGTCCCGGTGAACGTCTGCGGCAACACGGTCTCCGTGATCGGGCTGCTGAACCCCGCCTTCGGCAACACCTGCACCAACAAGTGACGTCGATCCGCTGAGGATCGTGTCCGCCGTCGGCTCCGGAGCGCGCGCCATGCGCTCCGGGGCCGACCGGCTGTTGCCGTGGATTTCTTCGAACGATTTCGCGGGACGCGCGAGATTCCAGGTCAGGATCGAAGGCAGGGAGAATTCAGCAATGCGACAGGTCACCCGCAAGGGCCTGATGACCGTGGCGGCCGCGACCGGCGTGCTCGCCGCGGCGGGCGGCTACGCCCACGCCGACTCGGGCGCGAGCGGCTCCAGTTCCAACTCGCCGGGCGTCCTGTCCGGCAACACCGTGCAGGCCCCGGTGCACGTGCCGGTGAACGTCTGCGGCAACACGGTGGACGTCGTCGGGATCCTCAACCCGGCGGTGGGCAACTCCTGCGCCAATGAAGGCGGCGGCAACGGCTCCTCCGGGGCGCACGGCGGCTCGCACGCCGGCGGGCGTGCCGCCGACTCACCCGGTGTGGGCTCCGGCAACCACGTCCAGGTGCCGGTCGACGTGCCGGTGAACGTCTGCGGGAACAGCGTGAACGTCGTCGGCGTCGGCAACGCCGTGAAGGACGACGACTGCTCCAACGGCGGTTCGGGCGGCAGGCACAAGACGCCTCCCGGCGGTGGGCACCAGACGCCTCCCGGCCACCCGGGAAGCCCGGGTCATCCGGGTCACCCTGGTCATCCGGGTCACCCTGGTCATCCGGGTCACCCTGGTCATCCGGGTCACCCCGGTCATCCGGGTCACCCCGGTCACCCCGGTCACCCGGGCAACCCCTCGCACCCCGGCACTCCGAGCACTCCGCCGAAGACCGGCGGCTCCACGCCGGGCGGCTCCACACCCGGCGGCTCCACGCACGTCAACCACCCGGGCACCGAGACGGTCGGCGCTCCCCGGGCCGGTGCGCAGCTCGCGCACACGGGCGGCGACCTGCCGATCGGCGTCGTGCTCCCGGTGGGCGCGGGTGCGCTGCTGGCCGGCGCGGTCATGTACCGCAAGGCACGTGCCTCGGTCTGAACCGGCGCAAGCATCCATGAAGCACCGCGAACTTCCCCGACGGTGCGCAGAACGGAGCGGGCCCCGTGCGTGCGGGGCCCGCTCCGTCGCGTCCTGGGCCTCAGCTCACCACGTGGCGCGCGCCTGGCGGATGATCCGCCGGCGCAACCGCACTCTGCGGCTGCCGTCGCGCAGCAGGCTCAGACGGTCCAACTCCCAGTGTCCGTACTCGGCATGGTCCGTCAGCAGGCGTGTGGCGTCCTTGCGGGAGACCCCGCGCGGTACGTACACGTCGACAAATTCGTATTCCGGCATCGCATCTATTGTGCGGGCTGGGGCCCGGTACGGATAGCGTCTGCACTATGTCTGATGCTGCGCAGCCCACCGCTGCCGAGGTACGAGCCGCCGCCGAGGCGGTCAAGACCGCGCTCGACCGCCACCTGGCCGCGGTCGAACGCAGGTCCGGGGAGGACGACCCGGCCGTCTACGAGGCGTTCAACGAGCTCGCCGCCGCCGCCGAGACGTACGACGAGCTGCTCTACGACCGCTATGACGAGGTCACGCCCTTCGAGATCCCCGGGGCGGAGGACGCGCTGCCGCCGTACACCGGTCCCGAGGAGCCGAACGCCCTGAGCGTGCTCATCCGCCGCGACTACGCGGTGGCGGAGCCGCAGCGGCTGCTGGCACAGGCACAGCGGGTGGAGGCGGCGGACTCCGACGACTCCCGGAGCACCGGCGCGGAGGCCTCGGCGACCGTGCACGGCGCGCTGGGCATCCTCTTCGGCGAGTTCGAACCGGACGAGATCGCCTCGCGGCACAAGGAGTTCGGGCTGGAGGAGGGCGACTCCACACTCTGGGTGACGGCCACGGACGAACCCGCCGAGCCCGGTGAGTGGCTGGAGGCGCCGTTCGAGCAGATCGATCCGCAGCGGGTGGTCTGCCGCTTCGACGTGAGCGCCGTCTTCGACGACGAGCTCGACGACGTGGGCCTGGAGGACGTGGACGACGAGGACCTCGAGGACGAACTCGACGCCGACCTGGACGGCGAGGACGACCTGGAGCCGCTCGACGCGGAGCGCTGACGCGGCACACCGGCCGGACGGCGGCGGTCGCGGGGAGACCCTGGGACCGCCGCCGTCGCCGTCCGTCCGGCGCGTCAGCCGGTGACCGGCGCCTGGGTCGCCAGCAGCAGCGGGAGACGGGTGGTGCGGGGCTTGGCCACGACCTCGGCCACCGCCCGGGGCAGCGCCTGCTCGACGCCGTGGACCACGGACAGGTGGCGCCCCGCCCTGCCGAACGCCGTGTAGACCCACGGACGGCTCAGGGCCTGCGCGGCGTCCCCGGGCAGTACCACGATCGCCGCGGGCCAGCGGTCGCCCACCGCCTGGTGCGCGGTCAGCGCCCACCCGTGCCGCACGGACTGCTCCACCCGCTCCTTCGGTACGACGACGGCAGTGCCCGCGCACGACAGGTGCAGCCCGTCGGTGTCGGCCTGCACCACGGTGCCCGCGACCGTGCGCCCGGGTGCGGGGGAGTAGGCGATCCGGTCGCCGGGGTCGAAGCCGCCGAAGCGGCCGGGGCCGGGGTTGAGGCGTTCCTTCAGCGCCGCGTTGAGCGCGCGCGTCCCCGCCGCGCCGCCGTGTCCAGGAGTGATCACCACGGTCTGCCCGGACGGGACGCCGATCGCCCGCGGCACCGAGTCCGCGACGAGCTGCACGGTCCGGTGCACGGCCTCTCGCGCGTCCCGCACGGGGACGATCACGACCTCCTTGCCGGGCGCCTCGACCTGCTGGAGCTCACCGATGCCCACGCCGGAGACCAGCTCGCCCAGAGGGCCCGGATCCGGCGTCCGGGAGGCGACCCGGGGGCAGACCCGCGTCCCCAGCAGATCGCCGAAGACCCGCCCGGGCCCGGCCGACCACAGCACCGCCGGGTCGCCGGCCAGCACCAGCCGGGCGCCGTCCGGGAGCGACTCGATCAGCAGGGCACCCGTCTCGACGTCCAGCTGGGGTGCGTCGAGCACGACGAGGAGGTCCAGGTCCAGCGCGCCGTCGGCGTCCCGGCCCGGGCCCTCGGCGCCGGAGAGCAGACCGGCGACGGTGGTGACGGGGGCGGTGCCGGGCTCGGGGCTCTCGTGCCCCTGCCCGGCCCACAGCGCCGCGAACCGGTCGCGGCCGCCCGCGGTGTGCGTGGCCGCCCAGACGCGCAGCCCGAGCCCGGCCGCCGACCGCAGGAGGGCCGCCGGCTCGGCCAGGGAGGCGTCCCCGCCGGTGTGCAGCACCAGGCCGTGGCCGGCGACCGCGCGCAGGAGCTCGGCGGTGGAGCCCTGCGCGGCGGCGGTGGCCTGCTCCCAGTCCTCGGCCGAACCGTCCTGCTTGGGCACCGAGTTGACGAGCCGGGCCAGGCCGTCGGCGAGGCTCTCCTCGGCGAGGGCGTACCGCTCCAGGCCGATCAGGATCCGGACCGGGCGCTCCCCGGCCTCCTCGCCCTCCTCGGCCGCCTGCGGCTCCGGCGCGGCCGGGTCGAGGGCGTCCTGGAAGACCAGCGCCTCGCCCTCCGCGACGGCGCTCTGCACGGCCGCGTCGGTGTCCGGCACACCCCGCTGGGCCAGCGCCGCGGTGAGCGCCGGCATCTCCAGGGCCGTGTGCCCGGCGAGCGCCGCCTGCTCCAGCAGCCAGCCTGTCAGGGCCCGGCCCCGCCGCTCGTCGTCCGGCCCGCACTCCGCGCCGAGCAGCGCCCGCGCGAAGCCGTCGGCCTGCTCGGGCCGCACCCCGCCCAGACGCAGCAGCAGCCAGGGATCGGCCCGCAGCCGGCCGTCCGCGTCCTCACCGAGTGCGGCGGCGGCCTGTACGGCGAGGGTCTCGGGGGCGCCGCCCTCGGCGAGGACGCGCGCCACCGCGCCGACCGCTTCCGGCGCGGGACCCGGGGCCGGTGCGGCGGCCGGTGCGGGCCGCGGCCGCCGCACCGGCTCGGGGGCGGGGCGGCGCGGAGCGGGCCCGGCCTCCTCGAAGACGGTGGCGGCCGGCTTCCGGCCGCTCTCCACGGCCCGCACGGCGGCCAGCAGATCGGCGGCCTTCCCGCTGAGCTTCGCCCCGCTGTCGACGCGGCCGGCCTTCTCGGCCTTGCGCCGCTCGATCCGCTCCCGCTCGACCCGCTGCGCCGCCAACTCGGCCTCGGCCTCGGACTTCTCGGTGGCGCCCTCGGCGCCGGCCGCCGCCTCCCCGGTGGCGTCCGCCCCCGGTGTCTCGTCCCGCGCAGCCGCGCCCGGCGTCCCCGGCTCGGCGTCCTCCGTGGTCTCGGGGTCCGTGCTCACAGCGTGCTCCAGTCGTGATCGGGATAGCGGTGCACGGGCGCCGACACGTCGTCGAGCGCCCGGCAGATCTCGTCAGGAAGACTAAGGGCCTCCACTGACAATGCCGCCGTGAGCTGCTGCGCGTTGCGCGGACCGATGACGGGGGCGGTCACGCCGGGCCGGTCGCGGATCCAGGCGAGGGCGACCTGAAGGGGTGTCACCGCGAGCCCGTCCGCCGCGGTCTGCACGGCGTCCACGATGCGGCTCGCCGTGTCGTCGAGGTACGGCGCGACGAAGGGGGCCAGGTGCTCCGAGGCGCCGCGCGAGTCGGGCGGCGTCGCGTCGCCCCGGTACTTGCCCGTCAGGACCCCGCGGCCCAGCGGTGACGACGGCAGCAGGCCGATGCCCAGGTCCAGCGCGGCCGGCAGCACCTCGCGCTCCACGCCGCGCTGCAGCAGCGAGTACTCCATCTGCGAACTCGCCAGCCGGGTCCGGGTCCCGGGAGCCGCGAGCTGCCACGTCGCCGCCTTCGCGAGCTGCCAGCCGCAGAAGTTGGCGACGCCCGCGTAGCGCGCGCGACCGCTGCTGACCGCCAGGTCGAGGGCGTGGAGCGTCTCGTCGAGCGGGGTGCAGGGGTCGAAGGCGTGGATGTGCCAGACGTCGACGTAGTCCGTGCCGAGGCGGGCGAGCGAGGCGTCCAGCGCGGAGAGCAGATGGCCGCGCGAGCCGTCGACGCGGCGGTCCGGGTCCGGCACGCTGCCGGCCTTCGTCGAGATCACCAGGTCCCGGCGCGGCACCAGGCCTTCTATGAGGCGTCCGAGGAGGTACTCGGCCTCCCCGTCGCCGTACACGTCCGCCGTGTCGACGAGGTTCCCGCCCGCCTCCCAGAACGACTTCAAGAGGTCCGCGGCGTCGTGCTCGTCGGTGTCCCTGCCCCAGGTGAGGGTGCCGAGTCCGATACGGGACACACGAAGACCGGTACGGCCGAGATGCCTCTGCTCCATGAACGCCGAGATTACTGGCCAGAACCTACGGTGTGGGGGCCTGTGGACAACCAGTTTCCACACGCTAGGGTCTGCCGAACAGGCACGTTACTGATGGGTAAGGGGATGCGGCATGCAGCTCGGGATCAACCTCGGCTACTGGGGTGCCGGAATGGACGCGGACAACCTCGCGGTCGCCAAGGAGGCGGACCGGCTCGGGTACGCCGTGTGCTGGGCCGCGGAGGCGTACGGGTCGGACGCGGCCACGGTGCTCACCTGGGTCGCGGCCCACACCGAGCGCATCGACATCGGCTCGGCCATCTTCCAGATCCCGGCCCGCCAGCCCGCCATGACCGCGATGACCGCGGCCACGCTGGACTCGCTCTCCGGCGGCCGGTTCCGCCTCGGCCTCGGCGTCTCCGGACCCCAGGTCTCCGAGGGCTGGTACGGCGTCAGGTTCGACAAGCCGCTGGCCCGCACGCGTGAGTACGTGGAGATCGTGCGCAAGGCGATGACGCGCGAGCGGCTGTCGTACGAGGGCGAGCACTGGACGCTGCCGCTGCCCGGCGGCCCGGGCAAGCCGATCAAGCTGACCGTGCACCCGCAGCGCGAGCACATCCCGCTCTACATCGCCGCGATCGGCCCGAAGAACCTCGAGCAGACCGGCGAGATCGCCGAGGGCGCCCTGCTGATCTTCCCCTCCGCCGCGCACCTGGAGGAGACCACGATCAAGCACCTGCGGGCCGGTCGCGAGAAGGCCGGAAAGACGATGGAGGGCTTCGACGTCCACCCGACGCTGCCGCTGGCCGTCGGTGCGGACAAGGACGTGGCCGCGCTGGCCGACGCCTTCCGCCCCTACACCGCGCTCTACGTGGGCGGCATGGGCAGCGCCAAGCAGAACTTCTACAACCGGCTCGCGCAGCGCATGGGCTTCGAGGCCGCCGCCGCCGAGGTCCAGGAGAAGTACCTCGCCGGCGACAAGCAGGGCGCCGCGGCCGCGGTCCCGCACGACCTGATCGACCAGACGACGCTGCTCGGCTCCGTGGACCGCATCGCGGACCGGATGAAGGAGTACGCCGCGGCCGGAGTCACCAGCCTGAGCCTGAACCCGGCGGGTTTCACGCTCGACGAGCGGCTCGCCTCGCTCCGCGCCGGCACCGAGGCCCTGGAGCGCGCCGGACTGGCGTGACACCGGCGCCGGGCGGGACGTTCCGCGCGGGAAGTGTTCTGCGGCCGTGGTGGGGGCTCGGGGGGTCTTCCCCGCCACGGCCGTCACCGTGCACAACGCGCCACGGCCCCGGTGGTTACGCACCGGTGCGACGCGCGGGTCCTCCTTTTGGCGGAGTTGTCCGACACAGCTGTTGCAGCACCTCTCGAGCCGCATTTGACTCGTTCTGCGCGGAATCCGGCGTCACTCCGTGCGGCCTGCAGAGAGGTGTCCACGATGCTTTCGGCAAAGAGCCTGTTCCAGGAGATCCTCGACCACGACGAGTCCTTCGCCCTGTTCTGCTCCATCGCGGCCAGCGGGGAGTCCCAGGGAGGCTGGGAGAACGCCCGCATCGCCGCGCTCGTGCCGGAGAGCGAACGTCCCCTGGCCCCCAAGATCACCCGGCACGGCGCCGACGAGGACAAGCACGGGCGGATCTTCAGAGCGCTGATGCGCAAGCGCGGACTCGAACCCGTCCCGGTCCCGCCCGAGACCGACTACACGATGCTCCTGGAGAAGCACGGCATCGGACTGGCCCACGAGAAGCTCAAGGGCCAGGAGCCGCTCACCGTGCAGGACATCGTCGTCTACCTCTCCCACAGCCGGGTCACCGAACAGCGCGCCTCCGAGCAGATGGAGCTGCTGCGCAGGCACTTCGCCGACCACCCCGACATCGGCCGCGCGGTGAAGATGATCTCCCACGACGAGGACAACCACCTGGCCTACTGCCACGAGGAACTGCTCCGCTTCGCCCGCGCCGGGCACGGCCGGGCGATCCAGCGGACGCTGCGGGAGTGCGCGCTCGCCGAGATCCGCGTCTACCGCGACGTCAGCATCGCCGTCATGACGCACATGGGGCGCGCGCTCGGCTGGTCGGGGGCGAAGACGGCCCTGCTCAGCACGGGCATCCGGGCCGTCTACGGGTACGAGCGGATCGCGGGCTGGCGGCGGATGGTCAGCCTGCGGATGCCGGAGCGGCGTGACGCGCTCGGCGGGCCCGCGAGCACCGCCGCCGAGTTCGCCTGACATTGCCGGGACCCTCCCGGGGCCGCCGCCTCACAGCCAGCCGCGGCGCTTGAGCAGCCGGTACAGCAGCACCTCCAGCACGGCCATGAGCAGGATCACCGCCGGATAGGACACCGCCCAGTGCAGCTCCGGCATGTGGTCGAAGTTCATGCCGTAGATCCCCGCGATCATGGTGGGTACCGCGGCCATGGCGGCCCACGCGGAGATCTTCCGCATGTCGTCGTTCTGCCGGACGCTCATCTGCGCGAGATGCGCCGAGAGCACGTCCGAGACCAGCCGGTCCAGCCCCTCCACCGCCTCGTTCACACGCGTGAGGTGGTCGCTCACGTCCCGGAAGAACGGCCGGGCCTTCTCGTGCACGAAGGGCACCTGCACGCCGAACAGGCCGTTGCCCGCGAGCCGGGTCAGCGGCTGGGCCAGCGGGCCCGTGGCCCGGCGGAACTCCAGCACCTGCCGTTTGAAGGCGTAGATCCGGGACGCTGTGTGCCGGGAGCCGCCGCCGGTCGGCGAGAACACCTCCGCCTCCAGCTCCTCCAGGTCGGTGCCCAGCTCGTCCGCCACCTCCACGTAGTGGTCGACGACGGCGTCGGAGATCGCGTACAGCACCGCCGTGGGGCCGTGCCGGAGCATGTCCGGCTCCTCCTCGAGCCGGTGCCGTACGTCCGCGAGGGGCGACTCCTCGCCGTGGCGGACGGTCACCACGAACGAGTCGCCGAGGAAGACCATGACCTCGCCGGAGGTCACGATGTCGCTCCTGGCCTCGTAGCCGACCGGCTTGAGGACCACGAACAGCGAGTCGTCGTACACCTCGAGCTTGGGGCGCTGGTGCGCGTTCAGGGCGTCCTCGACGGCCAGCGGGTGCAGGGCGAACTCCTGCGTGACCCGGTCGAACTCCTTCTCGGTCGGCTCGTGGAGGCCGATCCAGACGAAGGCGTCGCCACCGCGGCGGCACATGGCGAGGGCGTCGGAGAAGTCCTCCGGCCCCTCCGTCCGCCGCCCGTCGCGGTAGATGGCGCAGTCGACGATCACGGAGCGTATTGTCCCGCCGCGCGCCCGTGGACGCACCCGGGCGTGCGCCTACCCTTGGCCGCATGCCCACGCTGATCCTGGTCCGCCACGGCCGTTCCACCGCCAACACCGAAGGGGTGCTCGCCGGCTGGACGCCCGGCGTCGCCCTCGACGAACGCGGCGCCGCGCAGGCCGCCGCACTGCCCGGACGACTCGCCGCGCTGCCGATCTCCGAGCTGGTCAGCAGCCCGCTCCAGCGCTGCCAGGAGACCCTCCGGCCGCTGCTGGAGGCCCGGCCGGGCCTCACCGTGCACACCGAGGAGCGGATCGGGGAGGCCCACTACGGCGACTGGACCGGCCGCAAGCTCGCCGAACTGGGGGACGAGCCGCTGATGCAGGTCGTGCAGGCGCACCCGTCGGCCGCGGCCTTCCCGGGCGGCGAGTCGATGCGCGCGATGCAGACCCGCGCCGCCGAAGCCGTACGCGAGTGGAACGCGCGCGTGGAGCGCGACCACGGCGCCGACGCCGTCTACGTGATGTGCTCGCACGGCGACATCATCAAGTCGCTCGTGGCGGACGCCCTCGGACTTCATCTCGACCTCTTCCAGAGGATCTCCGTCGAACCGTGTTCCATCACCGCGATCCGTTACACACGACTGCGGCCCTTCCTCGTCCGCCTCGGTGACACCGGTGACTTCACGTCCCTGGTGCCGCGCGAGGACCCCTCGGCCGGCGACGCCCCGGTCGGGGGCGGTGCGGGCGCACCGTGATCGTCGGGCGCAGTAGGGTGAAGCGGTCGCAGTAGCACCGCACCCCTCCGCACCCGCGGTCCGTGCGGTCATCCGGTCCGATGCCGATCCACGAATCCAGGAGACAGGACGTGTCCCGTCAGGTGTTCCTCTACGACCCGCCGGACCGCTTCGTGGCGGGCACGGTCGGGCTGCCCGGACGCCGTACGTTCTTCCTCCAGGCCACCGCGGGCCCCCGTGTGACCAGCGTGGCCCTGGAGAAGACCCAGGTCGCCGCCCTCGCCGAGCGCATGGACGAACTGCTCGACGAGGTCGTGCGCCGCAGCGGCGGCAGCGCCGCCGTGCCGGCCGTGGCCTCCACCGAGGTCAACGACAACGACCCGCTGGACTCCCCCGTGGAGGAGGAGTTCCGGGTCGGCACCATGGCCCTCGCCTGGGACGGCGAGGAACAGCGCATGATCGTCGAGGCGCAGGCCCTCGTGGAGCTCGACGCCGACTCCGAGGAGGACCTCGCCGAGGCCGAGGAGCGCCTGCTCCAGGACGAGGAGAACGGACCCCCGATGCTGCGGGTCCGGCTGACCGGCGCGCAGGCGAGGGCCTTCGCCAAGCGCGCCCTCGACGTCGTCAACGCCGGGCGGCCGCCGTGCCCGCTGTGCAGCCTCCCGCTCGACCCGGAAGGACACGTATGTCCGCGCCAGAACGGATACCGCCGCGGAGCGTGACCGACGTCGACCTGCTGGTGGAGGGTGAGCTCACCGTCCGCGGCCGTATCCGCGAGGCGTCCAACGCCGCGCTGTACTGCACGGTCTCGCACGAGGGCCGGGAAGCGGCCTGCATCTACAAGCCCGTCGCCGGAGAGCGGCCGCTGTGGGACTTCCCCGACGGCACCCTCGCCCAGCGCGAGGTGGCCGCCTACGCGGTCTCCGAGGCGACCGGCTGGGGCCTCGTCCCGCCGACCGTGCTGCGCGAGGGGCCGCACGGCGAGGGGATGGTCCAGCTGTGGGTCGAGGTGGCTCCGGAGGCGGAGCTGCTCGCCCTGGTGGAGGGCGAGGAGCCCGAGCCCGGCTGGAAGGCGATCGGCTTCGCCGAGGTGGGCGAGGGACGGACGGCGCTGCTGGTGCACGCCGACGACGAGCGGCTGCGCCGGCTCGCCGTGCTCGACGCCGTGATCAACAACGCGGACCGCAAGGGCGGCCATCTGCTGCCCACGGCCGAGGGCCGGCTGTATGCGATCGACCACGGGGTGACCTTCAACACCGAGAACAAGCTCAGGACCCTGCTGTGGGGGTGGGCGGGCGAGGCGCTGGCCCCGGAGGCGGTCGACGCCCTCAAGGTCCTTCAGGAGGCCCTGGGCGACCGGGGGGCGCTGGCCGCGCGGCTGTCCGGGCTGATCACCGCCGCCGAACTGGACGCCACGCGCGCGCGGGTCGCCGTCCTGCTGGAATCCGGCAGGCATCCGGAGCCGAGCGGGGAGTGGCCGGCCATTCCCTGGCCGCCGGTCTAGAAGCAGAGTGGCCGGTATCGCGCAAGAGCGCCCTACCGGCCATCCGGCCCGGTCCGGTTCGTATACGGAACTTCCGTCCGGTTAGGCTCATGACATGCATGCCTGGCCCGCTTCCGAGGTCCCCGCCCTGCCCGGTCAGGGCCGCGACCTGAGGATCCACGACACCGCGACCGGCGGTCCGGTCTCCCTCGACCCCGGTCCCGTCGCCCGTATCTACGTCTGCGGCATCACGCCGTACGACGCGACCCACATGGGGCACGCGGCGACCTACAACGCGTTCGACCTCGTACAGCGCGTGTGGCTCGACACCAAGCGGCAGGTTGAGTACGTCCAGAACGTCACCGACGTCGACGATCCGCTCCTGGAGCGGGCGCAGCGTGACGGCGTCGACTGGGTCGCCCTCGCCGAGCAGGAGACCGCCCTCTTCCGCGAGGACATGACCGCTCTGCGGATGCTGCCGCCGCAGCACTACATAGGCGCGGTCGAGGCGATACCCGGCATCGTGCCGCTCGTCGAGCGGCTGCGGGAGGCGGGTGCCGCCTACGAACTCGAGGGCGACACGTACTTCTCCGTCGAGTCCGACCCGAACTTCGGCGGGGTCTCGAACCTGGACGCGGCCGCCATGCGGCTGCTGTCCGCCGAGCGCGGCGGCGACCCGGACCGCCCGGGCAAGAAGAACCCGCTCGACCCGATGCTGTGGATGAGCGCCCGTGCGGGCGAGCCCAGCTGGGACGGCGGATCGCTCGGCCCCGGCCGCCCCGGCTGGCACATCGAGTGCGTCGCCATCGCCCTGGACCACCTCGGCATGGGCTTCGACGTCCAGGGCGGCGGCTCCGACCTCGCCTTCCCGCACCACGAGATGGGCGCCTCGCACGCCCAGGTGCTGACCGGCGAGTTCCCCATGGCCAAGGCGTACGTGCACGCCGGCATGGTCGCCCTGAACGGCGCGAAGATGTCCAAGTCGAAGGGCAATCTGGTCTTCGTGTCCGCGCTGCGGCGCGACGGGGTGGATCCGGCCGCCATCCGGCTGGCGCTGCTCGCCCACCACTACCGGTCCGACTGGGAGTGGACCGACCAGGTGCTCGCGGACGCCGAGGCCCGCCTCGGCCGCTGGCGCGCCGCCGTGTCCCGGCCCGACGGCCCGTCCGCCGACGCCCTGGTGGAGGAGATCCGGGAAGCACTCGCGAACGACCTGGACGCACCGGCCGCGCTCGCCGCGGTCGACCGCTGGGCCGGGCTGCAGGAGGCCGAGGGCGGCACCGACACCGGCGCTCCCGGTGTCGTGTCGCGCGCCGTGGACGCGCTGCTGGGCGTGGCCCTGTAGCGCTCGTCGCGCACGGAGAGGGGCGCTTCCTCCCGGGAGGAAGCGCCCCTCGTGTCACAGCGCGCGGGTCAGGCCCGGTGGGTCAGATCCTGCGGATCTGGATGCTGCGCAGGATGTGCGGCGAGTTGGAGTCCCAGACGCCGACCACCTGGTGCCCGAAGGCGAAGGCCTCCTGGACCTGGTCGTGGGTCTGGGGGTTCGGGTTGGTGAGGATCCTGAGCTGGCCGTTGATGCGCAGCACGATCACGCTGGGCTGTCCCGGCAGCGGCTGCACGACGTCGACGTAGCCGTCGGCGATGCCGGCCTGCAGTGCCTGGATCTGCTGCTGGATGTGCTGTACCGCGGCCTGGACGATCTGGGCGACCTGCTGCTGCACCTGCTGCTCGACCTGGTGCTGCTGCCCGGGCTGCTGCGCCACCTGCTGCTGGCCGAGCTGCTGCAGGAGGCCGTGGTAGGGCTGCTGCTGGCCGAGCTGCTGGAGCTGCTCGAGCGAGCCGCCCATCCCCATGCCCATGGGCTGCTGGCCGAAGCCCTGCTGGCCGAACGGCTGCTGGCCGAAGCCCTGCTGGCCGAACGGCTGCTGCCCGAAGCCCTGCTGGCCGAACGGCTGTTGCTGGTGCTGCTGGTAGGGCGACGTGCTCGGGTACTGCTGTCCCAGTTGGCTCATCTGCGGGGTGGTGCTCATGCGGGTGTCACCTTCCCTGATGGTTGGGATACGTCAGCCCGTGACGACCAGGCCGACGATCTCGTCGTCCGAGAACCACACTCGGACGTCGGGCCGTCCCCCCGCGAAGGCGGAGTGCACCGCCTGGCGGATCTCCGGGGACGGGTCGTTGAGGTTCCGCCAGGCGCCGGCCACGAACAGCCTGAGCCTCGGCGGGAGTTCGCGCGGATACGGCAGCAACTCGTCCCAGTACCGCTCGGCCAGGCCCGAGCCGACCGACTGCGGCAGCAGACGGCTGACCGCCGCCTTGATGTCGGGCCGGTTGCCGATCCGCTGGGAGGCGGGCCGGCCCGGTGCGTCCTGCTGCGGCGAGCCCGTCGCGCGCAGCACCTCGCGGGCACGTTCCGGGGACATCGGCGTCTGGCCCGCCGTCTTCAGCATTCCCTGCAGCGCGGCCAGTGCGCCGACCACGACCGGGGAGGCGGAGGACGTCCCCGAGAACGTGTCCGTGTACCAGGCGACCTCCTCGGGCCCGCCCTGCAGATCGCCGGGCCGGTCCCAGAAACCGCCGGTGGTCGTGACCTCGCGGCCCCAGCCCTGGGCGTCCACGCGGGCGCCGTAGTTGGAGAACGCGAGCCTCGACCGGTCCGGTCCGTGGTCGCGGCCGTGCGTGCCGGGCGGCGGAGCGCCCGCGCCGACCAGGACCGCGCCGGAGGACTGGTTGGAGGGGTTGAACGGGTTGCGCCACCAGTCGGGGAACTCGTCGGGGCGGCGCTCGTAGAGCGCGTCGTCGAGCGACTCGCCGCCGTTGCCCGCGGCCGCGACCACCAGGATGCCCCGGGCGGTGGCGTAGCGGACGGCCGCGAAGTCGTCCGGCCACCACTCCAGGGGGAGGTAGCCGCGCTGGTCGTCGCGCTCGGCGTACTCGAACCGCGGCCCCGGACGGTGGAGTTCGACCAGGACGACGTCGCCGGGACCGAGCCGCTCGGCCGCCGCGTGGATCGCGGCCGCCGTGCCGATGTCCTGGAAGGACGCGGCCGCGGTCACGGCCTCGGGCACGATGCCGCACACGCCGTACTCGTTGCGGTCGCCGCCGATCACGCCGATCACGGCGGTGCCGTGGTTGCGCCAGGCGAGATCGGTCAGCGGGGTGCCGACCACGACGCCGGCCAGCTTGGCGGCCAGGTCCTCGTGGCCCAACTGCCAGGCGCCTTCGACGTCGACGACCGTCACCCCCTGACCCGAACCACCGGGCCGGTGCCATGCCCAGTGGGCGTCGATCCCGTCGGGGGCGGGGCGCAGATAGCCCTGACGGCCGCTGAAGTCCGGTGTGACCGGGGCGCCCTCCTTCAGGCGGCCGTCGTCGGCCACCGTCGCGGGGACGGCGCCCGGCTTCACGTACGCCGTGTCGATCCCCGGCAGGGCCGCGATCCGCGACCGCAGCTCCTGGGCACGGCTCTCCCCGCCGCGCACCCGGTAGAACAGGGCGAGGTCGGGAACGCTCTGCTCGCCGGGCGCCGCCGAGGTCTGCTGAAGCCGCTCCTCGCTGCCGAACAGCGGTTGCAGACGCAGCTGTTCGTCGCTGAGGAACATGTTGAGGGCCGAGACGTCGGCACCGGCCGCCGAGCGGACGCCCTCGGTGCGAGCGCGCAGCCGGGCCTCGGTGCTCGCGACCACGATCAGTTCCTGCTCGGCTCCTCGATAGGTGAATCCCGCTCCGTCGGGTCCGGGCCCGCCGGCCCCGGGACCCTGTGCCGGCTGTACCTGGTCGCTCATCGGTGCCGCTCCCTTCGGTTCGGTCCGTGCGGGTGCGCCGTCGCTCCACAACCAAGCACGCGGATGCCGACCCGTAAAGGCTGTTTTCGCCAACTTGGTTTGAGACAAGTTGAATTGGGTAACGTGTGCAATCCGGCCGGAAACAGCGGTCACGTCCCAATCCGGCCAAAGTCGCTGGCGTCCTGACGCGTCGCCGCGGCCCTGGACGACGAGAAGGGCGGTGCGCCACCGGCGCACCGCCCTCACTCGGCCTTCACCCGCTCATTCCTCCGAGGACTCGTCGTCCTCCGTGCCCGGCTTGGGCGGCTTCGGCGGTTTCGTCCGGCCGGGGTTGTCCCGCAGGTACGGCGTGCTGTCGCCGCCGTCCGCGGTGGCGTGCCCGCCGCCCGGCGGGCCCGATCCGTCCCGGCGCCGCAGATACCGCTCGAACTCGCGGGCGATCGCCTCGCCCGACGCCTCCGGCAGCTCCGCGGTGTCCCGGGCCTCCTCCAGCGTCTGCACGTACTCGGCGACCTCGCTGTCCTCGGCGGCCAGCTGGTCCACGCCCACCTGCCAGGCGCGCGCGTCCTCGGGCAGCTCGCCCAGCGGGATGCGTACGTCGATCAGGTCCTCCAGGCGGTTGAGCAGGGCCAGCGTCGCCTTCGGGTTCGGCGGCTGCGACACGTAGTGCGGCACGGCCGCCCACAGCGACACCGCCGGCACGCCCGCGTGCGTACAGGCCTCCTGCAGGATCCCGACGATGCCCGTGGGCCCCTCGTACTTCGTCTCCTCCAGGTCCATGCGGCGCGCCAGGTCCGCGTCGGACGTGGTGCCGCTGATCGGAACCGGACGGGTGTGCGGGGTGTCACCGAGCAGGGCGCCCAGGACGACCACCAGCTCCACGCCGAGTTCGTGCGCGAAGCCCAGCAGCTCGTTGCAGAACGAGCGCCAGCGCATGGACGGTTCGATGCCACGGACGAGGACGAGGTCGCGCGGCTTGTCGCCGCCGACCCGGACCACCGAGAGGCGCGTGGTCGGCCACGTGATCTTGCGCACGCCGCCGTCCATCCACACCGTGGGGCGGTTCACCTGGAAGTCGTAGTAGTCCTCGGCGTCCAGCGCCGCGAACACCTCGCCCTTCCACTCCTTGTCCAGATGCGCGACCGCGGCGGAGGCTGCGTCGCCGGCATCGTTCCAGCCCTCGAACGCGGCCACCATGACCGGGTCGATCAGCTCGGGAACCCCCTCGAGCTCGATCACCCAGGCCTCCTTTCCGACATGCCCTCGCTTGACCACCCAACCTTACGGCGTGGGACGGGGCCACCCGCAGCCCCCTTGCACGGGCGGGTGAACGGATCACTGCCCTGTTCGGGAGCCCGGGACACCCCTTCCGGCCGCGTACCTCACAGCGTCGAGCGCAGCCACTGCTCGACGCTCGCGATGTGCACCGTCGCCCACGACCGCGCCGCCTCCGCGTCCCGGTCGCGCAGTGCGGCCAGGATCGCCCGGTGCTCGTGCAGGGTGCGGCTGACCGCGTCCTCCTGGGTCAGACCGCGCCAGATGCGGGCCCGGGTGGTCGGCCCCGACAGGCCGTCCAGCAGCGAGCAGAGCACCGAGTTGCCGGAGGTCTGCACGATGCCGCGGTGGAATTCGAGGTCGCAGGCGACCAGCTCCTCCACCGACGGCGCGTCCCCGAGTTTGTCCAACTGGGCCGCCAGCGCGTCCAGTTGCTGCTCGCTGATGCGCGAGGCCGCCATCGCCGTGGCGGCCGGCTCCAGGATCCGCCGCACCGCCAGGAACTCCAGCACGGTGTCGTCGCGGTGGAAGTCGACGACGAAACTCAGGGCCTCCAGCAGCAACTGCGGGTCGAGGCTGGTCACATAGGTGCCGTCGCCCTGCCGTACGTCCAGGATCCGGATCAGCGACAGGGCGCGCACCGCCTCCCGCAGGGAGTTGCGGGACAGCCCGAGCTCGGCCGCCAGCTCGCTCTCCTTGGGCAGCCGGTCACCGGGGCGCAGCGCGCCGGAGACGATCATCCCCTTGATCTTCTCGATCGCCTCGTCGGTGACCGCCATGTCCCGCCTCCCTGCCGTTCAGACATCCGATGTCTCACGTCATTATGACGTTCCAGCGGGCTGAACGGGGCGCCGGACGCTCAGCCCGGACCCGGAATCCCCGCCCACGCGAAAGGGGCGGCTCCGTCGGCATGGAGCCGCCCCCGCCGCGGATCCGGCCTCCGGGGAGAGGGGCCGCCCCGCTGTCGTGCCGGTCCTGGCCAGGGGAAGGGACCGGCACGAGGTCACTTCTTGTCGAGCAGGTCCTGAACCTTCGCGCGGACCTCGTCCGTGGCCAGGCCCCGGATCGTCAGCGTCGTCCGGCGGCGCAGCACGTCGTCCGGCGTCTCGGCCCACTCGTTGTCGCGGGCGTAGACGACCTGCGCCCAGATCTCCGGTGCGTCCGGGTGCACCCGCTCGCCCAGCTCCGGGCTCTCGTTCGCCAGCCGCGCGATGTCGAAGGCCAGCGAACCGTAGTGGGTGGCGAGGTGCTTGGCCGTGTCGGCGGCCATCCGCGGCCCCGGCGCCGGGTGGTCCACCAGCAGCCGGTGCGCGACCGCGCGCGGGTTGGCGACACCGGGCAGCGGCAGCTTCTTCGGCAGCGAGGCGATGGGCTCGAAGTCGTCGCCCAGCGGGTGGCCCGGCAGCGACTCCAGCTTCTTCATGACCGTACGGCCTATGTGGCGGAAGGTCGTCCACTTGCCGCCGGCGACGGACAGCATGCCGCCGCGGCCCTCCGTGACCACGGTCTCGCGCTTGGCCTTCGCCGTGCTGCCGGGACCGCCGGGCAGCACGCGCAGACCCGCGAAGGAGTACGTGATCAGGTCCCGGGAGAGCTGCTGGTCGCGCACGGAGAAGGCGGCCTCGTCGAGGATCTGGGAGATGTCCCGGTCGGTCACCGAGACGTCCGCCGGGTCGCCCTCGAACTCCTCGTCGGTGGTGCCGAGCAGCAGCATGTCCTCCCAGGGGAGGGCGAAGGTGATGCGGTACTTGTCGATCGGGGTGGCCAGGGCGGCCTTCCACGGGGAGGTCCGCCTCAGGACCAGATGCGCGCCCTTCGACAGCCGGATCGACGGTGCCGCATTCGGGTCCTCCATCCGGCGCAGGTGGTCGACCCAGGGTCCGGTCGCGTTCAGAACGAGCCGGGCGTCGACGCCGAACTCGTCGCCGGAGGTGCGGTCGCGCAGCTCGGCACCGGTCACCCGGCCCCGGGTGAAGCGCAGGCCGGTCACCTCGGCGTGGTTGAGGACCACGGCGCCCGACTCGACGGCCGCGCGGACCGTCATCAGCGCCATGCGCGCGTCGTTCATCTGGTCGTCGCCGTACACGGCCACGGCCTTGAGGTTCTCGGTGCGCAGCTCGGGCACGTCCTGCGCCGCCTTGGCGGGGGAGAGGAGGTGGCCGACGCCGTCACCGAACGCGGAGAGCGCGGAGTAGGCGAAGACGCCCGCCCCGAGCTTCGCGGCGCCGTGCGGCCCGCCCTTGTACACGGGGAGGTAGAAGGTGAGCGGGTTCGCCAGGTGAGGTGCCACCTGGCGGGAGACCGCACGGCGCTCGAAGTGGTTCTCCGCCACCAGCTTCACCGCGCCGGTCTGCAGGTAGCGCAGACCGCCGTGGAGGAGCTTGGAGGAGGCGGACGAGGTGGCGCCGGCGAAGTCGCCGGCGTCGACCAGAGCCACCCTGAGGCCGGACTGCGCGGCGTGCCAGGCGGTGGAGATGCCCAGGATGCCGCCGCCGATCACAAGAAGGTCGAACGACGCCTTGGCGAGCTGCTCCCGGGTCTCGGCGCGGCTCGCGGTGAAGCCGGAGGCCGGGCGGGTGCCCAGGGCAGGCACGGACTGCAGGGTGGACTGACTGGTCATGTCGGGTACTTACTCCTCATCAGAGCGGGCTGAGCCTTCGCGGGGCCCTCGTCAGCTCTCGTCCTCGAGCCAGCCCATGGTCCGGTCGACGGCCTTGAGCCAGTTCTTGTACTCACGGTCGCGGGTCTCCGCGTCCATGCGGGGGGTCCACTCGGCGGCCCGGCGCCAGTTGGCGCGCAGTTCGTCGGTGCTGGACCAGAAGCCGACGGCGAGACCGGCGGCGTAGGCGGCGCCGAGGCAGGTGGTCTCGGCGACCATCGGGCGCACCACGGGCGCGTCCAGGACGTCGGCGAGCGTCTGCATCAGCAGGTTGTTGGCGGTCATGCCGCCGTCGACCTTGAGGGTCACCAGGTCGTCGCCGGAGTCCTTGACCATGGCGTCGGCGATCTCCCGGGTCTGCCAGGCGGTGGCCTCCAGGACGGCGCGCGCGAGGTGCGCCTTGGTGACGTACCGGGTCAGGCCGGCGATCACACCGCGGGCGTCGGCGTTCCAGTGCGGGGCGAACAGGCCGGAGAAGGCCGGCACGAAGTAGGCGCCGCCGTTGTCCTCGACCGAGAGCGCGAGCGTCTCGATCTCGGCGGCGGTGGAGATCAGGCCCATCTGGTCGCGCATCCACTGCACCAGGGACCCGGTGACGGCGATCGAGCCCTCCAGGGCGTAGACCGTCTTCTGGTCGCCGATCTTGTAGCCGACGGTGGTGAGCAGGCCGGCGTACGAGTTGATGATCTTGTCGCCGGTGTTCATCACCATGAAGGTGCCGGTGCCGTACGTCGACTTGGTCTCGCCCTCGGCGAAGCAGGTCTGGCCGAACAGGGCCGCCTGCTGGTCGCCGAGCGCGGAGGCGACCGGGATGCCGCCGAGCAGGTCGCCCAGCTTGCCGCCGGTGATCTCGCCGTAGACCTCGGCGGAGGAGCGGATCTCGGGCAGGATCTGCAGCGGCACGCCGATCGACTCGGCGATCTTGTCGTCCCACTCCATGGTGTGGAGGTTCATCAGCATGGTGCGGGAGGCGTTGGTGACGTCGGTGACGTGCTTGCCGCCGTCCGGGCCGCCGGTCAGGTTCCAGATGACCCAGGTGTCCATGGTGCCGAAGAGGATGTCCCCGGCCGCGGCGCGCTCCTTGAGGCCGTCCACGTTGTCCAGCAGCCAGCGGGCCTTGGGACCGGCGAAGTAGGAGGCGAGGGGAAGGCCGGTCTCGCGGCGGAAGCGGTCCTGGCCGACGTTGCGCCCGAGCTCCTTGCACAGGGCGTCGGTGCGGGTGTCCTGCCACACGATGGCGTTGTGGACGGGCTCACCGGTGTTCTTGTCCCACAGCACGGTGGTCTCGCGCTGGTTGGTGATGCCGATGGCCTTGATGTCGTCGCGGGTGATGCCGGCCTTGGCGATGGCCCCGGCGACGACCTCCTGGACGTTGGTCCAGATCTCGGTGGCGTTGTGCTCGACCCAGCCCGGCTTCGGGAAGATCTGCTCGTGCTCCTTCTGGTCGACGGAGACGATACGGCCGTCCCGGTCGAAGACGATGCAGCGCGAGGAGGTCGTGCCCTGGTCGATGGCGGCGATGAAGGGGCCGGCAGTGTGGGCGTCGGTCACTGTGTGCTCCTGGGGTTCACTGAGTTGGGAGGGGGACTGTTCCACCGTGCTTTAAGCAAAAGCGACGTTGTAGATGCCTGCAGCGATCGCGCCGCCGATCAGCGGACCGACCACCGGCACCCAGGCGTAGCCCCAGTCCGAGCCGCCCTTGTTGGGCAGGGGCAGAAGGGCGTGCACGATGCGCGGGCCCAGGTCGCGGGCCGGGTTGATCGCGTAGCCCGTCGGGCCGCCGAGCGAGAGACCGATGGAGACGACGACCAGCGCGGTGATCAGACCGCCCAGGACGCCGAGCCCGTCACCCTTGGCGTTGAGACCCTGCGTGAGCACCGCGAGGATCAGCACGATGGTGCCGACGATCTCCGTGAGGAGGTTCTGCACCGCGTGACGGATCTCCGGGCCGGTGGAGAAGATCCCCAGGACCGGGCCGGCGCCCGTCTCCTGGGCCTCGACGGCCTTGACCTTCGTGGCCTGGGCGCCCGGGCCGCCGACGATCTCCTTGTCGGTCAGGTGAGCGTGGAACTGGCCGTAGTAGGCGACCCACACCAGGGTCGCGCCGATCATCGCGCCGAGCATCTGGCCGGCGAAGTAGACCGGGACGTTGCTCCAGTCGCTGTCCTTGATGGCCAGGGCGACGGTGACGGCGGGGTTGAGGTGGGCACCGGAGAGCGGGCCGGAGATGTAGACCGCCGTCATGACCGCGAAGCCCCACCCGAAGGCGATGGCGAGCCAGCCGGCGTTACGGGCCTTGGAGGCCTTCAGCGTCACGGCGGCACAGACGCCGCCGCCGAGCAGGATGAGTATGGCGGTACCGATGGTCTCGCCGATGAAGATGTCGGAGCTGGACACCCGCGACTCCTTTGTCCTTCGTCCAGGGGACCGAACCCCGGGTCCCTCCGGGAGTTCGAGCTGCCCTCGGGGGTGAGAGCGATGCCGGCCCTTGGCGTTGTCACACTCTAGCGCGTATTGCCGGTAGGTGTTCGACAATGCCGACCGATGGACGGGAGTCTTGCCCCGGGGTCGCATGCCCGTCAAGGGTCCTGTTGTCGAAAATGCGATCGTTATCGATCGGCGAGAAATGTCGATCTTGCAGGTCAGCTGTGTACGGCCGAGTAACAAGCACGGTGCGTACCGACCGGGCGGTCTGTGCCGCCGGGCCGGTGCGGGTGGGAAGGGTTCAGAACCGTCCGGCGCCCAGGTCCCGCGACACCGCGCGGGCGCAGTCCCGTACCGCGGCCACCAGATCGGGGCGCAGTTCGCCGTTCCGGCACAGCCGCTCCACGGCGCCGGTGACGCCCACGGCGCCCACCGGCATCCGCCGCCGGTCGTGGATGGGCGCGGCGACGGACGCCACGCCCTCCCAGGTCTCCTCGACGTCGGCCGCGTAGCCACGCGCGCGTGACATGTCGAGGATGTGCTCGAAGCCCTCCAGGTCGCACACCGTCCGGTCGGTGAAGGCCTTGCGGTCGGCCTCGATCGCCTCGCTGTGCGCGACCGGGTCGTAGGCCGACAGGACCTTGCCGAGGGCCGTGGAGTGCAGCGGCTGCATGGCCCCGATCTCCAAGACCTGACGGCTGTCGTCGGGCCGGAAGACGTGATGCACGATGAGCACGCCGTGCTGGTGCAGTACGCCGAGGTAGACGCTCTCGCCGCTGGAGCGGGCCAGGTCGTCCGTCCAGACCAGGGCGCGCGCCCGCAACTCGTGCACGTCGAGATAGGTGGTGCCCAGGCGCAGCAGTTCGGCGCCCAGCTGATAGCGCCCGGAGGCGTCGTCCTGCTCGACGAAGCCCTCCTGCTGGAGGGTGCGCAGGATCCCGTGGGCGGTGCCCTTGGCGAGGCCCAGTGACGAGGCGATGTCCGAGAGGCCGAGCCGTCGCTCGCCACCCGCGAGCAGCCGCAGCATCGCGGCCGCCCGTTCGAGCGACTGGATGTTCCGTGCCATCGCCGTGCTGCCTCCGTCCCCTTCGACCGTCGACGAACGACGTCGCTGCCGCTGTTCGGCAATGCCGAACACTACCGGTCGATGCCGACCTCCCGCCAATGGTCCACTGTCATCCGTCGAGATCTGTTGCGTCACTCGTATCCCGCAAGTGGCCCGTGCGTCATCCTCGTCCGCGTCGTGGACGCCCCGTCCGTCCCCGTCCGGACCCGGTTACTCTGGCGAGGTGCGCCCACCGCGGAAGACCCGCGGGCGGACGCAAAGCCGACAGCCGTCGCACTCCAAGGGAGCCCCTTCATGGCCTCGTCGCCACTGACCCCTTCCGCCGACAGCCGGACCCGTGTGTCCGCGCTCCGCGAGGCGCTCGCCACCCGGGTGGTGGTCGCCGACGGAGCCATGGGCACCATGCTCCAGGCCCAGGAGCCGACCCTCGAGGACTTCCAGAACCTCGAAGGCTGCAACGAGATCCTGAACCTGACCCGCCCCGACATCGTCCGCTCCGTGCACGAGGAGTACTTCGACGCCGGCGTGGACTGCGTCGAGACCAACACCTTCGGCGCCAACTACGCCGCGATGGCCGAGTACGACATCCCCGAACGGGTCTACGAGCTGTCCGAGGCGGGCGCCCGCATCGCCCGCGAGACCGCCGACGGCTACCTCGCCCGGGACGGCCGCCCGCGCTGGGTGCTGGGCTCCATCGGCCCCGGCACCAAGCTGCCCACGCTCGGCCACATCGGGTACACCACCATCCGCGACGCCTTCCAGCAGAACGCCGAGGGCCTGATCGCGGGCGGCGCCGACGCGCTGATCGTGGAGACCACCCAGGACCTGCTGCAGACCAAGGCCGCGGTGATCGGCGCCCAGCGGGCCCGCGAGATCTCCGGCCTCGACCTGCCGGTCATCGTCTCCGTCACCGTCGAGACGACCGGCACCATGCTGCTGGGCTCGGAGATCGGCGCCGCGCTGACCGCGCTGGAGCCGCTCGGCATCGACATGATCGGCATGAACTGCGCCACGGGCCCCGCCGAGATGAGCGAGCACCTGCGCTATCTCTCCCGCCACTCCCGCATCCCCCTGTCCTGCATGCCGAACGCCGGCCTCCCGGTGCTCGGCAAGGACGGCGCCAGCTACCCGCTCGGCCCGTCCGAGCTGGCCGATGCCCACGAGACCTTCGTGCGCGACTACGGCCTCTCCCTCGTCGGCGGCTGCTGCGGCACCACCCCCGAGCACCTGCGGCAGCTGGTGGAGCGGGTCCGGGCGGCCACCCCGACCGAGCGCCGGCCGCAGCCCGAGCCCGGTGCCGCCTCGCTCTACCAGACGGTGCCCTTCCGCCAGGACACCGCGTACCTCGCGATCGGCGAGCGCACGAACGCCAACGGCTCCAAGAAGTTCCGTGAGGCGATGCTGGAGGGCCGCTGGGACGACTGCGTGGAGATGGCCCGCGAGCAGATCCGCGAGGGTGCCCACATGCTGGACCTGTGCGTGGACTACGTCGGCCGGGACGGCGTCGCCGACATGGAGGAGCTGGCCGGCCGCTTCGCCACCGCCTCCACCCTGCCGGTCGTGCTGGACTCCACCGAGGTCGAGGTCATCCGGGCGGGGCTGGAGAAGCTGGGCGGCCGCGCGGTCATCAACTCCGTCAACTACGAGGACGGCGACGGCCCCGAGTCCCGGTTCGCGAAGGTCACCAAGCTCGCCCGGGAGCACGGCGCCGCGCTCATCGCCCTCACCATCGACGAGGAGGGCCAGGCCCGCACCCCGGAGAAGAAGGTCGAGATCGCCGAACGGCTCATCGAGGACCTGACCGGCAACTGGGGCATCCACGAGTCGGACATCCTCATCGACACCCTGACCTTCACCATCTGCACCGGGCAGGAGGAGTCCCGCAAGGACGGTCTGGCCACCATCGAGGCCATCCGCGAGCTCAAGCGCCGCCATCCGGACGTGCAGACCACCCTGGGCCTGTCGAACATCTCCTTCGGCCTCAACCCGGCCGCCCGCATCCTGCTCAACTCCGTCTTCCTGGACGAGTGCGTCAAGGCGGGCCTGGACTCGGCGATCGTGCACGCCTCCAAGATCCTCCCGATCGCCCGCTTCGACGAGGAGCAGGTCACCACCGCCCTCGACCTGATCCACGACCGCCGCGCCGAGGGCTACGACCCGCTGCAGAAGCTCATGCAGCTGTTCGAGGGCGCCACCGCGAAGTCGCTGAAGGCCGGCAAGGCGGAGGAGCTGGCGGCGCTGCCGCTGGACGAGCGCCTGGCGCGGCGGATCATCGACGGCGAGCGCAACGGCCTGGAGGCCGACCTCGACGAGGCCCTCCAGGAGCGCCCGGCGCTGGACATCGTCAACGAGACGCTGCTGGACGGCATGAAGGTCGTCGGCGAGCTCTTCGGCTCCGGCCAGATGCAGCTGCCGTTCGTGCTGCAGTCCGCCGAGGTGATGAAGAGCGCGGTCGCCTACCTCGAACCGCACATGGAGAAGACCGACGCCGACGGCAAGGGCACCATCGTGCTGGCCACGGTCCGCGGCGACGTGCACGACATCGGCAAGAACCTGGTCGACATCATCCTGTCCAACAACGGCTACAACGTCGTCAACCTCGGCATCAAGCAGCCGGTCTCCGCGATCCTGGAGGCGGCCGAGGAGCACCGCGCCGACGTGATCGGCATGTCGGGGCTCCTGGTCAAGTCCACGGTGATCATGAAGGAGAACCTGGAGGAGCTCAACCAGCGCAAACTGGCGGCGACCTACCCCGTCATCCTGGGCGGCGCGGCCCTCACGCGCGCGTACGTCGAGCAGGATCTGCACGAGGTCTACGACGGCGAGGTCCGCTACGCCCGCGACGCGTTCGAGGGCCTGCGCCTGATGGACGCGCTCATCGGCGTCAAGCGCGGTGTCCCCGGCGCGCAGCTGCCCGAGCTGAAGCAGCGCCGTGTACGGGCGACCGCGCCCGCCGCGGTGGAGGAGCACCCGGAGGAGGGCCACGTCCGCTCCGACGTCGCCACCGACAACCGCGTCCCGCAGCCGCCGTTCTGGGGCACCCGCGTCATCAAGGGCATCCAGCTCAAGGAGTACGCGAGCTGGCTCGACGAGGGCGCGCTGTTCAAGGGCCAGTGGGGCCTGAAGCAGGCCCGTACGGGCGAGGGACCGTCGTACGAGGAGCTCGTCGAGAGCGACGGCCGGCCGCGGCTGCGCGGTCTGCTCGACAAGCTCCAGACCGAGAACCTCCTCGAGGCGGCCGTCGTCCACGGCTACTTCCCGTGCGTCTCCAAGGACGACGACCTGATCATCCTGGACGAGCACGGCAACGAGCGCACCCGGTTCACCTTCCCGCGCCAGCGGCGCGGCCGCCGCCTCTGCCTCGCCGACTTCTTCCGCCCCCAGGAGTCCGGCGAGACGGACGTCGTCGGCCTCCAGGTCGTCACCGTCGGCTCGCGGATCGGCGAGGAGACGGCACGTATGTTCGAGGCGAACGCCTACCGCGACTACCTGGAACTGCACGGCCTGTCCGTCCAGCTGGCCGAGGCGCTCGCCGAGTACTGGCACGCGCGTGTGCGTTCGGAACTGGGCTTCGCCGGTGAGGACCCGGGCGCGATGGAGGACATGTTCGCCCTGAAGTACCGGGGCGCCCGCTTCTCCCTCGGCTACGGAGCGTGCCCGAATCTGGAGGACCGGGCCAAGATCGCGGACCTGCTGCAGCCCGAGCGGATCGGTGTGCGGCTCTCGGAGGAGTTCCAGCTGCACCCCGAGCAGTCCACGGACGCGATCGTGATCCACCACCCGGAGGCGAAGTACTTCAACGCGCGCTGAAAGGGCGCGCCGGATCCGGCGAAGGCGCAGCTCACAGCGGCACGCGGCGTACAGAGGGTGTGCCCCGGAGCACGCCGGATAAACGAGGCGTTTGCGCCGCGACCGTCGTACACTGGTCGGTCCACTGCAGGCCGGTTCCCCGCACGGGAACCGGCCTGCTCGTCCCTCAAGGAGGTGCGCCCGGATGACCAGTACGGTCCCCGCGCTCGGAACCCGCATGGCCGAAGGCTCCGCTCTTCAGGCCGTGCTCCTCGACATGGACGGAACCCTGGTGGACACCGAGGGGTTCTGGTGGGACGTCGAGGTCGAGATCTTCGCCGGACTCGGCCACGCCCTCGACGACTCGTGGCGTCATGTCGTGGTGGGCGGGCCGATGACCCGCAGCGCGGGGTTCCTGATCGAGGCCACGGGCGCCGACATCACCCTCGCCGAGCTCTCCGTCCTGCTCAACCAGGGCTTCGAGAGCCGTATCTCCGGCGCCCTGCCGCTGATGCCGGGCGCCGCCCGGCTGCTGGCCGAGCTCGCCGAGTACGAGATCCCGACGGCCCTCGTCTCCGCCTCCCACCGGAGCATCATCGACCGGGTGCTCACCTCGCTCGGCCCCCAGCACTTCGCGCTGTCGGTGGCCGGCGACGAGGTCCCGCGCACCAAGCCGCACCCCGACCCCTATCTGACCGCGGCCGCCGGACTCGGCGTGGACCCGGCCAGATGCGCGGTCGTCGAGGACACCGCGACCGGTGTCGCCTCGGCCGAGGCCGCGGGCTGCCATGTGGTCGTGGTGCCCTCGGTGGCCCCCATCGCCTCCGACGTCCGGCGGACCGTCGTCACCACCCTGGAAGACGTGGACCTGACCTTCCTGCGCGGTCTGATCACCCTGTGACGGCGGAGCCGGTCACGCGGCGATCACCGGGTCGGCGACGGCGTCGACGACTGCCTTGATGACAGAAATGCGCCGGGCGTTCACCCAGTGTGCAGAGGGGAAAGGACTGGAATTCCGGAGTCCGGTGTGCGAAGGAATTCGAATCAAGACGACCGGCCGAATTCCGGCGCCGCTCTCGCCTGTTGATGGTGTGACGTTCACCACTTGTACGGGGCTCGACAGGCCGCGCGGTGTGTGCAGTAAGCCCTGATTCGCGGTGGGCCGCTGTGCCCTTGTGTCCCGATTGATGGAAAGCTGCACTAATCCTTCCCGTCGTGGGCCTCCGGTCTGTCCACGGCCGGTTCCGCTGCGTGATGGTGGCTCAACTCCGGTGATTGTGAACCCTCGTGCAGGTGCGGACTAATCTCGTCGCGAGAACCATCGCCCCTACCCCCGTGATCCGCCGCGACACCCCTGCATGCCGGGTACACGGACCTGAACAGCTCTGGAGAAACACGAGCATGAACCGCAAGACATTGGTGCTGCCGGCCGTGGTCGGGCTGCTCGCGCCCGTGCTCGCCGCCTGTGGTGGTTCCGACAGCGGCAGCAGCGGTGGGGACGCGATCGTCGTCGGGACGACGGACCAGTTCACCGCCACCAAGGATGCCCCTGCGCCGCTCGATCCGGCGTACGCGTACGACGTGGGCACCTGGAACATCCTGCGTCAGACCGTGCAGACGCTGATGATCCAGCCGCGTGGTGAGGGCGAACCCGTCCCCGAGGCCGCCGAGAGCTGCGCATTCACCGACTCCGGCAACGAGCGCTACGCGTGCAAGCTGCGTGAGGGCCTGAAGTTCGCCAACGGCGACCCCATCACCGCGCAGGACGTCAAGTACTCCATCGACCGTGTGCGGGCCATCAACGCGGAGGGCGGCCCGGTCGGCCTGCTCTCCACCATCGACACGGTCGAGGCCAAGGGCGACCGCGACGTGATCTTCCACCTGAAGACCGCCGACGCCACCTTCCCGTACAAGCTGTCGACCCCGGTCGCCGGCATCGTCAACCCCGACGACTACGAGAAGAAGAAGCTGCGCGACGGCTTCGACGTGGACGGCTCCGGCCCGTACACCCTGCGGAGCGAGGTGAAGGACGACTCGCTCGTCAAGGCCACGTTCACCAAGAACCCCAACTACAAGGGGACGCTGAAGGTGAACAACTCCAAGGCGGAGATGGTCTCCTTCCCGGACGCCGGTGCGATGGGCAAGGCGCTCGACAAGGGTGACATCGACGTCATGACCCGCAGCATGTCGCCGCAGCAGATCCAGAAGCTGTCCGACGACCCGGGCAACAACGTCGACCTCGTCGAGATGGCCGGCCTCGAGATCCGCTACCTCGCCTTCAACACCGACGCCCCGAGCGTGAAGTCGAAGGCCGTCCGCCAGGCGATGGCCCAGGTGATCAACCGCGGCGAGCTCGTCTCCAAGGTCTACGGCACCCAGGCCGAGCCGCTGTTCTCGCTGGTCCCGGCCAGCATCACCGGCCACTCCAACTCGTTCTTCAACAAGTACGGCGACCCGAGCACCGCCAAGGCCAAGTCCCTGCTGGCGGCCGCCAACATCACCACTCCGGTGAAGATGACGCTGCACTACACGACCGACCACTACGGCCCGGCCACCAAGAAGGAATTCGAGATCCTTCGCAAGCAGCTCAACGCCAGCGGCCTGTTCGACGTCAGCATCCAGGGCGCGCTGTGGAAGGACTACATCCCGGCCGAGCGCAAGGGCGAGTACGACGTCTGGGGCATGGGCTGGTTCCCGGACTTCCCGGACGCCGACAACTACCTGGCGCCGTTCCTCGACAAGGACAACTTCCTCAAGCTGCCGTACCACAACAACAAGATCATCAACACCCTCATCCCCGCGTCCCGCCGCGAGGCCGACCGCATCGCCGCCGCCCCCGACCTGACCGCGATCCAGGACACCGTCGCCGACGACGTGCCCATCCTGCCGCTGTGGCAGGGCAAGCAGTACGTGGCCGCCCGCGACGACGTCACCGGCACCGCGTACGCTCTCAACTCCTCCTCGACTCTGCAGTTGTGGGAGCTCGGCCGTGGCGTGAGCGGCTGACGGCCGTTCCCGGGGCCCCAGGGACGGCGGCCCCGGGAGTCCTGACACCGACGAGAAGGCACCTTGCCGTGAAGATGCGCATCCAGTGGCCGGTCCTGCCCGTAGTGGCGGGGCTGGCCTCCGGGCTTTTGACGGGCTGTGGAGCGGGCAGCGGCGATTCCGGGGGGACCGGGCCCGCCGTCGTCATGGGGATGTCGGACGACGTGCTGGCCACCGACCCCGCCTCCGGATACGACCCGGGGTCCTGGCTGCTGTTCAACAACGTCTTCCAGTCGCTGCTCAGCTTCCCCGACGGGGGGACCGAGCCGCAGCCGGAGGCGGCCCAGTCGTGCGGCTTCACCGACCTGTCGACCACGGCCTACAAGTGCACCCTCAGGGACGGCCTGAAGTTCAGCAACGGTGACGAACTCACCTCCGAGGACGTGAAGTTCTCCTTCGACCGCATGCTCAGGATCAACGACGCGGCGGGTCCGGCGATCATGTTCCCCATGCTGGAGAAGGTGGAGGCGCCGGACGCGAGGACCGTCGTCTTCCGGCTGAAGGTCCCCGACGCCACCTTCCCGAGCAAGATCGCCTCCGGCGCCGGCTCGATCGTCGACCACACCCAGTACGACGCCGGCGGACTGCGCAAGGACGGCAAGGCGATCGGCTCCGGCCCGTACACCCTGGACTCCTTCGGCAAGGAGAAGGCCGTCTTCTCCGTCAACCACAGGTACAAGGGCACCGCCGAGGTCAAGAACTCCGGCGTGACGCTGAAGTTCTTCCACGGCAACCAGTCCGCGCTGAAGAAGGCTCTGCAGGACGACAAGGCCGACATCGCCTACCGCGGCCTGACCGCCCAGGACGTCGCCGGCCTGCAGAACGCCGACAACAAGTCCAAGGTCGAGGTCGTCGAGGGCAGCAGCGCCGAGGTCCAGCACCTGGTCTTCAACATGAGGGACCCGGTCGCCGGAAAGCTGGGCGTGCGCAAGGCCATCGCCTATCTGCTCGACCGCGACGCCCTCATCAAGGACGTCTACCGGGGCACGGCCACCCCGCTGTACTCGATCATCCCGGCGGGCATCGCGGGCCACAACACGGCCTTCTTCGACACCTACGGCGCCAGTCCCTCGCCGACCAGGGCCGCCGCCGCGCTGAAGGCCGACGGCATCACCGGCAAGGTCAAGCTGACCCTGTGGTCCACCCCGTCGCGCTACGGCCCGGCCACGGACCAGGAGCTGACGGCGATCGCCAAGCAGCTCGACGACAGCGGGCTGTTCGAGGCCGACGTGAAGTCCGTCCCCTTCGACCGGTACGAGAAGGACATCGCCAAGGGCAGGTACGGCGTCTACGTGAAGGGCTGGGTGCCGGACTACCCGGACGCCGACAACTTCACCGCGCCGTTCTTCGGCAAGGGCAACGTACTGAGCAACAACTACAGCAACAGCTTGATCACCGGCACGCTCATCCCGCGCACCGCCGCCCAGAGCGACCGCTCCGCCACGGACCACGACTACGGCCGGCTCCAGGACATCGTCGCCGACCAGCTGCCGGTCCTCCCGGTCTGGCAGGCCAAGCAGTACGCCGTGACCCGGGAGAACGTCTACGGCCTGGAGTACTGCCTGGACGCCTCGACGGTGTTCCGGTTCTGGGAGCTCAGCAAGGACTGAGCGGCCGTGCACACGGAAAGAAGGGCGCCCCTCGCGGGGGACGCCCTTCCTCCGTCACGGCCGCCACCGCGGCCGCGGCGCCCTACTGCGCGCCGGGACGCACCAGGCCGCTCTCGTACGCGTACACCGCGGCCTGCACCCGGTCGCGCAGCCCCAGCTTGGTCAGCACATGCCCGACGTGCGTCTTCACGGTGGTCTCGCTCACGAACAGGTCGGCGGCGATCTCGGCGTTGGACAGCCCGCGCGCCACCAGCTTCAGCACCTCCACCTCGCGGTCGGTGAGGGTGTGCAGCGTGTCGGGGACGGGCTCCTCGCCGGAGGGCAGATGGGTGGCGTACTTGTCGAGCAGCCGCCGGGTGATGCTCGGCGCGAGCATCGCCTCACCGCCGGCCACCACACGGATGGCCTGCACCAGTTCGTTGGCCGGCGCGTCCTTCAGCAGGAAGCCGCTGGCACCCGCGCGCAGCGCCTCCACCACGTACTCGTCGAGGTCGAAGGTGGTCAGCACCAGCACCTTGGCCGGGCCGTCCCGCCCGGGCCCGGTGATCTGCCGGGTCGCCTCCACCCCGTCCATGCGGGGCATGCGGATGTCCATCAGGACCACGTCGGGCTGGAGCGCCCGCACCTGGTCGAGAGCCTGGAGGCCGTCTCCGGCCTCGCCGACGACCGCGATGTCCTGCTCGGCCTCCAGGATCATCCGGAAGCCCGTGCGCAGCAGCGGCTGGTCGTCGACCAGTAGGACGCGGATGGCCACGTAAGTCTCCTTCGCTAGTCCGGCCCCATTCTGCCCTGCGTGAGGTCGCCGGACTCGACCACCCTCACCGGCACCGGCACCGGCGCCGCCTGCCGGACGGCGGAGTCCGCTCCCGCGGCCGGGGCCGCGGCGGTGGCGGACCGCGGGCCGGCCGCCCGCACCGCCAGCGGATACGGCGGGGGAGTGCCGCCGAACTCCGGGCAGTGGGCCTGGTGGTCGCACCACCCGCACAGCTTGGTGGGGCGCGGACGCCATTCGCCGGACTCGGTCGCCCTGCTGATCGCCTCCCACAGGGCCAGCAGCTTGCGCTCCACACGCTCCAGGTCGGCGAGGACGGGATCGTAGGTCAGGACGTCACCGCTGCCGAGGTAGACCAGCTGCAGCCGCCGCGGCACGACGTTCTTCAGCCGCCACACCACCAGGGCGTAGAACTTCATCTGGAACAGCGCGCCCTCGGCGTACTCCGGCCGGGGCGCCTTGCCCGTCTTGTAGTCGACGATCCGCACCTCGCCCGTGGGCGCCACGTCGACCCGGTCGATGATCCCGCGCAGCGTGAGCCCCGAGTCCAGCTCGGTCTCGACGAACAGCTCCCGCTCGACCGGTTCCAGCCGGGTCGGGTCCTCCAGGGTGAACCAGCGCTCGACCAGCCGCTCCGCCTCGCCCAGCCAGCGCGCCAGCCGCTCGCCCTCGGGGTCGTCCTCGAACAGCTCCACCACCTCCGGCCTGGTCTCGCGCAGCCGGTCCCACTGCCCGGGGATCAGGGCCTTGGCGCGCAGCGCGGTCCGGTCCGCGGCCGGGGCGTCGAAGAGCCGCTCCAGCACCGCGTGCACCAGCGTGCCCCGAGTGGCCGCCTCGCTCGGCTTCTCGGGCAGCCGGTCGATGACGCGGAAGCGGTAGAGCAGGGGGCACTGCATGAAGTCGCCGGCCCGCGACGGCGACAGGCTCGCGGGCGCCGTGGCCACCGGCACCCGCCTGCCCGCCCCACCGGCCGCGTCCACCGCGACCGCCGCCACCGGTTCCACCGCCGCCACCGGTTCCACCGCCGCCACCGACTCCACCGCCGCTACCGGACCCGACGGCTCCACTGGACCCGCGGGCTCCTCCGCGACCACCGGCTCCCCGCGCTCCGCGGGGGCCGGCGCCTCCCCCCGCACCGCCCCGCTGCCGCGCGCCTCCGCCGTGCCCTCCGCGCTCGTCTCCATGCCCCAGACCATACGGCCCGCCACCGACAGTGACCCAGCCGTGCCCGTGACGGGTGCGACGCACGGGAAAACTGAGGGGGTGCCGGGGCGGAACACGCCGCGACGGCCGCATACCATCGACCCCAGACCCTTCCGCCCGGCAGGCGCGGAAGACGCTTCGAACGAGGGGACATCGTGGACGAGAGCGGCGGGAGCGGGCAGCCGCGGTCCGGCACCGACGAGCCGGCCGAGCACCACGCAGGGCCGGTGGCCCCGGCCGCCCCCTCACCCACCCCGGCCGACGGGCGGCCCACACGGTCCGCCGAGGCGGAGAACGGCACCGGGGCCGCGGGAAGCGACGGCCGGGACACCCCCCACGGCACCGACCCGCAACAGGCTCCCTCGGCCGGCCCCGGAGACCCGCACCCCGCGAACGGCCCCGGAGACCCGCACCCCGCGAACGGCTCCGGTGACAGGCACTCCACGGACGGTTCCGACCGCAGCGACTCGGCGGCCGGCCCTAGGGGTCCGCACCCCGCAGACGACTCCGGCCGCACCGGCTCGGCGGACGGTTCCGGGGGCCCGCGCCCCGCGGGCGGTCCCGGCCGCGAGCGCTCCGTGGACGGCCACACCGCCGCGGACGGCCGTCCCGGCGCCCAGGACCGTCCCACCGGCGACCGCTCCACGGCGGACCACACCGATCACACCGCCCACACCGCCGGTCACGAGCGCACCCTCGCCCACTCCGGTACTACCGGTACCACCGGTACCACCGGGACCCGCCCGCCCCGCCGGCCCGAGTCCCCCCGCGGGGGTCTGCTCATGGGCCGGCCCTTCGGCGTGCCCGTGTACGTCGCGCCCAGCTGGTTCCTCGTGGCCGCCCTGATCACCTGGGTGTTCGGCGGCCAGCTCGACCGCGTGCTGCCCGAACTCGGCGCCGCCCGCTACCTGGTCTCCCTCTTCTTCGCGGTCGCCTTCTACGCCTCCGTCCTCGTCCACGAACTGGCCCACACGGTCGCGGCCCTGCGCTTCAAGCTCCCCGTGCGCCGCATCCAGCTCCAGTTCTTCGGCGGCGTCTCCGAGATCGAGAAGGAGGCCGAGACCCCCGGCCGGGAGTTCGTCCTGGCCTTCGTCGGCCCCCTGCTCTCCCTGGTCCTCGCCGGCCTCTTCTACGTCGCCATGCAGCCCGTGGAGCCCGGCACCGTCCCCGGCGTCCTGCTGGCCGGCCTGATGGTCTCCAACCTGATCGTCGCCGTCTTCAACCTCCTGCCCGGCCTGCCCCTCGACGGCGGCCGCATGCTGCGCGCGGTCGTCTGGAAGATCACCGGCAGGCCCATGTCCGGCACCGTCGCCGCCGCCTGGGTCGGCCGCGCCCTGGCCGTCTCCGTGCTCATCGGACTCCCGCTGCTCACCCAGTCCGGGGCCCTCGGCTCCACCGCCGAGGACAGCGTCGGCATGGACACGGTGACCGACGCCCTGCTCGCCGCGATCCTCGCCGCCATCATCTGGACCGGCGCCGGGAACAGCCTGCGCATGGCCCGGCTGCGGGAGCATCTGCCGGAGCTGCGCGCCCGCAACCTCACCCGCCGCGCCGTCCCGGTCGAGACCGACACCCCCCTGTCCGAGGCGCTGCGCCGCGCCAACGCCGCGGGCGCGCGCGCCCTGGTCGTCGTGGACCCCGACGGCAACCCGCTCTCCCTGGTGCGCGAGGCCGCCATCGTCGGCGTACCGGAGCACCGCCGCCCGTGGGTGGCCGTCGGCGGCCTCGCCCAGGAGCTCACCGACGGCATGCGCGTCTCCGCGGAGCTCGCGGGCGAGGACCTCCTGGACGTCCTGCGGGCCACCCCCGCCACCGAGTACCTGGTGGTCGAGGAGACCGGCGCGATCTACGGAGTCCTGTCCGCCGCCGACGTCGAGCGGGCCTTCGTGAAGGCCATGGCCCGCCCCTCCCCGTGAACGGCCCGGTGGTCGGCGGCCCCGGCAAACCCCGGTAGGCTGTTCACATGTCCGAACCGACCGGTGCCGCCCGCAGGCGCGGGCCCTTCAAGGTCGGGGACCAGGTTCAGCTGACCGACCCCAAGGGCCGCCACTACACGTTCACGCTCGAGGCCGGGAAGAACTTCCACACCCACAAGGGTTCCTTCCCGCACGACGAACTGATCGGCGCTCCCGAGGGCAGCGTTGTCCGCACCACCGGTAACGTCGCCTACCTCGCGCTGCGCCCCCTGCTCCCCGACTACGTCCTGTCCATGCCCCGCGGGGCGGCCGTCGTCTACCCCAAGGACGCGGGGCAGATCCTCGCCTTCGCCGACATCTTCCCCGGCGCGCGCGTCGTGGAGGCCGGTGTCGGCTCGGGCTCGCTCAGCAGCTTCCTGCTGCGCGCCATCGGCGACCAGGGCATGCTGCACAGCTACGAGCGCCGCGAGGACTTCGCCGAGATCGCCCAGCAGAACGTGGAGCGCTACTTCGGCGGCCCGCACCCCGCCTGGCAGCTCACCGTCGGCGACCTCCAGGACAACCTCTCGGACGCCGACGTCGACCGCGTCATCCTCGACATGCTCGCCCCCTGGGAGTGCCTGGAGGCCGTCTCCAAGGCGCTCGTGCCCGGCGGCATCCTGTGCTGCTACGTCGCCACCACCACCCAGCTCGCCCGGACCGTCGAGTCCATCCGTGAGATCGGCTGCTTCAACGAGCCGACCTCCTGGGAGACGATGATCCGCAACTGGCACATCGAGGGCCTGGCCGTCCGCCCGGACCACCGGATGATCGGCCACACCGGCTTCCTCCTCACCGCCCGCCGCCTCGCGGACGGCGTCGAGCCGCCCATGCGCCGCCGCCGCCCCGCCAAGGGCGCCTACGGCGAGGACTACGCCGGCCCCAACGCCGACGGGGGCTCCGGCCGCTAGGGCGGACGACGGGAATCGTCAGACACCCCCTGGGGCTGTCCGGACCTCCCCGGGGCGGTGCGTGCCGTACTCAACGAAGGGGCGCCGGGGCCGAGTTCCGGAGGGGATCCGGAACTCGGCCCCGGCGCCATTGTGTTGACATCGCGGCGCAAACCGCACCATCCCGGCGAGCAGGCGCCGAGGACCGGACACCCCGCCGTTCCGCCGCAGTGTGACGTGTGGCACGATGCAGGCCACCCCCACCGGCACAGCCCTCACAGGAGACACTCCTCGTGCAGCAATCCGCCGTTCCGGAACTGGCACACACGCAGACCCGGCCCATCCACTGGGTCGCCACCGCCACGGCCGTAGCGGGCGTCATGGCCCTCTCCTCGCTCCTGCAGCCCAACTCGGCGACCGCGGCCCAGCCGGCCACCGGCCCCGAGACCAAGGCCGCCCACGCGGCGGCCGCGCCCGGCACCGCCGGCGTCGACTTCCCGCTCACGTGCGGTCCGGTGAAGGCCGTCGTGCGGAAGAAGGCCACCGGCGACCTCGACGGCGACGGCAATCCGGAGACGGTCGCCGTGGTGCACTGCGACGCCCCCATGGGCACCCCGCCCGACGGCGTCTACGTCCTCACGCGCGCCAAGGACGGCCGGGCCCGGGTGGTCGCCACCCTCGCCGACCCCAAGGCGGGGGACACGGTGAGTGACGTCGTGGTGCGCCGGGGAGCGGTCTTCGCCACCCTCCTCGGCTACTCCTCCCGAGACGTGCCGCGCTGCTGCCCGGACGTCACCGACCACGTGAAGTGGCAGTGGAAAAACGGCTCGTTCGAGCGCTCGACATCCGCCGGAGCGCACCGCGTCTGAGCCGCGCGGGAAACGTGTGAGATTTCAGACAGCGGTGACGTTCCGTGTCCGGACGTTCACCCGGAGTCCGGACCGTAGACCTCGACCCTGTCCGAAACCCGCCGCACATGGATGCACTCGCCCGGGCACTCCCGGGCCGAGTCCACCACGTCCGTGAGGAGCGGCAGGGGTACGGGCGTTGCGGCGCCCTTGTCCTGGAGGAGCTCGTCGTCGGAGCCCTTCACATAGGCCAGCCCGTCGATGTCCAGCTCGAACACCTCGGGCGCGTACTGAGCGCAGATGCCGTCGCCGGTGCACAGGTCCTGATCGATCCAGACCTCCAGCGTCTCGCCGGGACCGGCCTCTTGCTGCACGCTCATGTCTCCTGCCGTTTTCAAGTCGGGCGGGCGGGAATCCGGCCAGCTCTGACGGGTGTTGAACACTTCGACCCTACCTGGGGCAGCTTTCCAATCATGTTCGGTGGGTATTCCCCTGGCGTGAGGGAGAGCGCAAGGGTGAAGATCGGACACACCCCGACCGTCTTTGTGATCTAGGGGTTTCAATCGACACCCACCCAGGTAGGGTCTGGAAGCGTCCAGCTCCCCTTGGAGGAGGTGAGGACCGTGGCAGCCCACGACGACGACATGAACCGCGGCATCCGCCCGGGACGAGGGTCCGAAGACCCCGCCGGGCAGATTGCCTACCTTGAGCAGGAGATCGCCGTCCTGCGGCGCAAGCTCGCCGACTCTCCGCGGCACACGAGGATTCTCGAAGAGCGGATCGTCGAGCTGCAGACCAACCTGGCCGGCGTGTCCGCCCAGAACGAGCGACTCGCCAACACGCTCCGTGAGGCCCGCGACCAGATCGTGGCCCTCAAGGAGGAGGTCGACCGGCTGGCGCAGCCGCCGGCCGGATTCGGCGTCTTCCTGCAGGCCAACGAGGACGGCACGGCCGACATCTTCACCGGGGGCCGCAAGCTCCGGGTGAACGTCAGCCCGAGCGTCGACCTCGAAGAGCTCCGGCGCGGCCAGGAAGTGATGCTCAACGAAGCGCTGAACGTGGTCGAGGCCATGGAGTTCGAGCGCGCCGGCGACATCGTGACCCTCAAGGAGATCCTCGAGGACGGCGAGCGCGCCCTGGTGCTCGGCCACACCGACGAGGAGCGGGTGGTACGGCTCGCCGAGCCGCTGCTGGACGTGAACATCCGGCCCGGTGACGCCCTGCTGCTCGAGCCCCGGTCCGGCTATGTCTACGAGATCATCCCCAAGAGCGAGGTCGAGGAGCTCGTCCTCGAAGAGGTGCCCGACATCGGCTACGAGCAGATCGGCGGTCTGGGAGGCCAGATCGAGGCGATCCGCGACGCCGTCGAGCTCCCCTACCTCTACCCGGACCTGTTCAAGGAGCACGAACTGCGCCCGCCCAAGGGCGTCCTGCTCTACGGGCCGCCCGGATGCGGCAAGACGCTGATCGCCAAGGCCGTCGCCAACTCGCTGGCCAAGAAGGTCGCCGAGGTCACCGGTCAGGCCGCCGGCAAGAGCTTCTTCCTCAACATCAAGGGCCCGGAGCTGCTGAACAAGTACGTCGGCGAGACCGAGCGGCAGATCCGGCTCGTCTTCCAGCGTGCCCGTGAGAAGGCCAGCGAGGGCACCCCCGTCATCGTCTTCTTCGACGAGATGGAGTCGCTCTTTCGCACCCGTGGCTCCGGCGTCAGCTCGGACGTGGAGAACACCATCGTCCCGCAGCTGCTCGCCGAGATCGACGGTGTCGAGGGCCTGCAGAACGTGGTCGTGATCGGCGCCTCCAACCGCGAGGACATGATCGACCCCGCCATCCTGCGCCCCGGCCGCCTGGACGTGAAGATCAAGATCGAGCGTCCCGACGCCGAGGCCGCCAAGGACATCTTCGGCAAGTACCTCACCGAGCGCCTCCCGCTGCACGGCGACGACCTGGGCGAGCACGGCGGCGACAAGCCGGCCACCGTCGAGAGCATGATCCAGACGGCCGTCGAGCAGATGTACGCGGAGTCCGAGGAGAACCGCTTCCTGGAGGTCACCTACGCCAACGGTGACAAGGAAGTCCTCTACTTCAAGGACTTCAACTCCGGCGCCATGATCGAGAACATCGTCGGCCGCGCCAAGAAGATGGCGATCAAGGACTTCCTCGAGCACAAGCAGAAGGGCCTTCGGGTCTCCCACCTCCTCCAGGCCTGCGTGGACGAGTTCAAGGAGAACGAGGACCTGCCGAACACCACGAACCCGGACGACTGGGCCCGGATCTCTGGAAAGAAGGGCGAACGGATCGTCTACATCCGTACCCTCATCACCGGAAAGCAGGGCGCGGACACCGGACGCTCCATCGACACGGTGGCGAACACTGGTCAGTACCTGTAAAAGACAGGGCGGCTGCGGGTGCCCTCACCGGGTACCCGCAGCCGACTGTTTTTCAGGCCACGGCTGGAGCAAGGCAATGACGCAAATGATCTCCCCACCAGCGCAAAGCCGTTCTAGGCTCTTCGGTACCGCCGAGTCGCGCAGTGCGGGGACGGGCACCGCACACGCACCGGAGCGCCAGCGGTACTTGAGCGGCGTCCCCGACCGAGGGCGCCGCCGGGCAAGGAGGGCCGCATGACCGTACGGCGAGTAATGGGCATCGAGACCGAGTACGGCATCTCCGTACCCGGCCACCCCAACGCCAATGCCATGCTCACCTCGTCCCAGATCGTCAACGCCTACGCGGCGGCGATGCACCGGGCCCGCCGGGCCCGCTGGGACTTCGAGGAGGAGAACCCGCTGCGCGACGCGCGGGGCTTCGACCTCGCGCGCGAGGCCGCCGACGCCAGCCAGCTCACCGACGAGGACATCGGCCTCGCCAATGTGATCCTCACCAACGGCGCACGGCTCTACGTCGACCACGCACACCCCGAGTACAGCGCGCCCGAGGTCACCAATCCGCGCGACGCCGTGCTGTGGGACAAGGCGGGCGAGCGCATCATGGCCGAGGCCGCCGAACGTGCGGCCCAGCTGCCCGGGGCGCAGCCGATCCACCTCTACAAGAACAACACCGACAACAAGGGCGCCTCCTACGGCACGCACGAGAACTACCTGATGAAGCGGGAGACCGCCTTCTCGGACATCGTGCGCCACCTCACACCCTTCTTCGTCTCCCGCCAGGTCGTCACCGGCGCCGGTCGCGTCGGCATCGGCCAGGACGGCCACGAGCACGGCTTCCAGCTCAGCCAGCGCGCCGACTACTTCGAGGTCGAGGTCGGCCTGGAGACGACCCTCAAACGCCCGATCATCAACACCCGCGACGAACCGCACGCGGACGCCGAGAAGTACCGCCGGCTGCACGTGATCATCGGCGACGCGAACCTGTCGGAGATCTCCACCTACCTCAAGCTGGGCACGACCGCCCTGGTCCTGTCCATGATCGAGGACGGCTTCATCGCGGTGGACCTGGCCGTCGACCAGCCGGTGCGCACCCTGCACCAGGTGTCGCACGACCCGTCCCTCAAGCGTCTGGTCACGCTCCGCAGCGGCCGTACGCTCACCGCGGTCCAGCTCCAGATGGAGTACTACGAGCTGTCCCGCAAGTACGTGGAGGAGCGCTTCGGCTCCGACGTGGACGAGCAGACCAAGGACGTGCTGGCCCGCTGGGAGGACACCCTCAACCGCCTGGAGAACGACCCGATGAGCCTGGCCGGCGAACTGGACTGGGTCGCCAAGCGGGAGCTCATGGAGGGCTACCGGCGGCGTGACAGCCTGGACTGGGACGCCGCCCGGCTGCACCTGGTGGACCTGCAGTACGCCGACGTGCGGCCGGAGAAGGGCCTCTACAACCGTCTGGTGGCCCGCGGCCGGATGAAGCGCCTGCTGGACGAGAACGACGTCGAGCGGGCCCGTACGAGCCCTCCGGAGGACACGCGCGCGTACTTCCGCGGCCGCTGCCTTGAGCAGTACGCCGACGACGTGGCGGCGGCCTCCTGGGACTCCGTGATCTTCGACCTCCCGGGCCGGGACTCGCTCCAGCGGGTCCCAACCCTCGAACCGCTTCGCGGAACGCGAAATCACGTCAAGGAGCTCCTGGACCGCTGCCGGACGGCGGAAGACCTGGTCAGGGTGCTGTCCGGCGGATGACGGGGTACCCGGGGCCGACCCGGCCGAACAGGGTGGAAATCCTGGCGTAAGGGAATCATCGAGGTGGTCCCCGGACGTTGAGGGAACTGCGGGGCCGATGTCGGACCCTGCTTGTAGGGTCTGATCAAGAACGTCGAACCGAGCGGGGTGAGGGTTATGGCGACCAAGGACACCGGCGGCGGCCAGCAGAAGGCGACGCGCTCCACCGAGGAGGTCGAGGAGCAGGCGCAGGACGCGCAGGCTTCGGACGATCTCAAGGAGCGCCAGGAGAAGCTGAGCGACGACGTGGACTCGGTGCTGGACGAGATCGATGACGTGCTCGAGGAAAATGCCGAGGACTTCGTTCGCTCATTTGTTCAGAAAGGTGGCCAGTAGCCTTCGAGCCGAAGGCTGCGGAAGGCGCTGACCGCCTCGGGCGAAGAGGGCGTGGAGCGCTGCGTGCGGTGACGTCGAGCCGCACGCGGCCTTCGCCCGCGGCCGGTCCGGCCGGGACGGCCGGCGCCGGGGCTGCGGGGACCGCGCATCGGGCGGTCACCGGTGCGTGGGCGGATCCGACGCGCCGCGAGGCGTCAGCACGGCGTGACCGAAGCCGGACGTGACGAGACGATCGCCTCCCGGGCGGGGCTCCGCGTGATCTGCCCGAAGGCTCCCGCCGTACATGTGGATCACCGCCACAAGACGGGTAGGGTCCGAGGCGTACTGTGCTTCAACTGCAACCGGGCCACCGGCACGTTGGGAGACGATCCCGACGCCGTACGTCGGGCCGCCGCTTACTTGGAAGGAATCGCGTGGAAGCCAACACTCGTAGCACCGGGCGTCTACCGGCTGCCTTCCTGACGCCTGGGTCCTCGTCCTTCATGGACTTCCTGTCCGAGCACCAGCCGGAGATGCTGCCGGGCAACCGCCAACTGCCGCCCACCCAGGGTGTCATCGAGGCGCCGCACGGGACGACCATCGTGGCCGTGACCTTCCCGGGCGGTGTCGTGCTCGCCGGTGACCGCCGGGCCACCATGGGCAATGTGATCGCCCAGCGCGACATCGAGAAGGTGTTCCCGGCGGACGAGTACTCCGCCGTCGGCATCGCCGGCACGGCCGGTCTCGCCGTCGAGATGGTCAAGCTGTTCCAGCTGGAGCTGGAGCACTTCGAGAAGGTCGAGGGGGCGCAGCTTTCCCTGGAGGGCAAGGCGAACCGGCTGTCGACCATGATCCGCTCCAACCTCGGCATGGCCATGCAGGGCCTGGCCGTGGTCCCCCTCTTCGCCGGTTACGACGTGGACCGGGACAAGGGCCGGATCTTCTCCTACGACGTGACGGGCGGCCGCAGCGAGGAGTCGGGCTACGCGGCCACGGGCTCCGGCTCGATCTTCGCGCGCGGCGCCATGAAGAAGCTCTTCCGCGACGACCTGACCGAGGACCAGGCCACCACGCTCGTGGTGCAGGCCCTCTACGACGCGGCAGACGACGACTCGGCGACCGGTGGTCCCGATGTCGCCCGCCGGATCTATCCGATCGTCACCGTGATCACCGAGGACGGCTTCCGCCGGCTGACCGAGGACGAGTCCTCCGAGATCGCCCGCTCGATCCTGGCGCGGCGGCTGGAGCAGCCCGACGGCCCGCGGGCCGCGCTGCTGTAGCCGGCGGCGGGCCGTTATCTAGGTGATCCAGCTGACCTCGACAGAAAGGGACGGATAACCGGTGTCGACGCCGTTCTACGTTTCACCCCAGCAGGCCATGGCCGACCGGGCGGAGTACGCCCGCAAGGGCATCGCCCGTGGCCGCAGCCTGGTCGTGCTGCAGTACGCCGACGGCATCGTCTTCGTCGGCGAGAACCCGTCCCGCGCGCTGCACAAGTTCAGCGAGATCTACGACCGGATCGGCTTCGCGGCCGCCGGCAAGTACAACGAGTACGAGAACCTCCGCATCGGCGGCGTGCGCTACGCCGACCTGCGCGGTTACACCTACGACCGCGACGACGTGACCGCCCGCGGTCTCGCCAACGTCTACGCCCAGACACTGGGCACGATCTTCTCCTCGGCGGGCGAGAAGCCGTACGAGGTGGAGCTGGTGGTGGCCGAGGTCGGCGAGACCCCGGACGGCGACCAGATCTACCGGCTGCCGCACGACGGCTCGATCGTGGACGAGCACGGCTCCGTCGCGGTCGGGGGCAACGCCGAGCAGATCAGCGGCTACCTCGATCAGCGCCACCAGGACGGCATGACCCTGGCCGAGGCGCTCAAGCTGGCCGTGACGGCCCTGTCCCGCGACACGAACGGCAGCGAGCGGGAGATCCCCGCCGAGCGCCTGGAGGTCGCGGTGCTGGACCGTACGCGCCCGCAGGCCCGCAAGTTCCGGCGGATCGTCGGCCGCCAGCTCTCCCGGCTCCTGGAGAGCGACGGAGCGGCCACCGAGGCCGAGAGCTCCGACGAGGCCGGAAGCCCGGACTCGGACCAGGAGTAGTCCGCCTCACCTCACCCCTCGTGTGCCCCGGTCGCCGTCCGGCAGCCGGGGCACAGGGCGTTCAGGAGGCACTGGGGGGCGCCGTGGAGCCCCGTACGATCAGCTCGACCGGGATGTCCCCGGCCGTCGGTGCGCGGCCTTCCAGGACCGCCAGCAGGGCCCGCATGCCGCGTTCGCCGAACAGCTCCGCGTCCAGGCGCACGGTCGTCAGCTCCGGATCGAGGGCCGTGGCGAGGGCGAGGTCGTCCAGGCCGGTGACGGAAAGGTCGTCCGGGATCCGCAGGCCGAGGCGCCGGGCCGCCTTGTAGGCGCCGGCCGCCAGCTTGTCGTCGTCGCACACCAGGGCCGTGGGCCGGGGCCCGGGCGCCGCCAGGGCCGCCTCGGCGGCGGTCAGGGCGTCGTCGATGGAGATCGGTGCCCGGGCGGTGCGGACGGACGCGCCCGGGACCGTGCCGACCCGGTCGGCGAGCTCGCGCGCGCGTACCTCGAAGGTCCAGGACGCCACGTCCGCCGCCAGATGCAGGAAGCTCCGGTGGCCGAGGCCCAGCAGATGGTCGGCGACCTGCCGAACGCCGTCGGCGATGTCCAGGTTCACCGTCGCCGCGCCGAGGCTGCCCTCCGGGTCACTGTCGAGCATCACCAGGGGCAGCTGGTCGCCGCGGATCGCGGTGAGGGCGTCCGCGGCCATGGAGGAGGCGATGACGCCGTCCAGGGCCGCCTGCGCGGACGCGAAGGGGTCGCGGGCCGGGCCGATGCCCTCGGGGGAGGGGTACAGGACGACGCCGAAGCCGTGCTCGGCGGCCACCCGGGCGGCGCCCGTGTAGACGCCGGCGAAGAACTCCGTGGTCAGCGCGGGGACGACGAGCAGCACCGTGCGGGTGCGGCCCAGGCGCAGGTTCCGGGCGGCGAGGTTGGGGCGGTAGCCGAGTTCGCGTGCGGCCTGCCGTACGCGCTCGGCGGTGGCCTCGGAGACGCGGCCGCGCCACTTGTCGCCCAGGACCAGCGAGACGGCGGCCTGGGAGACGCCCGCCGCCTGCGCGACGTCACGGCTGGTCGGGCGCGTGCTGCTGCGTGCCACCGTGGGCCTGCTCTCTTCGTCTGGGGCCGTCGTCTGGACTGCGGACAGCGCACATGCTACGTATGGGAGTCGGGGTTATACGTAACACTTGGAGGCGGGACATGGCCGCGGGATACCTGGAGATCCTCAGGGCGAGACACGCGGTCCGGCTGCTGGCGGGCACGCTGGTGGGGCGGCTGCCCAACGCGACCGCCGCGATCGCCCTGGTGCTGTTCGTGCGTGCCGAGGGCGGCTCGTACAGCCTGGCGGGTGCCCTCGCGGCGGTGTACGGCGTCGCCAACGCCGTCGGGCAGCCCGTCCTCGGCCGGCTGGTGGACCTGCACGGCCAGCCGCGCGTCCAGCTGCCCGCGGCCGTCCTGTCGGCCCTCGCGATGGCGGGCTTCGCCTTCTCGGGCACCGACCCGCTTCCGCTCGCGTACGCGTGCGTGGCGGCCGCCGGGCTCCTCACGCCGCCCCTGGAGGGCGGGCTGCGGGCCCTGTGGCCGTCGGTGCTGCGCCGTGAGGAGCAGGTGCACACCGCGTACGCCATGGACGCCGTGGCCCAGGAAGTCATGTTCACGGTCGGGCCGTTGCTGGTGACCCTGTGCGTCTCGCTCTGGTCGGAGCGGGCGGCCCTGCTGGCGCTCAACGCCGTGGGCGTGCTCGGCGCCCTCTCCGTGGTCGTGTCGGCGCCCTCGCGCGCGTGGCGTTCGGCGCCGCGCGAGGCGCACTGGCTGGGCGCCCTGCGTTCCAGGGGGCTGCTCGCCCTGCTCGGCGCGTTCCTGTTCGTCGGCATCGCGCTGGGCTCCATCGCGGTGGCCTCGGTGCCGTACGCCGACACGCACGGCGGGGACGCCGTGTACGGCTGGCTGATGGCCGCGCTCGGGTTCGGCGCGCTCGTCGGGGGGACGGCCTACGGGGCGCGGCGCCGGACCGGCGAGCCCGCCCGCCGACTGCAGGTCCTGGTGGCCCTTCTGGCGGTGTGTTACCTGCCGCTCACGCTGCTGCCCGGCCCGTTCGCCATGGTGCTGCTCGCGGCCCTCGCGGGGCTCTTCCTGGCCCCCGTCCTCGCCTGCGCGTTCGTGCTCGTCGACCGGCACGCGCCGGCCGGGACGGTCACCGAGGCCTTCTCCTGGCTCGTGACGACCTTCACCGTCGGAGCATCGGTCGGAACGGGCCTCACGGGCCCCGTCGTCGAGGCGGGCGGGGCGCTGTGGGGCTTCGCCGTGCCGGGCGCGGCGGGCGGCGTGTCGCTGTTGGTCCTGCTGGCCACCGGACGGGTCCTCGCAGCTCCCGCGGGTGGTGCAGTCGTTGCGGCTTCATCCGAAAATGATCCGAACCGAGCGCCCGAACCCCGTTTCAGCTCAGGGGATCGGGCGTAATGTTCACTCATGGACCGCCGCATTTTCGGGCTGGAGAACGAGTACGGCGTCACGTGTACGTTCAGGGGACAGCGCCGCCTGTCTCCCGACGAGGTGGCGCGGTACCTCTTCCGCCGTGTCGTGTCATGGGGCCGCAGCAGCAATGTCTTTCTGCGAAACGGCGCCCGCCTCTATCTCGACGTGGGCTCACATCCGGAATACGCGACACCCGAATGTGACAACGTGACCGAGCTGGTCACCCACGACAAGGCCGGCGAGCGCATTCTGGAAGGGCTACTGGTAGACGCCGAACGACGCCTGCACGAGGAAGGAATCGCGGGCGACGTCTACCTCTTCAAGAACAACACCGACTCGGCGGGCAACTCCTACGGCTGCCACGAGAACTATCTCGTCGCACGCCACGGGGAGTTCTCCCGGCTCGCGGACATCCTCATCCCGTTCCTGGTCACGCGCCAGCTGCTGTGCGGTGCGGGCAAGGTGCTGCAGACGCCGCGCGGCGCGGTGTACTGCGTCAGCCAGCGGGCCGAGCACATCTGGGAGGGCGTCTCCTCGGCGACCACCCGCTCCAGGCCCATCATCAACACCCGCGACGAACCGCACGCGGACGCCGAGCGCTACCGCCGCCTGCACGTCATCGTGGGCGATTCCAACATGTCCGAGACGACCATGCTGCTCAAGGTCGGCGCGACCGACCTGGTGCTGCGCATGATCGAGGCGGGCACCGTGATGCGCGACCTCACGCTGGAGAACCCCATCCGGGCGATCCGCGAGGTCAGCCACGACATCACCGGCCGGCGCAAGGTGCGCCTGGCCAGCGGGCGCGAGGCCTCCGCCCTGGAGGTGCAGCGCGAGTACTACGAGAAGGCCGTGGACTTCTGCGAGCGCCGGGGCATCCGCACCGGCACCGTCGAGCAGGTCCTGGAGCTGTGGGGCCGCACCCTGGACGCGATCGAGTCCGAGGACCTCGACCGGATCGGCACCGAGATCGACTGGGTCATGAAGTACAAGCTCATCGAGCGGTACCGGGCCAAGCACAACATGACCATGTCCCACCCGAGGGTCGCGCAGATAGACCTCGCCTACCACGACATCCACCGCCGTCGTGGCCTGTACTACCTGCTCGAGAAGAAGGGGCAAGCAGCGCGGATCTGCAACGACTTGAAGATCTTCGAGGGCAAGTCCGTCCCCCCGCAGACCACCAGGGCCCGGCTGCGCGGCGACTTCATCCGCAGGGCCCAGGAGCAGCGCCGGGACTTCACCGTCGACTGGGTCCATCTCAAGCTCAACGACCAGGCGCAGCGCACGGTGTTGTGCAAGGACCCGTTCCGTTCGGTGGACGACAGGGTGGAGAAGCTCATCGCCGGGATGTGAGCAACGCGTTCCGGTGACAGGCCGGAAGGCAACACGGGCGCCGTACGTTTCCAGTGCGGCGCCCTGCTCACGCCGTAGAGTTGCGCGCACGCCCTTCACAAGATCGACCGATACGAGGCCCCCACCGTGCGCCGACGCTCCCTTCTCATCGCTGTACCCGCAGGACTTGTCACCGTCGCCGGCTGCGGCGACGACAAGAAGTCCGACTCGAGCAAGGCCAGCGACAGCGCGTCGCCCTCCGCCGCGGCCACGTCCGCCGCGCCGCCGCCGAAGATCGTCGACGGCCCGCTGCCGGCCATCACCGCGGGGACGAAGTTCGGTGCCAAGCCGACCGTCGCCAAGGGCTCCGGCGATCCGTCGAAGCAGCTCGCGGTGAAGACGGTGATCGCGGGAGGCGGCAGGACGGTCGCCGAGAACGACTATGTGCAGGCCCACTACCTCGGCCAGGTCTGGAACACGGCGAAGGTCTTCGACAACTCCTACGACCGCAAGACCCCCCTGCTCATCCAGCTCTCCCAGGGCAGCATCATCGACGGCTGGCGGTACGCGCTGGCGGGCAAGAAGGTCGGCAGCCGCGTCCTGTTCTCCGTGCCGCCCACCTGGGGCTACGGCAAGGAGGGCAACGCACAGGCGGGCATCAAGGGCACCGACACGCTGGTGTTCGTCGCCGACATCCAGAGCACGTTCAACGCGACCAGCTCCGCCAAGGGCACCGACGTCCCGCAGAACGACGCGAGCCTGCCCAAGGTCGGCACGAACACCGACGGCAAGGCGCCCTCGATCGACATCCCCAAGAAGGACGCACCCACCGACCTGGTCGCGAAGTACGTCATCGAGGGCGACGGCGACGCGGTCGCCGCCAAGGACAGCGTCCTGGTGCAGTACAAGGGCGTGTTCTGGGACAACGGCAAGGAGTTCGACTCGACCTACAGCCGCAAGGCGCTGACGTCGTTCGGCCTGCAGCAGGTCGTCAAGGGCTGGGCGCAGGGCCTGACGGGCAAGAAGGTGGGCAGCCGGGTCCTCATCGTCGTCCCGCCGAAGCTGGGCTACGGGGACAATCCGCCGGCCGGCAGCGGCATCAAGAAGGACTCCGTGCTGGTCTTCTCGGTCGACATCCTCGCGAAGATGTAGCCCTCCGGGATGTAAGACTGTGCGTGTTGCCTTTCCGCGGACAAGCAGGAGCTGAAAGACGTGAGCATCGAGAAGCCCGAGATCGACTTCCCGGGCGGCGAGCCCCCGGCGGACCTCGAGATCAAGGACATCTGGGAGGGCGACGGCGCTGTCGCGCAGGCGGGCCAGACCGTCACCGTCCACTACGTGGGCGTGGCCTTCAGCACCGGTGAGGAGTTCGACGCCAGCTGGAACCGCGGCACCCCGTTCCGCTTCCCGCTGGGCGGCGGCCGTGTCATCGCGGGCTGGGACCAGGGTGTGCAGGGCATGAAGGTCGGCGGCCGCCGCCAGCTGACCATCCCCGCCCACCTCGCCTACGGCGACCAGAGCCCGACCCCGGCGATCAAGCCGGGCGAGACCCTGATCTTCGTGGTCGACCTCGTCGCGGTCTGACTCCCGGATCCGATCGGACCCGATCACCTGGGGCCCATGCCTGTCCAGGCATGGGCCCTCGGCTTTTGCCACGCCACTTCGGGGCGGTACGGTCAACGTCGTCAAGCACCATAGGGAGGCGAAGGGCGCCGATGGCCATTGCCAAGGCAGAGCGGCTGATGAACCTCGCGCTGTGTCTGCTCGGGACCCGGCGGCCGCTCAGCAAGCGCGAGCTGCGTGAGTCCATCGAGGCCTACGTCGAGGCCTTCGGGCCGGGCAACGGCGCAGCGGGCAGCGACGACTCCTTCAGCCGTATGTTCGAGCGCGACAAGGACGATCTGCGCGAACTCGGCCTGGTCATCGAGACGGTGGAGAACCTCGACGGCGAGACGGGCTATCTGGCGCGCCGCGACAGCAACCGCCTGCCCCCGATCACCCTGGACGCCGAGGAGGCGGCCGCCCTGGGGCTCGCCGCCAAGGTGTGGCAGCAGGCCCGGCTCGCCGGAGCGGCCAGCGGCGCCCTGCAGAAGCTGCGCGCGGCCGGCCTGCCCGAGGACGTCGACCCGTACGAGGCCCACGGCGCCCTGGAACCGCGCATCCCGGTGCACGAGGCCGCCTTCGAACCGCTCATGCTGGCCTGCCGTGACCGCCGTCCGGTCGTCTTCGACTACCGCAAGGCCACCGCCGCCCGCCCCGAGCCCCGGCATGTCGAGCCGTGGGCGCTGGAGTGCTGGCGCGGCCACTGGTACCTGGCTGGCTGGGACCGCGACCGGGGCGCCGAGCGGGTCTTCAGGCTCTCGCGGATCACCGGCAAGGTGCGCAGCCGCAGCGGCCGGTTCGGCGCCGCCGTACCCGACGTGGTCACCGTCCGCGAGACCGTGGCGAGCTGGGCGGGGGAGACCGCCGACCGCTCCGCGCTGATCCGGCTGCGCCGGGGGGCGGGTTACCCCCTTCGGGCGAAGGCCACCGCGGTGCGGGAACTCGGCGACGGCTGGGACGAGTTGGAGATTCCGTACGGGCACGGGCTGGACGCCTGGCTGGTGGAGTTCGGGCCGGACGTGGTGGTCCTGGAACCGGCCGAGCTGCGTGCGGACGTGGTGGACCGGCTGCAGGCCGTGGCCAAGGGCTGAGGGGGAGCGGAGCAGGACAGTGGCAGGAAAACCGGTCAGGCCCGCGAACGCCATCGACCAGACCCGGCGGATGCTCTCGCTGGTGACGTATCTCAAGGAGCGCCCCGGAGCGCGGGTCGAGGACGTCGCACGCGCCTTCGGCATCACCGAGGACGAGCTGGTCTCCGACCTCGACGTGCTGCCCATGTGCGGCACCAGCTTCCGCGGCGGCGACCTGCTCGACATCGACACCGACGGGGAGCGCATCTGGTGGCACAACGCCGCCGCCCTCGGCGAAGAGGCCGCCGAGCCCCTGCGGCTGGCCGCCGACGAGGCGACCGCGCTGCTGGTGGCCGCCCGCGCGGTGTCCACGCTGCCCGGACTGCGCGAAGGCGACCGGCAGGCGCTGCTGCGCGCCACCGCCAAGGTGGAGGCCGCGGCCGGCGAGGCGGCGGGCGCCAGCTCCCGGCTCTCGGTGACCTTCGAGTCCGAGGGCGGTGTCTTCGCCGACGTCGACCGGGCGATCGCCGAGCGCCGCAGGCTCTGGATCCGCTACTACTCGCCCGCGCGCGACGAGCTCAGCGAGCGGGAGATCGACCCCATCCGGCTGGTCAGCGTCGGGCACACGTACGTGGAGGCGTGGTGCCGCCGCTCCGAGGCACGGCGCACCTTCCGGCTGGACCGGGTCGCCGAGATCAAGATCCTCGACGAGCCGGCCGCGCCGCCCGAGATCGAGCTGCGGGACCTGTCGGAGGGGCTGGTGCAGCCCGCCGCCGAGGACCCGGAGGTCGTGGTCGAGGTCGGCCCGGGCGGCCGCTGGGTCGCCGAGTACTACCCGCACGACAGTGCGGATGAGCTTCCGGACGGCGGGCTGCGTATCAGCCTGCGTACGCCCGACCCGGCCTCGCTGCGGCGGCTGGCGCTGCGGCTGGGCCGTGACGGCCGGATCGTCGCCCCGCGCGACCTCGCCGACAGCGCCCGCCGGGCGGCCCGTGAGGCACTGGCGGCGTACGACGGGCAGTACGACAGGGAGTGAACCGTGGGGCGGGCCGGCACCGGCCGAGGCGCCCGAAGGCGAACGACCCGAGGTGGAGGAGCAGGAGCTTTGAGCGAGTCGTCGGTGTCTGGAGTGCAGGACGTGTCGGTGGCGGCAGCCTTCGCCGGGATGAGAAGCGTGTCGCCGGTGACGTTCAGGGCGGGCTGCCCGGAGTGCCGTGGCAGCTTCGAGCTGGCCGCCGGTGCGCTGCGCCTGGCCATCGGCGCCACGAGCCGCACCACCTTCTACTCCTTCACCTGCCCCGACTGCGGCTCCTCGGTCCGCAAGCCGGCCGGGGAGCGCATCGTGGAGCTGCTGACCGGCGGCGGCGTCAGGACCCTGAGGCTGCACTCCACCGTCGGGTAGCGCCGCCGCACGCCGCGTCGGACGGCGGTGGCGCGGACGACGGCGGCGGGGGGGGGGCGGGGCCCCGGGCCCCCCCCCCCCCCCCGGGGGCCCCCCCCCCCCAAACCAACCGGCGGGCCCCCCGGGGGCGCCCCCCCCCGCCCCCCGCCCCCCCCGGGGGGCCCCATTAAGCGCCGGGGGGGGGGGGGGGGGGGGGGGGGGGCGGGGGGCGCCCCCCCCCCCCGCCCCCCCCCCCCCGGCCCGGTGGCCTCGCACCGGACATCCCTACGGGAGGACCGCCGGGGGCCGCCCCGCCGGTCTCCGCGTCCGGGGCGTGCTCAGCAGCGGCCGCCCCTGGCCGACGCGAACGTCATCGGCTTGTTGTAGACCACCGTGTGCCCCTTGCCGTCCGCGGCGACGTTCGCGCACCACTTGTTGTTGAACAGCGCGTTCGTGGTGCCGGCGATGGCCGACTTCACGCTGCAGGTGTTGTGGTAGTAGATCGTGTACGTCGCGCTTCCGTCCCCCCAGGAGTAGTTGAAGCAACCCACGCTGCCACGGTGAACGGAGTCGGCCGACATGGTGGCCGCACCGGCCGGAGCCCCGGCGGCTATCGCGAGGAGCGCCGCGGATCCGGCGGCGATGACGCTGAAACGCTGCCTGATATTCATATTTCCCCCTTGGAAATCGAATGGGCGGGGGTGAGGCGGCGCACACCGGACCGCCGCCGCTCGACGGCGGCGACGGTGACTGTGTGTGCTCCTCGGCCCCCAGGTCGGCGACGACGGTACCCGGATGTGATCATGCTTTGTCAACGCGGATTGCGGATGTGAAGCCTCTGCCGCGTGCTGTGTGGGCAGCGCCCGGGACCGTCTAGGCTCGACCCCATGTTCTGGCCGATGTTCGCGGTAGCTGTGGGTTTCCTGGGTCTCGCCGTCCTCGGTGTGCTGGCCGTCCGGGTCTTCCTGGAGGCGCAGCGCCTCGGCAGGCAGGTCTCCGACTCGGCGCGCCGGATCAACAGGGCCGCCGAGGAGCTGGAGCGGGCTTCGGTCAGCGCCACCCGTGCCGCCGACTCCCTGTGAGGCCCCGAGGGGGCCCCGCGCGGCGTGGAGCGAAAGCGTTCTGGGACACTTCGCACTGTCACACGAGCCACCGCGCCGGGTACGCTGCAGGTCGCGGTGCGGAGAACGAGGCCCGTATCGCTGACCGGGAGTACGCACGGGGATTGCCTCCGGTTTACCCCTGAGCGTTACGATCGCTGTCAGTACGACCGTTCGGACGCAGGTCCGACTGATCGGACAGCATCCCAACCAGCCGCCTCGGTGAGAAGGTAGAGACTTATGTTCGGAAGGCTCGGCGCTCCCGAGATTCTGCTCATCCTCGTAGTCGTCGTTCTGCTGTTCGGCGCGAAGAAGCTTCCGGATATGGCCCGCTCGCTCGGCAAGTCCGCGCGCATCCTCAAGAGCGAGGCCAAGGCGATGAAGGACGAGGGCAACGCCCCCGCCGAATCGGCCTCCACCGGTGAGCAGCCTTCGGCGCAGCGCACGATCCAGGCGTCCCCGGGCGACGTGACCAGCTCGCGCCCGGTCAACGAGCCGACGGACACCACCAAGCGCTGACGCAGGGCCGGACCTATCCGGCCCGCCGCACGAGACGAGGACGTGGGGTGCTCAAGTCCGCCCGCAAGAAGGAGAAGGACCCCGAGGGGCGGATGCCTCTCGTGGAGCACCTTCGCGAGCTGCGCAACCGGCTCGCGAAGGGCATGTTGGCGATCACGGTCGTGTCCCTCGTGGCCGCCTTCTACAGCCAGGATCTGATGAACTTCCTGATCGATCCGGTGCCCCGCTGCAAGACGGGACTGGGTGAGTCCACGGGCGGCGCCTGCGCTGTCATCGCCTACACCGACCTGCTGTCGCCCTTCACCACCACGGTGAAGGTCTGCTTCATGGCAGGCGTGATCCTCTCCAGCCCTGTCTGGCTCTATCAGCTGTGGGCCTTCGTGGCGCCCGGCCTGCACCGGCACGAGCGGAAGTACACGTACTGGTTCGTCTCGGCGGCCGTACCGCTCTTCCTGGCCGGCGCCTGGCTCGCCTACACGATCCTTCCCATCAGCATGCGGGTGCTGCTCGGCATCACGCCCGACGGCTCCGCCAACATCCTGCCGATGGACAAGATCCTGGACTTCGTCGTCCGGATGATCCTCATCTTCGGAGGCGCCTTCGAGCTGCCGCTGATCCTTGTCATGCTCAATTTCGCGGGCATGGTGTCCGGCCGCAGGATGGCCGGCTGGTGGCGCGGTGTGGTGATGGGCGTCTTCGTCTTCGGCGCGGTGGCGACGCCCACGACCGACCCCTTCGGCATGATCGCACTCGCCGGCCCGATCGTCGTGCTGTACTTCATGGCGGTGGGAGTGGCCCTGCTCAACGACAGGCGTCGGGCCCGCGCGAACCCGGACGCGGAGCTGAGCGACGACGAGGCCTCCGATCTGGACCTCACCCCCGAGGCCGTCGGCGAGGTCGAGACGGTCTCCGCCAGCCGGGCGCTGCCGGAGCAGACGAGCACGGACCGGGTCAACGGCTACGACGACGTGACCTGAGTCCCGCCCGGACACGTCCGCGGGAGGTGCCCCGTCCTTGGTGACGTGGGCACCTCCCGGTGTTTGACGGACCGGGTTCCGGATAATGATCGTCCTGTTGTCAGTGTGGCCCGGTACGCTCGAAAGCACGATGACAGAGGACCTCTCCCCGGCCGAGCGGTACGCGGCTGCCCGCAGGCGCGCTGCCGAGCAGGCCACCGCGCTCGCCTCCTTCCGCGAGATGTACGACTTCGGCCTCGACCCCTTCCAGATCGAGGCCTGCCAGGCGCTCGAGGCGGGCAAGGGCGTGCTGGTCGCGGCCCCCACCGGCTCCGGCAAGACGATCGTGGGCGAGTTCGCCGTCCACCTCGCTCTCCAGCAGGGCAAGAAGTGCTTCTACACGACACCCATCAAGGCGCTGTCGAACCAGAAGTACGCCGACCTGTGCCGCCGTTACGGCGCGGACAGGGTCGGCCTGCTCACCGGCGACAACAGCGTCAACTCGGAGGCCCCGGTGGTCGTGATGACCACCGAGGTGCTGCGGAACATGCTGTACGCGGGCTCGCAGACCCTCCTCGGCCTCGGCCATGTGGTGATGGACGAGGTGCACTACCTCTCCGACCGCTTCCGCGGCGCCGTCTGGGAAGAGGTGATCATCCACCTCCCCGCGTCGGTGACGCTGGTCTCGCTGTCCGCGACCGTCTCCAACGCCGAGGAGTTCGGCGACTGGCTCGACACGGTCCGCGGCGACACCGAGGTGATCGTCTCCGAGCACCGGCCCGTACCGCTGTTCCAGCACGTGCTCGCCGGGCGGCGGATGTACGACCTGTTCGAGGAGGGCGAGGGCAGCAAGAAGGCCGTCAACCCCGACCTCACACGCCTGGCCCGGATGGAGGCGAGCCGCCCCTCGTACCAGGACCGCAGGCGCGGCCGGGCGATGCGGGAGGCCGACCGCGAGCGGGAGCGCAGACAGCGGTCCCGGGTGTGGACCCCGGGACGCCCCGAGGTCATCGAACGGCTCGACTCCGAGGGCCTGTTGCCCGCCATCACCTTCATCTTCAGCCGCGCGGCCTGCGAGGCGGCCGTACAGCAGTGCCTCTACGCGGGCCTGCGGCTCAACGACGACGAGGCGCGCGGCAAGGTGCGTGCCCTCGTCGAGGAGCGCACGGCGTCCATCCCGACCGAGGACCTGCACGTCCTCGGCTACTACGAGTGGCTGGAGGGACTTGAGCGCGGCATCGCGGCCCACCACGCGGGCATGCTGCCGACGTTCAAGGAGGTCGTCGAGGAGCTGTTCGTACGCGGCCTGGTGAAGGCCGTGTTCGCGACCGAGACACTGGCGCTGGGCATCAACATGCCCGCGCGCTCGGTGGTGCTGGAGAAGCTCGTCAAGTGGAACGGCGAGCAGCATGCCGACATCACCCCCGGCGAGTACACCCAGCTGACGGGTCGCGCGGGCCGGCGCGGCATCGATGTCGAGGGCCATGCCGTGGTGCTGTGGCAGCGCGGCATGAGCCCCGAGCACCTGGCGGGGCTGGCCGGCACCCGCACCTATCCGCTGCGCTCCAGCTTCAAGCCCTCGTACAACATGGCGGTCAATCTGGTCGAGCAGTTCGGCCGGCACCGCTCGCGCGAGCTGCTGGAGACGTCCTTCGCCCAGTTCCAGGCCGACAAGTCGGTCGTCGGGATCTCGCGGCAGGTGCAGCGCAACGAGGAGGGCCTGGACGGCTACAAGGCCTCCATGACCTGCCACCTCGGCGACTTCGAGGAGTACGCGCGCCTGCGGCGCGAGCTCAAGGACCGCGAGACCGAGCTCGCCAAGCAGGGCGCCGCCCAGCGGCGCGCCGAGGCCGCGGTCGCCCTGGAGAAGCTCAAGCCGGGGGACGTCATCCATGTGCCGACGGGCAAGTACGCCGGTCTCGCGCTGGTGCTGGATCCCGGCCTGCCCGCCGGGCGGTCCAACGGCCATCGCGGCTTCGAGCACCACGACGGGCCGCGCCCGCTGGTGCTGACCGCGGAGCGCCAGGTCAAGCGGCTGGCGTCGATGGACTTCCCGGTGCCGGTCGAGGCGCTGGAGCGGATGCGCATCCCCAAGTCCTTCAACGCCCGCTCCCCGCAGTCCCGCCGGGACCTCGCCTCGGCGCTGCGCACCAAGGCCGGGCACATCCCGCCGGAGCGGGCCCGCAAGAAGCGCTCCCTGGCCGTCGACGACCGCGAGATCGCCCGGCTGCGCACCGCGATCCGCGCGCACCCCTGCCACGGGTGCAACGACCGGGAGGACCATGCGCGATGGGCCGAGCGGTATCACCGGCTGCTGAAGGACACCTCGCACCTGGAGCGGCGCATCGAGGGCCGTACGAACACCATCGCCCGGACCTTCGACCGGATCGTGTCGCTGCTGACCGAGCTGGACTATCTGCGGGGTGACGAGGTCACCGAGCACGGAAAGCGGCTGGCCCGGCTCTACGGTGAACTGGATCTGCTGGCGAGCGAGTGTCTGCGGGCCGGCGTCTGGGAGGGGCTTGCCCCCGCGGAACTGGCCGCGTGCGTCTCGGCGTTGGTCTACGAGGCCCGGGTCGGCGACGACGCGATGGCCCCGAAGCTGCCGTCCGGCAAGGCCAAGGCCGCGCTCGGCGAGATGGTGCGGATCTGGGGGCGGCTGGACGCGCTGGAGGAGGACTTCCGGATCACGCAGACCGAAGGGGTCGGGCAGCGGGAGCCGGATCTCGGGTTCGCCTGGGCCGCCTACATGTGGGCCTGCGGCAAGGGGCTCGACGAGGTTCTCCGCGAGGCGGAGATGCCGGCCGGGGACTTCGTGCGGTGGTGCAAGCAGGTGATCGACGTGCTGGGGCAGATCTCCGCGGCGTCGTCCTCCGTGGAGGGCTCGACCGTGGGGAAGGCCGCGCGGAAGGCGGTTGAGGAGTTGCTGCGGGGGGTTGTGGCCTACTCGTCGGTGGGGTGACGGGACCGATCGGCGGGTGCGGGTGCGCCGTGGCTGGTCGCGCCCTTCCCCGCGCCCCTAAGGACGCTGCCCTGAGCGGTCCTTCAGGTAGGTCCGCCAGCCGCCGTGCCGTGTGATGTCCTCGGCGTCCTCCAGGGCGCGCGGTTCGCACAGGAAGCCCGGGACCCGGGTGCCGTCCGACAGCTCCACGCCGCCCAGCGTCATCGGACGGGGGAGCGCCGCCAGCAGGCGGCCCAGGCCCTCCGCCGGCAGGCGCCAGATCTCCGTCTCGACCTCGGCTCCGCCCTCGCCCACGTGCACCAGGCCCGGCTTGGGCGGCGCCGTCCGCAAGGCGTGCAGGCGGTAGACAGGCGCCGTGACGGTCGTGCGCTCCAGGCGGGCGCCGAGGGCCTGCAGCTGGGGGTTGAGCGGTTGTCCGGTCAGGTGCGCGCCCACCACCGCCAGCCGTGTCTCCGGCTGGAGCAGTCCCGCGATCCTCGTCAGGCGCTCGTCCGAGAAGGCCGGGCCGATCAGCATCACGCCGAAGGGGAGAGCGCCGACCTCGCCGGCCGGGACGGCCACCGCCGCCAGGCCGAAGAGGTTGGTGGAGTTGGTGAAGCGGCCGAGGCGGGCGTTGGCGGTCAGCGGGTCGGCGGCCACCTCGCCGAGGGTCGGGTGGCCCGTGGTGGTGGGCAGCACGAGGGCGTCCGCGTCGGCGAGTTCCTCCAGGGCCCGGACGCGCAGGGCCGCCAGGCGGTCCATGTCCGCGAAGAGGCGGTGGGCCGGGATGGCGCGGGCGCGGGTGATGATGCCGGCCACGGTGGGGTCGAGCGTGCCGGCGGCCTCGCCTTCCTTCGCGAGCAACGTGTCGACGAACGCCCCCACGGCGGTGTAGCGCTCCGCGACGAACGCGCCGTCGTAGAGCATCGCCGCGGCCTCGGTGAACGGGGCGAGGTCCAGGGTGCGCAGGTCGGCGCCCGCCGACGCCAGCTGCCGCACGGCCGCCTCGTACGCCTCCGCCCAGCCCTCGTCCAGCTCGCCGAGCTGCTCGCGGGGCGGGACCGCGACACGCCACGGGCCCGGGGCGCGCCGGGGGAGCGGAGGCAGCTCCCGGTCGGGCGGGGCCGCCATGAAGGACAGCGCCTGCTCGGCCTCCGGGAGGGTGCGGGCGAACACCGTCACACAGTCGAGCGAGGCGCAGGCCGGGACCACTCCGGCCGTCGGGACCAGGCCCCGGGTCGGTTTGAGGCCGACGATGCCGTTGAGGGCGGCCGGGACCCGGCCCGAGCCCGCGGTGTCGGTGCCGAGCGCCAGGTCGACGAGGCCCAGGGCCACCGCGACGGCCGATCCCGAGCTGGAGCCGCCGCTGATGCGGGCCGGGTCGTGGGCGTTGCGGACGGGACCGTAGGGCGAGCGGGTGCCCACCAGGCCCGTGGCGAACTGGTCCAGGTTCGTCGTGCCCAGCACGATCGCGCCCGCCGCGCGGAGCCGGGCGACGACCGGCGCGTCGGCTTCGGGCCGGTAGGCGTACGCCGGGCAGCCCGCGGTGGTGGGCAGGCCGGCCACGTCGATGTTGCCCTTCACCGCCAGCAGGCGCCCGGCGAGCGGGAGCCGCTCACCCGCCGCCACCCGGGCGTCGACCGTCCGGGCCTCCGCCTCGGCCTCGGCCCGTGGGCGCAGACCGATCCAGATCTCGGGGCGGTCCACGGCCGCGATGCGCGCGTGGGCGGCGCGGACTCGGGTCACTGCGGACATCTCTCGCTCCTCGGTCTGTCTCACCGTGCCGCCGGGGCCAGGACCAGCAGTGCCGTCCCCGCCTCGACCTGGTCGCCCGGCCCGGCCAGGATCGCCGTCACCACGCCGTCCGCCGGTGCGTGCACCCTGGACTCCATCTTCATCGCCTCCAGGGCCAGGAGCGGCTGTCCCGCGCTGACCGCGTCACCGGGCCGCACGTTCACCTGCCAGACGGACGCCGCGAACTCGGCCTCGACGAGCCAGCCGCCCGGGGGGACGGGCACCTCCGCCGGGGGAGCGGGCGGTGCGGTGGCGGCCTCGGCGCGTGCGAACTCGCCCGCCGCCTCCCAGGCGTCCCGCTCCGCGGCGAAGGCCGCCTGCTGCCGGGACCTGAACTCCCGTACGGAGTCGGCGTTCTCGGTGAGGAACCGCTGATACCCGGCCAGTGAGAACGTGCCCTCCTCGATACGGGGCACGAAGCGGCCGGACGTGATGTCGGCGCGCAGTTCCTGGAGTTCGTCCGCGTCCACCGGATACCAGCGGATGCGGTCGAAGAAGCGCAGCAGCCAGGGTGAGCCGGGCTCGAACGCGCCCCGCTGCTGCCAGCCCGACCACACCTGGGTCGTACGGCCCACGAACTGGTAGCCGCCGGGGCCCTCCATGCCGTAGACGCACAGGTAGGCGCCGCCGATGCCGACCGAGTTCTCGGCCGTCCAGGTACGGGCCGGGTTGTACTTGGTGGTCACCAGGCGGTGGCGCGGGTCCAGCGGGGTGGCGACCGGGGCGCCGAGGTAGACGTCGCCCAGGCCCAGGACGAGGTACTCCGCGCCGAAGACGGTGTCGTAGACGTCGTTCACCGACTCCAGGCCGTTGACGCGGCGGATGAACTCGATGTTCCACGGGCACCAGGGCGCGTCGTCGCGGACGCCCGCCGTGTAGCGGGCGATCGCCTCGCGGGTCGCCGGATCGTCCCAGGACAGGGGGAGGTGGACGGTGCGGGAGGGGACGACGAGTTCGTCCGTGGGCGCGAGCGCGGCCGTGATCTCCCTGACCCGGGACAGGAGTTGGTGCTGCGGCAGGCGGCCGGGGTCCGTCCGGATCTGCAGGGAGCGGATGCCGGGCGTGAGGTCCGTGACACCGGCGAGATCGGCCTCGGCCACCGCTTCCATCAGCGCGTGCACGCGCATGCGCAGCGCCAGGTCGAGCTGCATCGGGCCGAACTCGACCAGCAGATTGTCGTCGCCGCTGCGGCGGTAGGTGAGGTCTCCGTCCCGGGCCAGTACGCCGCCGTCCACGATGGCCGGGCGCGGCGAGCCGTCGACGGACACCGGTGTGAAGCGCACCGTGTCGCCCGGCCGCAACTGGCCGAGCTTCCAGCGCTCCGCGCTCAGCACGGTCGCGGGGCACACGAACCCGCCGAGCGAGGGGCCGTCCGGGCCGAGCAGCACGGGCATGTCGCCGGTGTAGTCGACGGCGCCGACGGAGTAGGGCGTGTCGTGGATGTTGGACGGGTGCAGGCCCGCCTCACCGCCGTCCGCGCGCGCCCAGCGCGGCTTGGGGCCGACCAGCCGTACGCCGGTGCGGGCGGAGTTGAAGTGGACCTTCCAGTCGGCGGCGTAGAAGTCGCGGACGTCGTCCTCGGTGAAGAACTCCGGTGCGGCGTGCGGGCCCTCGACGGCGGCGAGGTGCCACACGGCACCGAAGGCGGGACGGTCCCGTCGGGGCACCGGGGCGCCCTCGGTGACCGTGCCCCCGTGCAGGACGTCGCCCGTACGCAGCGCCCGGCCGCCGTGCCCGCCGAAACGGCCCAGCGTGAAGGTGCTCGCGCTGCCCAGGAAGCCGGGTACGTCGAGGCCGCCCGCGACGAGGACGTAGGTGCGCAGGCCGTGCTCGGCCGGTGCGCCGATCCGCAGCACGGCACCCGCGGGCACCGTGACCGGCTCCCACCGGGCGACCGGGGTCCCGTCGACGGTGATCTCGGCGGGGGCGCCCGTCACGCACACGGTCGTCGGGTGCGTGAACCTCAACGCCGGTCCCTGGAGGGTGCATTCGAGCCCCGGCGCGCCCTCGGCGTTGCCGAGCGCGCGGTTGCCGAGCCGGAACGACCGGTCGTCCATCGGCCCGCACGGCGGCACGCCGACCTGCCAGAGGCCGGTGCGGCCCGGCCAGTCCTGCACGGTGGTCAGGGTGCCGCCGGAGACGACCTCGATCCGCGGGGTCGGGTCCGAGACGGAGGCGAGCGTCGCCGTGGAGTGCTCGGCGGCGGTGAAGTCCCCTGCGGCGAGCGCCGCGCGCACCAGGCCCAGATTGGTCTCGATGCCGTCGACACGGGTGCGGGCCAGCGCCTCGTCCAGCCGGCGCACGGCATGGGCACGGTCGGGGCCGTAGGCGATCACCTTCGCGAGCAGCGGGTCGTACGCCGTCGTCACCTCGGTGCCGGTCTCCACCCAGCCGTCGACGCGCACGCCCGGCGGGAACTCGACCCGCGTCAACAGGCCCGCGCCGGGCCGGTGGTCGCGCGAGGGGTCCTCGGCGTAGAGACGGGCCTCGACCGCGTGGCCGCGGGCGGCGCGCGGCTCGCGGACGACGTCCGGCTCGCCGCGCGCCAGACGCAGCATCCAGGCGACGAGGTCGATGCCGTAGATCTCCTCGGTGACCGGATGTTCCACCTGGAGGCGGGTGTTGACCTCGAGGAAGTACGCCTCCTCGCGGGCGGCGTCGTACACGAACTCGACGGTTCCCGCCGAGCGGTACCCGACGGAGGCGCACAGGTCGCGGGCCGAGGCGGCCAGTCGCCCGCGCACACGGGGCGGGAGACCCGGTGCCGGTGCCTCCTCCACGACCTTCTGGTTGCGGCGCTGCAGGGAGCAGTCGCGGTCGCCGAGGGTGACGACCCTGCCGGTGCCGTCGCCGAAGACCTGCACCTCCACGTGGCGGGCGTGCTCGACGAGCCGCTCCAGGAAGACGCCGGCGGAGGAGAAGGAGGCGGCGGCGACACGCTGCACCCGCTCCCAGGCATCGGTGAGTTCGTCGACGGATCGACAGGCCGACATGCCGATACCGCCGCCACCGCCGGTCGCCTTGAGCATGACCGGGTAGCCGATGCGCCCGGCGGCCCGCACGGCAGAGTCGAGATCCGGCAGCAGGCCCGTCCCCGGCGCCAGCGGCACCCCCGCCGCCTCGGCGGCCGCCCGCGCCGTGTGCTTGGCGCCGAACAGCTCCAGGTGCTCGGGCGCCGGCCCCACGAACGCGATCCCGGCGTCCTCGCAGCGGCGGGCGAAGGCGGCGTCCTCCGAGAGGAAGCCGTAGCCGGGATGGATCGCGCCCGCGCCGGTGTCCTTGGCCGCCTTCAGGACCAGGTCGGCGTCGAGGTACGACTCCCGCGCGGGCGCGGGCCCGAGCCGTACCGCCTCGTCGGCGAGGCGGACATGGGGCGCGGTGCGGTCCGGGTCGGCGTACACGGCGACCGTGCGCAGGCCGAGTTCGCGGGCGGTGCGGATGATCCGGACGGCTATCTCGCCCCGGTTGGCGACGAGCAGGGTGTCGAAGGTCATGCGGCGGCTCCCGCGGCGTCGGCCCGCACGGTCATCCGCACGGCCGTCGGCTCGAAGCCGTTGCACGGGTTGTTGATCTGGGGGCAGTTGGAGACGAGCACCAGCACGTCGCGCTCCGCGCGCAGGGTCACCTTCAGGCCGGGTGCCGAGAGGCCGTCGACGATGCCGAGGGTGCCGTCCCGCTCGACCGGCACGTTCATGTACCAGTTGATGTTGGAGACGAGGTCGCGCTTGCCGAGGCCGTGCCGGGCGCCCTCGGCGAGGAAGTTGTCCACGCAGGCGTGCTGCGACCAGGTGTGGTGGCCGTACCGCAGCGTGTTGGACTCCTTGGAGCAGGCGCCGCCGAGCGTGTCGTGCCGGCCCACCTCGTCGTCCACGACCGTCATCAGCGGGGCGTGCTCGTTGCTCATGAGCACACTGCCCGTCGTCAGGAAGACGGAGCCCTGGGCCTGGATCGTGTCGGGGGCGCTGTAGCGCACGGACGTGTCGTGGGCGTCGTAGACGAGGAAGTCGACGGCCTGGTTGCCGTGCAGGTCGGTGAGGGTCAGCGTGTGGCCGCCGCGGACCACGGAGGACCAGGCGGACCGGGCGGGAACGACCTCCGTGCGCGTGGCGGCCGGTGCGCTCGTGCTCATGCGAGCCCCCTCGCGGCGAGGAATTCGGCGGTGTTGAGGAAAGCGCGGCGGCCCTCGGGCGTGGCCCGCCACAGCGGGTCGCCCGGGCCGGTCGGGGCGGCGCGCCAGGCGAGGACCTCCAGCGGGGTGCTGACGTAGTCGGGGCGTGGGTCGACGGGATGCGGGACGTTGGCGATCAGCACGGTCAGGTCCTGTTCGGCGCGGAGGGTGACGCTGCCGCCGGGGCCGGCGGAGCCGGTGAACTCCAGACCGCCGTCCGCACGCACGTCGACTCCCTGGAAGAACGACAGCGACGGCGGCAGGTCGCGCGGCTCCAGGCCGTTCTTCGCCGCCGCCAGCTTCAGCAGCTCGCGTCCCGCGGGGGAGGCGGACTGCGGGGTGCCGTCGCCGTACCGCTCGGTGTTGCGGACGAGGGTGGAGGTGCCGCACAGCGCGTCGTGCCGCCCGGAGGTGTCGGCGACCACGGAGGCCAGCACCCGCCCCTGGTCGGACAGGAGGAGGCGGCCCTCGCCGAGATACGCGTTCCACTGGACCTTCACCGTGTCGGCCACGTTCAGCCGCTCCCAGGTCCGCTCCGCCGCGTACAGCAGCAGGTGGGCGCAGGCGTCGCCGAGCGGGTCGGTCAGGCGCAGCTCGGTGCCGCGGGCCAGCACCCGGTGGGTGTAGTTGCCGCCCGCCACGGTCTCGGCCCACACCAGGTGTCCCGCCGCGCAGGGCGGGTCGGGCCAGTCGGCGGCCGGGACGACCGGCATGGCCTCGGCACGGGCACCCTCCTGGGCGCGTGCGTGGTCGCGGGCTCCGTACGTGGTGGCTGTCGCCATCGCGGGACCTCCGGCTCCGGGGTGTCGGCTGGGGTAGGCGGCTCGGGGTATTTCTGTCGCTTGACAGAAATTAGGAGGCGGACGGGTCGCGGGCGTTGCCCGTGCGTTGCGGGGTGGTTACCGAGCCCTCACGAAGATCGCCCCCGGCCGGCCGTGTGCGAGGATCGAACGCATGGGAACGCCGGGTGGAGGAGGCGGCCGCCGGGTCGGCCGGCCGCGGGCGGCGCAGCGGCCGGACACCGGACTGCAGCCGCGCGACGAACTGCTCGCCGCCGCGGCCGAGTTGTTCACCACCCGCGGCTACGCGGCCACCACCACGCGTGCGGTCGCCGAGCGCGCGGGCATGCGGCAGGCCTCGATGTACCACTACGTCGCGGGCAAGGAGGAACTCCTCGCCGCCCTGCTGGAGTCCACGGTCACGCCCTCGCTGACGTACGCCCGCCACCTCCTCGCCGACGACGCGACCCCGCCCGAGCGGCGGCTGTGGCAGCTGTGCCGGCAGGACGTGGAGCTGCTGTGCGGCGGCCCGCACAACCTCGGGGGCCTCTATCTGCTGCCCGAGGTGCGCGCCGAGCGGTTCGCGGGCTTTCACGCCGTGCGCGACGAACTCAAGGACGCCTACGGGCAGTTGCTCGCCGCCACGGCTGCCGGGAGCGCGCTCGCCAAGAGCGAGCTGGAGCTGCGGACGGACCTGGTGTTCGGTCTGATCGAGGGCGTGATCCTGGTGCGCCGCTCCGACCCCGGGCGCCCGGTGCGGGCGTTCGCCGAGGCCACCGCGGACGCGGCCCTGCGGATCGCCGGAATCTGATCTTCACCCGTCACGGTGAGTGTTCTCGTACGGCCATGCCGTGTGACGCACGGTGTTCGAGTGATCCCTGAGCGTGTAAATGGGCTGAGAGTACTCCTCGGGTGTGGCCCGTTTCAGGCGCTTGCTGAATATGACACGGCGATGATCCGGTCGGACTAAGCTCGCCCGCAGCGCACCGAGTTGAGATGTATTCGTGCGCTTGTTCCCTATATGTGCGACTCCCCGTCGATTCGTCTCAGAGGGCCTACATGGTGAGTGTCCAATCCCCTCCCCGGCGCCGTGAACTCCCCTATGCGCGGGTGCTGTTGCTGCCGGCCATAGTGATGGCCGCGGCGACCGGGGCAGCCGCCGCCGCGGTGACCGTGCCGGCCCGGGCGGCCGTCGTCTGGTGCGGTGTCGTCGCCACGCTGCTGGTGATCGCGACGGCGGCCGAAGCGGTCCGGCGCGGCCGCAGCCTGCACACCCTGCGTGAGGAGAGCGCCCGTCACACCGCGTATCTGGAGCAGCGCGTCGCCGGCCACGAGCAGGAGATGCACCGTCTCGCGCACGAGATCGCGCCGACCGCCATCTACTATCTGCGCGGGGGCAATTCGCCCGGAGAGGTGATGCGCCAACTCGGCGACATCGACCCCTCCTACCGCGAACTCCCCGTGGCCCAGGTGGCCCTGCTCAAGCGCGTGCTCGACATCGTCGACACCGAGGAGGCCATGCGGGACTCCTCGCAGCGCTCCTTCGTCAGCATCGCCCGGCGCGTGCAGGCCATCGTCCACCAGCAGGCCAAGGAACTGCGCGAGATGGAGGAGGACCACGGCCGTAACCCCGAGGTCTTCGACGACCTGCTGCGCATCGACCACGGCACCGCGCTGATCGGCCGGCTCGCCGACTCGATCTCCGTGCTCGGCGGCGGCCGCCCCGGCCGCCAGTGGCCGCAGCCGGTCCCGCTCTACAGCGTGCTGCGCGGCGCCATGTCCCGGATCCTGGAGTACCGGCGCATCTCGCTGGACAACATCGCCAAGGTCAACATCCGCGGCATCTCCGTCGAGCCGGTCATCCACGCCTGCGCCGAACTCCTCGACAACGCCACGCGCTACTCGCCCCCGCAGACCAAGGTGCACGTCACCGCCACCGAGGTGCAGACCGGCATCGCCATCGAGATCGAGGACGCCGGCGTCAGCCTGAGCGAGGAGGCCCGCGCCCGGGCCGAGGGCATGCTGGAGCGCGCCCAGGCCGGCGTCGACCTCCAGGACCTCGGCGAGTCCCCGCGCCTCGGCCTCGCCGTCGTGGGCCGCCTGTGCAAGGCGTACGACATGCAGATCTCGCTGCGGGCCTCGGCGTACGGCGGCGTCCGCGCCGTCCTCGTCGTGCCGCGCGTGATGATGACCAGCGACCCCGCGCCCGGCCTCGCCCACGGCGTCGGCGCCACCTCCGCGCCCAAGCTCGACGTCGGCGGCATCGAGGGGCCCAAGCGCGCTCCCAAGCGGCGGCGTCCCACCAGCCCGCGCATCCCCGCCGGCGTGTCCATGGAGGACGAGGTCCCCGAGGTCACCGAATGGACCGCCGGCGGTCTGCCGCAGCGGCGCAGCCGGGTCAAGGTCCCGCTCAGCCAGCGGCTGGCCGAACAGGCCGCGGCCGAGGAGGCGGAGCGCGAGGCCCAGGCGGCCCGGCCCTCCTGGGCGTCCCCCGTGCCCGAACCCGAGCCGGAGGAGAAGGAACCCGAACCCGGGCTGTGGGTCGAGGCGTTCTGGGAGGGGCTCAAGGGCGACCCGGACCCGACCGCATTCACCCAGCCGACCACCGAGCCGGCCCGCATCGAGGCCGACGACGAGAGGGACCACAAGTGATCCAGCAGCGAGCCAACTTCGACTGGATGCTCAAGGATCTCGCCGACGGAGTACCGGGCATCGAGATGATCGTGGTGCTCTCCGCCGACGGCCTGCGCATCGCTCGCTACGGGGGAGATCCGGACGCGGCCGACCGCGTCGCCGCGGCCTGCGCGGGACTGCAGAGCCTCGCGGGTGCCGTGGCTCACGAGATCCCCGGCAGCGACGGCCGCATGAAGCTCGTCATCATCGAGATCAACGGAGGCTACTTCTATCTGATGGCCGCGGGGGCCAACGCCTATCTCGCCGTCCTCTCCGACGTGGTCGCCGAACCCGGCCTGATGAGCAACCGCATGCGCGACCTGGTCGTACGTATCGGGGCCCATCTCACCAGCCCGCCCCGCCGCAACGGGCAGACCGTATGAGTCCTCCGCAACGCCGGCGGCGATACCCCAGTCAGGACAACGCAGAACCACCCCCGAAACCGAAACCCGCCAAAGAGGGCGACGCCAAGGCCCCGGAGCGGCTCTACGTGGTCGCCGGACCGGACGGCGAGCGTGCGGACATCGACCTGGTCACGTTGATCGTGGCGCGCGCGGACCCCCCGCCCTCGGCCACGCCGGAGCAGACGGCGATGCTCCGGCTCTGCACGGCACCCCTCTCGGTGGCCGAGCTCTCGGCCTATCTGAGCCTGCCGTTCAGCGTGGTGACCGTGCTGCTCACCGACATGCTGGCGGCAGAGCTGGTGCAGGCGCGCGCCCCCATCGTCCGGCAGGCGCTCCCCGACCGTTCCCTCCTCGAAGCGGTGATGCATGGACTTCAAAGGCTCTGACACCATCCCCGGACCACGCACGGAGGATCATCTGCCGCACACGGCCCAGGCCGCGGTGAAGATCGTGATCGTGGGCGGCTTCGGAGTCGGCAAGACGACGATGGTCGGCTCGGTCAGCGAGATCAGGCCGTTGACCACCGAGGAGACCATGACGCAGGCCGGCGTCGGGGTGGACGACAACTACGGCTCCGACTCCAAGACGGCCACCACCGTGGCGATGGACTTCGGCCGCATCAGCATCACCGACCAGCTGGTGCTCTACCTCTTCGGCACCCCGGGCCAGGAGCGCTTCTGGTTCCTGTGGAACGGGCTGTTCGAGGGCGCGCTCGGCGCGGTGGTGCTGATCGACACCCGCCGCCTCGAGGTCAGCTTCGACGTCATAGGACGCCTGGAGGAGCGTGGTGTGCCCTTCGTGGTCGCCGTCAACTCCTTCCCGGACGCGCCCCGTTACCCCATCGCGGACCTGCGCAGCGCCCTCGACCTGCCCGCGGAGATCCCGATCATCGAGTGCGACGCACGCCGCCGGGCCTCCAGCCGTGACGTCCTGATGACCCTGCTGCGCTTCCTGCACTCGCTGGCGAGGGCGAAGGCCGCCACGTAGGCGTCCCGCCGACCCGACCCGACCCGACCCGACCCGCCGCGCCGTGCCGCCGTGCCGTGCCGTGCCGTGCCAGCGTGCCGGCTTCCGTCCCGTACGACCTCCCCATCCCCATCCCCATCGCCATCACCTTCAGAACTTCAGCTTCGGAGCGACCATCGTGACGCCTGAACACCTCTCCCCGACCGGTACGGACGAACCCCTGGCCGGACCGCCTCCCGGCTGCCCCGCGCACGGCATCGGCCCCGGCGGGCTGCGCCGGCTGTACGGCCCCGAGGCGGAGAACCTGGGAGCCGTCTACGAGAAGCTCCGCGAAGAACACGGCCCCGTGGCACCGGCGCTGCTGCACGAGGACGTGCCGATCTGGGTGGTGCTGGGGCACAGCGAGAATCTGCATATGGTGAGCACGCCCTCGCAGTACTGCCGTGACACCCGGCAGTGGACCGCGCTCCAGGACGGCACGATCAAGCCGGATCATCCGCTCATGCCGCTCGTCGCCTGGCAGCCCATCTGCTGCCACGCCGAGGGCGACGAGCATCTGCGGCTGCGCGGTGCGGTCACGGGCGCCATGTCGACGATCAACCACCGGGGCATCCGCCGGCACATCAACCGATCGACCCAGCACCTCGTCAACAAGTTCTGCGAGGAGGGCAGGGCCGACCTGGTCAGCCAGTTCGCCGAGCATCTGCCGATGGCGGTGATGTGCCAGATCCTCGGCATGCCCGACGAGTACAACGACCGGATCGTGCATGCCGCCCGCGACATGCTCAGGGGCACCGAGACGTCGATCGCGAGCAACGCGTACATCATGGACGTCCTGATGCGGCTCACCGCCCGCCGGCGGGCCGAGCCCGAGGACGACTTCACCAGCCACCTCATCAACCACTCGGCACGGCTCACCGACGAGGAGGTCGGCCAGCACCTGCGCGTCGTGCTGATGGCCGCCTACGAGGCCACGGCCAACCTCCTCGCCAACGTGCTGCGGCTGGTGTTCACGGATCCCGGATTCCGCGCCCAGCTCAACGGCGGGCAGATGACGGTGCCCCAGGCGGTCGAGCAGTCACTCTGGGACGAGCCGCCCTTCAGCACCCAGCTCGCCTACGTCGCCAAGCAGGACACCGAGTTGGGCGGCCAGCGCATCCGGCGGGGCGACGGACTCCTGCTGGGGATCGCGCCGGGCAACGTCGACCCGCGGGTCCGCCCCGACCTGACGGCCAACATGATGGGCAACCGCTCCCACCTGGCCTTCAGCGGTGGCCCGCACGAGTGCCCGGGCCAGGACATCGGCCGCGCCATCGCGGACGTCGGCGTGGACGCGCTGCTGAACCGCCTGCCCGACATCCAGCTCGACTGCGACGAGGACGAGCTGCACTGGCGGGCGTCCATCCTGAACCGGCACCTGGTGGAACTGCCGGTCCGCTTCGACCCGAGGCCCCAGCAGGACGTGACGGCGCGGCCCGCGTCCGTGCCGGTCCAGCGCACCGACTGGCAGGTCGGCGCCGCACAGCCCGCACAGCCCGCACCGGCCGCCGCGGCACCCCGGCCGGTGCCGGCCCAGCAGGCCCCGCCGACCCCCGAGCCGGCCCGCCCGCTGGGCGCCTGGCGCCGTCTCCTGCGCTGGTGGCGCGGCTACTGACCGACCGGGTGAGGTGAACTCCGGTGCCCGCGCGGTGACTTGTGCCGGGCGCCGGAGTCAGGCGACGGACCGGTAGCGCTCGGTGTCCTGGTGCCAGTGGTAGGAGCCCGCCGCCCAGCCCTGGATGGCCGCAGCGTGCCGGAGCACGGCACGCTGGGTGGCCGGGTCCGCGCGCAGGTCGCGCAGTGCCTGCGGGAGGTCGGAACGCACCGTCTCGGCGAGTGTCCTGACCCGCCCCGTCAGGATGCGGTCGACGAGGGAGACCGCCTCGTGGAGCGGGATGCCGTACAGCTCCTGCGCCACCTGCACGATGTTGTTCCTGGCTGCGCCCTCGCGGACCTCCTTGGGGTAGGACACGATGTCGTTGTGCAGGTCGACCGTGTCCCGGAACGCGTCGATCAGTACCGTGAAGGGGCGGGTCGCGCGTATCTCGTCGGTTATCTCCCAGCCCAGCGAGTGCTCCATCAGCAGGGCACTGCACCCTGCGGCCCCGAAGTGGCGGCGCATCTCCATCTGTTCGATGAGATCGGGGTATCGCTCGCGGGTGAGGTTGTCCGCCTCCCACAGGGACGCGTCCAGGAACTGCCGTACGGACCTGGTGTACAGAACCCGCCATGAGCGGGAGGCTTCGGGCGCGGTGCGCTGCCACAGGTCTAACAGGGCGCCTTCCAGCGGGTGTTGCGGAGCCGGGCCCGAGCCGTAGGCCGTGACCGGCAGGAAGCTCATCAGCCGCTCGATGCGGTCCAGGATGCGCTCACGGCTGCCCAGAGCTTCGCACCAGGGAAGGAAGACGTCGTCGAGGCACCAGATGACGCTGTGCCAGCTGGACAGCAGCTCCAGTTCCCGGGCTGAGGCGTGCGGGTACGTCAGTGCGGTGAACAGGGTGAAGTCCGCCCGGTCGAAGACCTCGGCGCTCCAGCCGCCGTGATGCGAATCGGTGTGCTGGGGTTCGAGCAGGCCCAACGACCAGGCCCAGGCCCGGACCCGGGGTCGTACGTACTCCAGATGCGGGTTCACCGTGGCCTTGAACGGCATGTAGAACGCGGGGAGTTGGAAGGTGTCCAACACGGTTGCCTCCTGTTGGGTGACGGTGTCCTTCTGCACCGCACGAACTGGGCCTGCTGACGGAACCGGTCGAACGGAGCCTTGCCAACTGCGTGCCGAGCGCTGTACGCACGGGCTCATGGCGATGCGGCCGCACACGGCGCGGGCCATGAGCCGCGAGACTGGGCACCTGGTGTTGTCCGCTGTTCCGAGCAGCCATGACGGCGGTCTCATATGGGAATTTCCGGTGTTACCTCGGAATACGACCCCGGCCCGCATATCCGGCGAGTAATTCGGCTTCATCCGGTGTCACGCTGCATAAGTGGTGTGACTGACGCGGCGCTTCCTGAATTCCGCATATGCCCGACAGACGTTCCTCAGCCTGTTTCCCAGAGCCCTCCCAAGTCGGCATGTCCGGGGTTGCTACCGCGAACTCAACGCGACTTGATGCCATGACCCGAGCCTCCGCAAGAACGTCCTACTTCTGGCTGTACTCCCAGCGTGCGTGCGTCCCCGGTGCTCGTGAAGGAGCGTAAGAGGAGCGTATGACGGCACATGAGGGGCGCACTTGGTTGAAATGTTGTCATGTGTGGCATCGATCCGAAAGTGCTGACTCTGATTCATTCATAGCTGTACGAGTGAACTGATGGGAAACGCGCGACATTTGTCATCTCCGGAGATCGGAGTGCCCTGGTCAGCGACCGGCCGCCCACTCCTCGTAAGCCCCCCACGCCCCCAGCACCCGCCCGCTCCGGAACCGGTGTTCCACGCCCGTGACCGGGTCGGCGAAGGTCAGTGCGCGGGCCAGCAGTTGGAGGGGGCGGCGGAAGTCGCCGACCGGCACGGGGGCCGTCACCACGGGGTAGAGGGGGTCGCCGAGGATGGGCACGCCGAGTGCGTTCATGTGGACGCGCAGCTGATGGGTCTGCCCGGTGCTGGGGAGCAGACGGTAGCGCGCGGGCCCGCCGTCCCGGTGCTCCGTCAGCTCGATCCGGCTGACGGCGTTCGGCTCGCCCTCCACCTCGTACGCGGCGAGCACCCCGCGCTCCTTCACGATGCGGCTGCGCACGGTGCGGGGCAGGACGAGACCGGGATCGTACGGCGCCACCGCCTCGTACTCCTTGCGGACCCGCTTGTCGCGGAACAGGGCCTGGTACGCGCCGCGTTCCTCCGGGCGCACCGTGAACAGCACCAGCCCGGCCGTGAGCCGGTCCAGCCGGTGGGCGGCGCCCAGGGCCGGGAGGTCCAGCTCCCTGCGCAGCCGTGCGAGCGCGGTCTCGGTGACGTGGCTGCCGCGCGGGGTGGTGGCCAGGAAGTGCGGCTTGTCGACGACGACGATGTGCTCGTCGCGATGGACCACCTCCAGCGGGAACGGCACCGGAACCTCGGCGGGCAGCTCCCGGTGGAACCACACGAACATGCCGGGCTCGTACGCCGCGTCGGGCGCCACGGCCCGGCCGTCGGCCCCGACGATCTTCCCCGCGGCCAGCATCCCCTCGACGACGCCGGGGTCCGCGCCGCGCAGCCGCTCGACCAGATACTCCCGCGCGGTGGCCCACGGCCCCTCCAGGGGCAGCCGCACCCGCACCGGATCGATCCCCAGCCGCTGCGGCAGGGGAGGGGGCGGAACGCGTGGCCTTCGTCTCATCACGATCAAGACTACGGCCGCGGAAAACCCGTTGGGCCCTGCCGCGCCCCGCGTGCAGGATGCGGACCATGCCGTACACCACCAGCCCCGTCCTGCCGCCCGGAACCCTTCGCCGCTCACCGCAGCCGGTGCTGGCCACCGGGGACGGGCTGGTGCTGCGGCCCTGGCGGATCGAGGACGCCCCGGCCGTGCACGCGGCCTTCCAGGACCCGCTGATGCACCAGTGGCACCTGATGGCCAGCGGCTCCGAGGCCGAGGCCGTCGGCTGGGTCGAGCGGTGGCTCACGGAGTGGGAGGGGGAGCGGATCGCGCAGTGGACCGTGGCCGACGCGCACAGCGGTCAGCTGCTGGGGCGGGTGGCGCTGCGCGACATCGTGCTCGCCGACGGCCTGGCGAAGATCGGGTACTGGACGACGGCGGCGGCGCGTGGCCGGGGCGTGGCCGTCCGCGCCACGGCCACCCTCACCCGCTGGGCCTTCGACGCGATCGGCTTCCACCGCCTGGAGCTCCTGCACGCCGGAGCCAACGAGGCCTCCTGCCGTGTCGCCACGAAGGCGGGCTTCGCGCTGGAGGGCGTGAAGCGCAGCGCCTTCCACCACCCCGACGGCTGGCACGACATGCACCTGCACGCCCGCGTCCACGGCGAGTGACCCGGCCCCCGACCGCCCCGGTTCCTCACCGCCCCGGCCCCGGCCGACCGGTTCCTGACCGCCCTGGCCCCTGACCGCCCCGGCCCCCGACCGACCTGTTTCCGGCCGTTCCGGGTCCCGACCGCCTCGGACCCTCACCGACCTGGCCGCCGATCGACCTGGTCCCTGGCGGACCTGGTTTCCGGCCGTTCCGGGTCCGGGCCGGCCTGGCTTCTGGCCGACCCGGACCCCGACCGCCTCGGCGCCCGAGCGACCCGGTTTCCGGCCGTTCCGGGTCCCGACCGCCTCGGCCCCTGACCGACCCACACCCGGCCGCCCTAGATCCGATCCGCGCCCCGGCCGATCCACACCCCGGCCGACCTAGACCCGACCCACACCCCGGCCGATCCACACCCCGGCCGACCTAGACCCAACGCCGTGTAGTTAGGCGTGGGGTTGGTGTGTCAAGCCGTAGGAAGCAGAGATGGAGCTCCTGCTAGAACCGTGTCGACCAAGATCACTGTT